>DATHVC010000069.1:0-4404 GCA_035461565.1 Actinomycetota bacterium
CTCGCGCTGACGCTCGTCGCGGCCGCGTGCGGCGGCGGGGAGGAGGGGCCGGGCGCAGGGGGCGACGAGGAGGCGGCGCCGGCGACGTTCGGCGTCTCGCTCAGCGAGTTCGCGATCACTCCCGACGCGATCCAGGCGCCCGCCGGTCAGGAGCTCACGTTCACGGTTGCGAACGACGGTTCGGCGCCGCACGACTTCTCGGTGGACACCGGCGCCGGGATCGAGACCACGGGGGAGATCCAGGCGGGACAGTCGGAGACGTTGGTCGTGCCGGCGCTCGAGCCGGGTTCCTACCGGATCTTCTGCACGATCTCCGGCCACGCGGATCTCGGGATGGACGGCGAGCTCACCGTCGGCGCGTCCGGGGACGTCGCGACGGGCGCGAGCGGGTCGACGGGCGCCCACGGCTCCACCGGGGCGATCACCGTGCAGGAGATGCTGGACGGACACCGAGAGGGAGTGGAGGCCTTTCCCGCCGAAACCGAAGCCCTCGGGAATCAGCCGCTCGAACCCACCCTCGAAGATGGGGTGAAGGTGTTCGAGCTCACGGCCGAGGAGGTCCGTTGGGAGACCAAACCCGGGACGTTCGTCGAAGCCATGGGATTCAACGGCACGGTCCCGGGGCCGGAGATCCGCGTCTCGGAGGGAGACCGGGTCCGGATCGTCCTTCGAAACGAGCTGTCCGAACCCACGACCATGCACCTGCACGGCGTCACCCTCCCCAACGGGATGGACGGCGTTCCGTACGTCACGCAGGACCCGGTCATGCCGGGCGGATTCTTCACGTACGAGTTCGAGGTGGTGGACCCGCCCGGGATGTACGTCTACCACTCGCACTTCAACTCGACCGAGCAGGTGGGCCGGGGTCTGTATGGCGCCTTCTACGTGCAGCCCGAGGGCGACGACTGGGCTGCGCTCTACGGGCAGCCGGTGGACGTGGAGGCGACCCTGTTCCTCGGCGACGGGCCGACGGGGTATGTGCTGAACGGCAAGGAGTTCCCCGCGACCGAGCCGATCGTGGCCGAGCTCGGCGACGGCGTTCTGATCCACCTGTCGAACGACGGCGCCCAGCTTCACCCCATGCACCTGCACGGGTTCCACTTCGAGGTGGTGGCCGAGGACGGATTCGTCCTCCCGCCGTCCCAGCGCTACATGGCGGACACCCTGACGGTGGCGCCCGGCCAGCGCTTCGACGTGTACGTGGACGCGGAGTATCCGGGCGTTTGGGCGTACCACTGCCACATCCTTCCGCACGTCGAGGGACCGCACGGCATGTACGGCATGGTGACGGCGCTCGTGGTCCAGTAGGGGGTCGGGTCGCACCGGGCGTAATCGCAAGGGGCTTTCGCGCTCGTGCTCGAGGGCCCTAGATGGGGAGCCGGACCCGCACGGTGGTCCCCTGGGCGGGGACGGACTCGATCGAGGCCTCACCGCCCAGGGCCGCGGCGCGGTCCTCGATGTTGCGGAGCCCCTCGCCGCGCCGGCTCGTTGCGGGATCGAACCCGCTCCCGTCGTCGTCCACCTCGAGCACCGCGAACCCGTCGCTCTGGGTGAGCGAGACCCGGCACGTCGACGCCTGGGCGTGCCGTCCGACGTTCGACAGGGCCTCGCGCGTCACCTGCACCACGTCGGCGGCGACGGTCGACAGCTCGGAGGCGATGGCTTCGTCGAGCTCGATGATGGTGACCACGCCGCTTCGGCTCTGGAACTCGTCCACCAGGGCCCGCAGGGCCTTGTCGAGCTGTCGGTCGGCGAGGATGCCAGGGCGCAGGCCGAAGATGTAGTTGCGGAGGTCCCGGATGACGCGATCGAGCTCGGCGACCGCTCCTTCGACCCGGGCCGAGAGCTCTTCGTCGGCCGACATGAGCGCGGTGCCCTGGAGGCCCATCCCGACGGCGAACAACGCCTGGATGACGCCGTCGTGCAGCTCCTTGGCGATGCGCTCGCGGTCCTCGAGCACCGCCAGGCGTTCGATCTCCTGCTGGGCCCGGGCATACTCGAGCGCGATCGCCGCCTGGTCGGCGAACGAGCCGAGCAGGCGGACGTCCTCGTCGTCGAAGGGTCGGCTCCCCGGTTCGCGGGAGGCGGCCAAGGTGCCGAACGCGCGACCGTGGGCGGTGAGCGGGACGAAGACGGCCGGGCCGACCCTGCCCGAGTCGATGAGCGGCCGGAACCCGCGTTCGTCGGAGCTCGCATCCTCGAGCACGAGGGGGTTCCCGGTCCGCACCACCTCGCCGGAGATCGAGTCCTCCAGGGGGAGCGGCAGGCCGACGATGGCGTCGGCCGCCTCGCCGTCGGCGAACGCCACCCGCAGCGGCCCGGCGGCCTCCGGCACCACGATCCAGGTGAGGTCGGCCTCCACCAGGTCTCGCGCCCGCGCTCCGACGAGCGCCAGGGCCTCGTCCGAATGGGACCCGGACAGGAGGGCGTTGGTGATCTCCGCCGAGGCCTCGAGCCGTCGTTGATTGGCTCGAGCCTCCTCGTACAGCCGGGCGTTTTCGACCGCGATGCCCGCCTGCGCTGCGAGCACGACGAGGGCCTCTTCGTCCTCGGAGCTGAACTCCTCGGCCCCCTGTTTGTTGGTCAGGTAGAGGTTGCCGTACACCGTTCCCCGGGCGGTCACCGGCGCGCCCAGGAACGAGGTCATGAGTGGGTGGTTCGGCGGGAACCCGTACGAGAGGGGATGGTCCGCGATCCGACGGATCCGCACCGCCCTCGCCTCCGAGATGAGCAGGCCGAGGATCCCGTGACCGGTCGGGAGGTCGCCGATCCTCGCCCGTTGCTCGGGCGTGATCCCCGTGGTCACGAACTGGGCGATCCGTCCGTCCGCCCCGAGCACGCCCAGCGCACCGTATTGCGCCTGCGTGAGTTCGGCCGCGGCCTCGACCAGCCGCTGCAGGACCGCCTCCAGGCTCAGGTCCGAATGCAGTGCCATCCCGGCACGGATGAGACGGTCGCGGCGGTCCACGAATCTGGAGGGTAACGCGGCGGCGGTCGCCCTGGACGCCGGCCCATCCGGCCCAGCCGGCGCTGGGAGGGGCCCGTTCGACGGCGGGCCGTCCGACCGTAAGCGAGTGACCCGACCTCCGCTACGGTGGCGGCGCTGGATCCCCCATACCTCGGGACCGGAGGAGACGGACCATGAAACGGACGGTGTCGGATGTGATGACCCGGGCCATCGTGTCCGTGAACGCCTTCACGCCGTTCAAGGACATCGTGCGGCTGATGCAGGAGTACCGCGTGAGCGCAGTCCCCGTCGTCGATGAGGACGATCGGGTGATGGGGCTCGTGTCGGAAGGCGACCTGATCCTCAAGGAGGATCCCGACCTGGAAGGGGAACCGCGCCTGCTGGAAGGCGTCCATCGCCGTCACGACCGTTCCAAGGCCGCCGGGCTCATCGCTTCGGAGCTCATGTCGGCTCCGGTGGTGACCGTCGGACCCGACGCCTCGCTCGCGGAGGCTGCCCGGCTGATGCATCAGCGCACCGTGAAGCGCCTGCCCGTGGTGGACCCGGAGAACGGCGCGATCCTCGGGATCGTCTCCCGGACGGACCTGCTGAAGGTCTTCCTTCGCGATGACGCGGAGATCGCCGCCGAGATCCGGGACGACGTCATCCGCCGGACGTTGTGGATCGATCCCGATACGATCCGCGTCGTGGTCCGCGACGGCGTCGTTTCGATCAAGGGTCAGGTGGAACGCCGGAGCCTGATCCCCGTCATCGAGCGGCTCGTGCTCTCGACCGAGGGCGTGGTGGCCTTCGAGCCCGAGCTGTCCTACCTGGCCGACGACACGGCCCCGTCCACGGACCTTCCGATGCCGTGGACGGCGCTCGTGACGAAGGCCCGTCGTTGACCTCGGGCGGTCATTCGCTCGAGCGGATTCTTGCCGGCGCCGACGGCTCCGAACGTTCGCTGGAGGGCGTCCGGCAGGCGGCCCGCCTTGCCGCGATCACGTCGGCGAACCTCGAGATCGTCCACGTGGTGGACACGGGCAGGCCGCACGGCGACGACGTCGAACGCGGGGCCGAGGACCTGCTCCGGCGGGCCGCGGCGCTGGCCGCGGAGCTCGGCGTCGTGGCCGACACGCGCATCCTCGCCGGCGACCCCCACGCAGTGCTCGTGGGTGAGGCCGGCGAAGAGGAGGTGGACCTGCTCTGTCTGGGCCCGGACGCCGGGCTGATCGGCGCGGCGCTGCGGATCGGGCAGGTCGCCGCGCACGTGCTGCGGGAGGCCCCCTGCTCCGTCCTGATCGCCCGCCGAGACGGGGCCGAGTTCCCGCAGCGGGTCACGTGTGGTGTGGACGGATCCGACGCCTCCGCAGACACGGCGGCGTTCGCCGCCGGGTTGGCCGCGGCGGCGAACAGTGAGCTCCGCGTGCTGCACGTCATACCCGTCTTCCGGGGCC
>DATHVC010000070.1:0-4202 GCA_035461565.1 Actinomycetota bacterium
ACGTCGGCGCCCGCGCTCCGCACGGCCTCGGGGGCGAGCCCGAAGGTCTCGAAGGAGTCGCAGCGGACGAACAGGATCGGCTTGTCGGACACGTCCGGACGAGTCTACGGGGCGTGCCTATGATCGACCGAGAGAGAACCCCCGGAGGACCCACGATGACGGAGCTTCTCGTGATGGCCGGCGAGCGGACGGCCGCCACCGACGGCGCCACGTATCAGGTGTTCGAGCCGGCGACCGGGGAGCCGATGGCGGAGGTGGCCGAGGCCGGCGGGGAAGACGCCCGGCGGGCCGCCGAAACCGCCGCGAGGGCCTTCGAGGAGGGCACGTGGCGCCGGCTGAGCGCCACCGATCGGGGACGCGTCCTCCTGCGGACGGCCGCGCTCCTGCGGGAACGCGAGGAGGCGTTCGCCCGGCTCGAGTCGCGAAACACCGGCAAGCCGATCGCGGCGGCGCGTGCCGAGGTCGGCGTCGTCGCCAACGTGTTCGAGTACTGGGCCGGCGCGGCGAACAAGATCTTCGGCGAGACGATCCCCGTCGACCATCCCGGCCTCGACGTGACGCTGCGCGAACCGGTCGGTCCGTGTGCCCTGATCACGCCGTGGAACTTCCCGTTGGTGATCGCCTCGTGGAAGATCGGTCCGGCGCTCGCGTGCGGCAACCCGATCGTGGTGAAGCCGGCCACGTACACGCCGCTCAGCGTCCTGTTGCTGGCCGACCTGATGGTCGAAGCGGGGTTGCCGCCCGAGACCGTGAGCGTCCTTCCCGGCCCCGGGTCCACCGCCGGCATGTCCCTCGTCACCGATCCACGGATCGCCAAGGTCGGGTTCACGGGCTCGACCGCGGTCGGTGCCGAGATCATGCGGCGGTGCGCGGACCACATCACTCGCGTGTCGCTCGAGCTCGGCGGCAAGTCGGCGAACGTGGTGTTCGCCGACGCCGACCTGGACGGGTGCGTGGAAGGGTCGGTCTGGTCGGCGTTCGGCAACACGGGCCAGGACTGCACGGCGCGTTCGCGCATGCTGGTCGAGCGACCGGTCTACGACGAGTTCGTGGAGCGGCTGGCCAAACGGACGGCCGAGCTCCGGGTGGGCAGACCCGACGAGGAGTCCACGGATCTCGGCCCCATGATCTCGGCGTCCCAGCGCCAGACGTCGATCGACTACGTGGGGATCGGGCTGGACGAAGGCGCCCGTCTCGTGACCGGAGGCGACGTGCCTTCGGATCCGCCGGGAGGTTACTACCTACGGCCTGCCGTCCTGGCCGACGTCGACAATGCCTGGCGGGTGGCGCAGGAGGAGATCTTCGGGCCCGTCGTGTGCGTGAGCCCGTTCGACTCCGAGGACGATGCCGTGCGAATGGCCAACGACACGCCGTACGGTCTCTCGGGCTCGATCTGGACCCGCGACCTCGGACGGGCCATCCGGGTGGCGAAAGGGATCCGGACGGGGGTGTTGTCGGTGAACAGCCCGAACAGCATCCACACCGAGGCGCCGTTCGGAGGGTTCAAGCAGAGCGGGTTCGGTCGCGAGATGGGTATGCACGCCGTGACCCTGTACACCGAGGTCAAGAACGTCTTCTTCTCGGAGACGTGAGGCGATGGAGCGCTGGCGCGAGGCCCTGAACGGCGATCCCCTGCCGTGGCTGCTCGAGCCCGACACACCGGCCGTCCGCCATCTGGCCCTCCGCGACCTGCTGGACGAACCGGAAGATTCCGCGCCGATGCGGCGGGCCCGTGCCGCCGCCATGCGAGGCGAGCCGATCGCTCGCATCCTCGACCACCAGGCCCCCGCTGGCTGGTGGGAGCGGCCCGGCGCCGGCTACGGGCCGAAGTACCGAAGCACCGTCTGGTCGCTGATGTTCCTGGAACAGATGGGCGCGGACGGGCGCGACCGCCGGATCGCCCGGGCCTGCGAATACGTGTTGGCGCATACCCAGACCTCGAACGGTGGGCTCGGCATCTCGGGCTCGACGTCGGAGCGGCCGCCGCCGCCGTCCGCGGTGGTGCACTGCCTGAACGGCAACCTGCTCCGCGCCCTCCTTCGCTTCGGCCGGCTCGGCGACCCGCGCGTCCGCCTGGCCGTCGAGTGGCAGGCGCGTTCGATCACGGGGGAGGGGTTCGACGGCTTCTACCGGTCCGGCACGAGCGGGCCGGGGTTCGCGTGCGCGATCAACGACGGGCTTCCGTGCGGATGGGGCGCGATCAAAGGGCTCCGAGCGCTCGCCGCGATCCCGCGTCGCCGCCGAACCGCGCAGGTCCGGCGCGCCGTCGACGTCGGGCTCGAGTTCCTGCTCTCGCGCGACCCGGCGATCGCCGACTACCCGACCGGGACGACCGTCAGCCCGAACTGGTTCAAGCTCGGGTTCCCGTCCGGCTACGTCGCGGACGTGCTGCAGAACCTCGAGGTCCTGGCCGAGCTCGGCAGCGGTCGCGACCCCCGGCTCTCGAACGCTCTCGAGCTCGTCCTCGGCAAGCAGGACGACCGGGGGCGCTGGTGGAACGAATACGGCTACCGGGGCAAGATGTGGGTGGACGTGGACCCGCCGCGCCGGCCGAGCAAGTGGGTCACGCTCCGCGCCTGCCGAGTGCTGAAAGCGGTGCTCGGTTGAGGGTCGGGGCTTCCTGGAAGGGGGAGCCAGGACGCTGGGCGAGTCGGTTCAAGTATCGGACGGGATCCCGTTGCGTCTGGGTACCGGGGGGTTGGTAGATTCGGCGACTATGGACCTGCCCGAAGAGCTCGTAGGCCGCCCGCCGCGGAAACCGGGGATCGAGCCGACCGCCACGCTCACGCTCGATGCCTACCGCCGCCTGACGGGGGAGCTCGAGGAGCTGACCTCGTCCGGCCGGCGCCATATAGCGGAGCGACTGAAGGCGGCGCGCGAACACGGCGACATCCGGGAGAACGCCGAATACGACGCGGCGAAGAACGAACAGGCCCTGATGGAGTCGCGGATCCGCAACCTCGAACGGATGCTCCGAGATCCCGACATCATCGAGACGCCGCCCGCGTCCGAGGTCGTGACGCCGGGCATGCTCGTCACGTTGCGACCGCTGGAGGAGGACCAGCCAGAGGACGAGGCGTACCTGCTCGCCGACTCGGCGGAGGAACGGCATCCGGGGGTTCGGACGATCACCACCACCTCGCCGCTCGGCAGCGCCCTGGTCGGCGCTCGCCTGGACGACGAGATCGCCTACGAGGCGCCCGGCGGGACCTTCCACTACCTGGTGGTCGGGATCGAACCCAAAACCTGACGCGCACCCGAGCCGCCTCCGCGTTAGCCTCGCGCGGGATGGACGAAGAAGCCGTCCGGCAGGGCCGGACAGACGCCACCAAAGACCACCGACGGGTTCGGGACATGCCGGCGCCTCGAGAGGCCACCGGGCTCGCCGCCCGGCCCATGCGATGGGTGTTCACCTGGCCCTACCGGGTGGTGCTGGCGGGCGTGTATCGGGCGGGATTCCGCGCCTGGCAGCTGAGCCTGCTTGCGCTGGCCGCGAACATCTGGGTGGGCGTCCTCCTGCTCCGGGGGGATCGCCTGGTCCCGGGACTGCTCCTCATCCTCGCCGGGCTGCTCGACATCCTGGACGGCGCCGTGGCGAGGCTGCGAGGGGAGGCCAGCCGGTTCGGGGCGTTTCTGGACTCCGTGCTCGATCGCATCTCGGACCTGATCCTGTTCGGGTGTCTCTACTGGTCGCTCGCGGGCCAGGGCCATCGTCTCGAGGCCGCCCTGGCGCTCGTGACGATGGTCGTGGCGCTGTTCGTGAGCCATGTGCGTGCGGAGGCCGAAGCCGCCGGGGTTCCCCTCTCCGAGGGGTTCTTCCAGCGCCTGGAGCGGTACGTGGCGATGATGATCGGCCTCCCGGTGCCGGGGGCCCTGCTCCCCGCGCTCGGAGTGCTGACCGCACTCGGCGGCGTCACGCTGGTCCAGCGCGTGTGGGTCGCCCTTCTCCGCATTCCCCCGGCCGGCGCCGACGCCTGACTCCCCGGAGACGCGTTCGTACGAGAAGATGCCCGGATGGACGATCAGAGCTTCGTCCGAGTCGCCTCGCTCGCGGAGGTCCCCGAAGGGGAGCTTCGATCGTTCGACCTGCCGGGCGGCCGCGTCCTCGTGGTCCACGTCGAGCAGGAGCTGTTCGCCCTCGCGGACGAGTGCCCGCAGGACCAGGCGTCTCTGGCCGAAGGGGGGCTCGGATCCGATGAGGA
>DATHVC010000071.1:0-2791 GCA_035461565.1 Actinomycetota bacterium
ACCGGTCCACCTCACCGACCGACCGCTCGAGACCGTGGTGCTCGGTGCCGGCGTGATGGTCGAGCATCTCGACGACTACCGGAGCTCGTTCCAGCTGACCCGCCGTCGCTGAGGTGGCCGCTAGCGCTCGAGGAACCGCTCGATGATCACGTTCACCAGGTGGCCGAGCTGATACATGCCGAACGCGAGCACTGTCGAGGCGACGAACAACAGGACCAGCAACCCCACGACGCCTTCGATGCGGTCGCGCCATGAGGGACCGCGGACGGGGATGCGCAGGTACGTGTACCCGGGTCCGGGGGCTTCGACCGTCGCCGGTTCGCCGTCTTCGGCTTCGGGGTCGAAGCCAACTGCCGCGGGCCGCTCGCGGCCGGCCCGCATCGTGGCGACGTATGCGGCCACCCCGACCACGACCGACGCCGCGACAACGATCAGATACCCCATCGCGTTTCCGACCCGAGCCTACCCCGGGGGGTTCCACCAGATGCGCGATCGGTGCCGGAAACCCCGACGTCCTCAACGATGCGGCCTACGATCGGAGCCGTGGGGAGGCTCCGTCGGTTCTGGTGGGTGGTCCCGATCGCCCTGGTGCTGTGGGCGGCGGGGACGGTTCGGCTGCCCTACTACTCGATCGGCCCCGGTCCCGCCCGGTCGGTGGCGCCGCTCATCACGTTCGAGGACCACTCTCGGTACGAGTCCGACGGGGAGTTCGTCCTCACGTCGATCCACTACGAGCGGCTGACGGGTCTGGGAGTGGTCCGGGCGTGGCTCGACCGCGATCTCCAGGTCGTCGGGCGCGACTTCTTGTTCCGGCCCGGCGAGAGCCGTCAGGACGAGGAGCGTCGCGCGATCTCGCAGATGGATCAGAGCAAGCTCATCGCCGCGTCCGTCGTGTTGTCGGAGCTCACCGACTACCCGGACGAGAACGGCGATGGTGTGCTGGTGGAAGGAGTCGTCGAGGGCTGCCCGGCGGACGGCGAGTTGTTCCCCGGCGATCTGGTCCTCGGGATCGACGGTATGGACGTCGGCGACGGCGCCGACGCCCCCGCCCGCCGGGTGATCGACGGGCTCCCCGAGGGGCGGCGGGTGACGTTCGACGTCCTCGTGGATGGTGAAACCCACGACGTGCAGTTGCGACGAGAGCCGTGCGCGGGCGACGACCGGCCGGTGGTCGGGGTTCGCCTGATCGACAACTTCCCCTTCGGCGTCCGGATCTCGAGCGGCTCCATCGGCGGCCCGTCGGCGGGGCTGGCGTGGGCGCTCGGGCTCTACGACCTGCTGACGCCGGGCGATCTCACCGGGGGTCGGACGATCGCCGTCACAGGCCAGCTCGACATCGAAGGCATCGTGTACGCGATCGGCGCTCCGGACGAGAAGGTGGTCGCGGCGTCGCGGGTGGGGGCGAACGTGTTGATCCTGCCGGAGGACAACCTCGAGGCCGCGCGGGCCGTGGGGGATCGCGGGGTCGAGCTCGTGCCGGTGCGGTCCTTCGGCCAGGCCCTGGCGTGGTTGCGAGACAACGGCGGCGCAACCGGGGGCCGATGATAGGCTGAGCGCACCTCCGGTTCCCGCAGGATCCGGAGACACAACCCGAGCATGGTGACCCGGATCCCGTCCGCCGCCCCGCGCCGCCGCCGGCTGCTGATCGTCGTCATCGCGATCCTGACCGGCCTCGTTCTCGTCCTCACCGCTCTGTCGGGCCTCTTCGTTGACGTCCTCTGGTTCCGCGAGGTGGGGTTCTCCCAGGTGTTCTGGACGATCCTGCGGACCAGGATCGTCCTCGGGTTGTTCTTCGGCCTGCTCTTCTTCGCCCTCCTGTACGCGAACCTGTGGATCGTTCGCCGGCTGACCCCCCGGTACCAGCCCCTCACGCCAGAGCAGGAGATCATCGAGCGCTACCGCATGCAGTTCGAGCCGTATGCCTGGTGGCTGCTTCCGCTGTTCGCCGGGGTCATCGCCTTCTTCGTCGGGATCGGGGTCACCACGCAGTGGCGCACCTTCCTCCAGTGGCGGAACGCCTCGGCCGGGTCGTTCGGCATCGACGACCCATTGTTCGGCCGCGATCTTGGCTACTACGTCTTCTCGCTGCCGTGGCTCCAGTTCGTGCAGGGCTGGCTCTTCTCCGGGCTCGTCGGGGTCCTGGTGATCACGGCGCTGGCCCACTATCTGTGGGGAGGCATCCGCCCCACCGTGCCGGGCCTCGGCGAGAAGGTGACGCCGCAGGTCAAGGCGCACCTGTCCGTCCTGCTCGGCGCGATCATCCTGACCAAAGCGTGGGGGTACTACCTCGGGCAGTTCGAGCTGTTGTCTTCGCCTCGCGGCGTGGTGGCCGGGGCCTCGTACACGGACGTGAACGCCCACCTGCCGGCGCTGCGGATCCTGCTGTTCATCGCCATCGCCTGCGCCATCCTGTTCCTCGTCAACATCCGGCTGCGCGGATGGGCGTTGCCGGTGATCGCGGTAGGGCTGCTCGCGCTGGTGTCGATCGTGGCCGGGGCCGGTTACCCGGCCTTCGTGCAGCGGTTCCGGGTCGACCCGCAGGAGTTGGACCGCGAGCGCGAATACATCGAGTACAACATCGAGGCGACGCGGGCGGCGTTCGGGCTCGATCGGGTCGAGAGCGTCTCACGCTCTCTCGGTCCGCCGGTGACCGCCGAGGACGTGCAGGAGAACCAGGCGACGATCTCGAACATCCGCCTGTGGCGTCCGGAGATCCTCGAGCGTAACTACACGTCGCTCCAGCGGCTGCGCGCCTACTACTCGTTCAACGACATCGACGTCGACCGCTACG
>DATHVC010000072.1:0-3245 GCA_035461565.1 Actinomycetota bacterium
CCCACCGGATCGACCAGGAGGAGTTCTACCGGATGCTCGAGGGGGTCGTGATCGACGAGACGGCCTGTTCAACGTGCGCCTTAAGGAGTGGGAGGACTTCTACAACTTCCACCGACCGCATGGAGCCCTCGGCGGCCAGACGCCATATGAGAGGCTCCGGGAGAAGACGAGGGCTCGGGCGTGAACGGACACCGTCAGCTGCACAGTTGAAAGTGGACCCAAGGGGACTCGAACCCCTGACCTCATGGCTGCCAGCCATGCGCTCTACCAGCTGAGCTATGGGCCCGCGAGAATCTCAGTCTAACGAACCGGCCGCGGCCTGCCCCGGAGCGTCGAGCTCGACGCGTGGCGCGTCGAGCCACAGCCTCTCGAGGTCGTAGTACTCGCGCTCTTCCTCGGCGAACACGTGCACGACCACGTCCACGTAGTCCAGCAGGACCCACCGGCTCTCCGTCTCGCCCTCCCGTCGGACCGGACGGCGGTCGAGCTGCCGGAGCGACTTCTCGACCTCCTCGACGATCGTCCGCACCTGACGTTCGGTTTGGCCGGAGCAGATCAGGAAGTAGTCGGTGATGACGATCAGCCCGCGGACGTCGAGGATCGCGATGCGCTCGGCCTGCTTGGAGGCGGCGGCTCGCGCGGCGGCAAGGGCGGCCTCCCGGCTCTCGTCTGCGTGCGGTCGGTTACCCGGCACGCCGTCCTTCGGTGCTCGTCAACCCGTGAAATCCTTCCCCACGACGATCGTGACCGGCGCGATCCCGGACGCCACCGAGACGTTCACGCTGCCGATTCCCATCAAGTCTCGCACACGTTCGCCCAGAGCGACGTCCCGCGACGATCCCACCACGATTAGGGTCTCATCGTGGTCGAAGTCCGAGGCGTTCTCGGACAGCACGATCCGGAACCCGCCGTGCACGATACGCTCGGCCACCAGCTCGCCGACGCCGGGCACTCCGCTCCCGTTCAGGGCGATGACGTTCACGACCTCGCGGTCGGGACCGCCGAACGCCTCGACCAACGCCTGCCGGACGGCCTCGGGATCGGCCACGACGATCCCGCTCGCCGCTTCCGAGGCCGGGATCGAGCGCACCGTGGCGCCCGCCGAGCTCCGGAGTACCTGGAGCACCGACGAGGGAAAGTCGGAGCTCGCGACGTCTGGCGGCTCCCAGGTCACCGAACCCCCGAACAGTCCGCGCAGGACGAGCTCGAAGGCGGCGTCGCGGCCGTCGCCCGCGCCCTCCAGCACCTCGAGCGTTGCCGTCCCGTCCAGGGTTCGCTCGCCGAGGTCGAACCCACCGGCCCGGTCCACCAACGCCAACAGCCCTGCGCGGTCGAGCTCGACGTGGTGGTCCACCCAGACGCCGAGGAGGTTCGCGACCGTCGTCGCCGCCTGCCGGGGGTCGAGCTGGAGCGCCTCGCGGAGGGTCGCCTCGCCCTGCCCCGGGATCGTGAGCCGGACCTCCACCGGAACGGCCACCACTCCGTCCGCGCCGCCGCTCGAGCCCACCACCGCCGCGAAGGGCCCGGCGTCCGTGTGCACCGTCAGGAGCGCCAACCCAGGTGCGCGAACCGGATCGACGGGTTCGGCGGTGGCCGCCGGCCGGTCGCGTGAGAGCACGAACATCCCGACGGCCGCGGCCGCGGCGAGCAGGACCAGGACCAGGGTTGCCCAGACCCGTCCCGTCACCGGTACAGGCCCGCCTTCTCGATGTAGGTCTTCACGCCCTCCGGCACCAGATACCGGATGGGCCGGCCCTCGCGAACGCGGGCGCGGACGTCCGTGGAGCTGATCGCGAGCGCCGGGATGTTCATCAGGCTGACGTTCGGGTGGTGCGTAGCGGCGGAGGCCTCGAACCGGGTGAGGTCGTATCCGGGACGGGTGGCGGCGATGAAGTGGGCGAGCGACAGGATCTCGTCGGGATCCTTCCAGTCGAAGATCTCGAACATCGCGTCCGCGCCGGTGATGAAGTACAGCTCGGCGTCCGGATGGGCCGTCGCCAGAGCGCGAAGCGTATCCACCGTGTAGGTCGGCCCGCGCCGGTCGACCTCGACGCGCGACACGCGGAACCGCGGGTTGCTCGAGGTGGCGATCACCGTCATCAGGTACCGATCCTCCGGCGGCGAGACCTCGCGCCCCTCCTTCATCCAGGGCTGACCGGTTGGCACGAACAGGACCTCGTCCAGCCCGAACTGCACGAGGGCCTCCTCGGCGGTCACCAGGTGTCCGTAGTGGATCGGATCGAAGGTGCCGCCCATGATCCCCAGGCGTCGTCCCACCTCGGACCCAATCCTACGGCCGGGGTGCCACCGACCCGGGATTTGCTCAGCCGGCCGAACGCAGCTCGGCGACCCAGGCCTCGAGTTCCTCCAGATGCTCCTCGTAGTGGGCCGGGCCGGCCTCATCGAACCACTCGGCCGCCCTCGGGGTGACGTCCTCGAGCGCGCCGAAGGCCTCGAGCATGCGGCCGCGATCCCGCCACCACGCGGCCCGAACCGGCTCGAGCCCCATCTCCCGAGAGCGCTCGAGCGCCTCCCGGTTCACCCGGTCGGTGCCGACCTCCGCCGCGAGATCCCGTCCGTCCCACGTCCCGGCTGCCATGGCGTGCAGGGTCTCCGCCGCGTCGTCGCACCACACGGCGACGTGCCAGAGCAGGTCCTTGATGGACCATCCCTCTCCGTTCAACCCGGGTCGCTCGAGCTGTCTCGGCGTCAACCCGTCGAGCGCGGCGGCGAGCCGGTGCCACGCCTCGGCCTCCCGCCGGAGGAGATCCTCACGCCGGGCCATCACCCACCCCTTGCCCCGGGAGGAACTCGAACGTCACGTCGCCGATCACGACCTCGTCGCCCCGCCGGGCCCCGGCGGCCTCCAGCTCGCGTTCGACTCCCTCTTTGATCAACCGTCGCTGGAGACGCGCCACGTCCCTCGGGTCCTCCAGGTCGGCTTCGGACACCAGGCGTTCGACGCCCCGGCCGACCACTCTGAATCGCTCTCCCTCGCGCGCGACGGTGAACCTCGGACGGGCCGGGCGCAGCACGACGTAGGGCTGTCGGTCCTCGGCCGCCGCCTCGGCCTCCGCGGCCAGCGCCGAGAGCCGCTCCCGCAGCCGATCGAGACCCTCGCCGGTGACCGCCGAGACGCCCACCGCGCCCGCGCCGAGCACGGCCGCCGGGTCGGCGCCGGGAGCCAGGTCGAGCTTGGTTCCGACCAGCAGGGCGGGGCGTGCCCCGAGCTCGCGGTCGTAGGC
>DATHVC010000073.1:0-4951 GCA_035461565.1 Actinomycetota bacterium
TTCGCCTCGGTCGAGGTGAACAACTCGTTCTACCGCCTGCCCGAGCTCGCCACGTTCCAGCGGTGGCGCGACAGCACCCCGCCGGGGTTCACGTTCGCCGTCAAGGCCAGCCGCTTCCTGACCCACGTCAAGCGCCTGCGAGAAGCCGAGGAAGCCGTTCGTCTCTTCCTCGAACGTGCGAACGGCCTCGGGTCCAAGCTCGGACCGCTGCTGTTCCAGCTCCCGCCGAGGTTCCCGGCGGACGTCGAGCGCCTTCGCGTCTTCCTGACGTTGCTGCCTCCGGGCCTGCGGGCGGCCTGGGAGTTCCGCGATCGCTCGTGGCTCTCGGACGAGGTGTTGTCCGCATTGGACGGGGCCGGGTGCGCGTTCGTCCTGGCCGACCGGCCCGGGTTCCGCGGTCCGCTGCTCGTGACCGGGGGGTGGTCCTACGTGCGATTCCACCAGGGCTCGCTCACCGGCCCGGACTACCGGCGGGACAAGCTGCGACGATGGGCGGAGCGGATCGCCTCGTTGCCCGCCGAGGACGTCTGGGTGTACTTCAACAACGACACCGGCGGAGCGGCGGTGCGCGACGCCCGGTTCCTGCGTCGCGCCCTGGGGCGGACCGAGGCCCGGGTGGCCTGACGCTTCAGGACGCGGCGAGCCGGCGGGCGGCCTCGACGCGTTCGGCGATGCGGGCCATGAGCCCCTCGACCGATCGCCTGGTGTGATCGGTGGACTCCGGATCACCCTCGAGATGGATCGGCGACCCGAAGCTGAGGGAGGCAACGGGTCGCCACGGGCGCCCGAACCGGAGCCCGGCCTTCGGCCAGCGGACCTGCGTCCCCCATATCCCAACCGGCACCACCGGCACGCCGGCCGCGAGCGCCACTCGCGCCACCCCGGTCCGACCTCGCTGGAGCCCGTCATCGGGCGCCGGGTTGACGCGACCCTCGGGGAAGATCCCCGCGAGCGCGCCGGAGCGAATGGTGCCGATCGCCTCGTCGAGGGCGCCGACGTCTCCTTCTCCTCGGCGAAGGGGGATCTGACGATACAGGCGCAGGGCCCAGCCGAACTTGAGTTTGGCGAAGAACTCGGCGGCCGTCAGGAACCTGGTCATGCGCCGGCGTCGCCGTCCCACGACCAGGGCGAGCAACACCCCGTCGAGCGCGCTCACGTGGTTGGCCGCCACGATGGCCGGTCCCGACCGGGGGACGTTGTCGATGCCCTCGACCCGGATGCGGAAGAGCGCGCGCGCGAGCGGCCCCACGACGGCGATCCCGAACCGCCACCAGCCGTTCAGGTCTCCCCGCCGAGCCATCCGGCGGATGCTACCCGGCCGGCGGGCGGGCATCGCGTGGATAGGATGTCGCGAGGATCGAGGAGAAGATGATGACGCGACCGGACACCGGCAGGATCAACGGGGCCGCGGCCGCGCGCCACGACGAGTTCGTCTCGGCGCTCGAGCGGATCGTGAACGTGGACAGCGGCTCGTTCACCCCCGACGGCGTGAACGAGGTGGTGGATCGGTGTCGCGAACGGTTCGAGTCGCGCGGCTGGTCGATCGAACGCACCGCGCACGAGCCCGAGCCGGGCGAGCGTCGACTGGGCGACCTGCTGATCGGACGCCTCGAGGGGGCCGGCGGCCCCAGCGTCCTGCTGATCGGCCACACCGACACCGTGTTCGAACCCGGAACGGCGGCCGAACGACCGTTCCGGACGGAGGACGGCCGGGCGTTGGGGCCCGGCGTCTCCGACATGAAGGGCGGCTTGCTGCTGGGGTTCTTCGCGGTCGAGACGCTCCTGGACCTCGGTTTCGACGGTTTCGGGCGGATCACCTACGTCTGCAACCCGGACGAGGAGATCGGCTCGCCGTGGTCCCGCGATGTCATCCGGGCCGAGGCCGGAAGCGCCGACGTGGCGTTCGTTCTGGAGGGGGCCAGGGAGAACGGCGACATCGTCTCCTCGCGCAAGGGGGTCTCGGACTTCCTGATCGAGATCGCCGGGCGAGCCGCACACGCCGGCGTCGAGCCCGAGAAGGGCCGGAGCGCCGTCCTCGAGGCCGCGCACAAGACCGTTTCCCTCCACGCCCTGAACGGCCGGTGGCCCGGCGTGACCGTGAACGTCGGCGTCGTGCACGGCGGCACCCGCCCCAACGTGGTCGCCGAACGCTGCGACCTGCACGTGGACGTTCGTTCGCCACACGAGGAGACGTTGGTCGAGGCCGAGAAGGCCGTGGAGGAGATCGCGAACGCCCACACCGTGCCGGACGTCGTGGCGACGGTGAACGCAGGGGCGTGGCACCGGCCCATGGAGAAGAAGGAGGGTGGCGCGCGGCTCGCCGAGCTCGCCACTCGGATCGCGGGTGAGTTGGGGTTCGAGCTGAAGGATGCGGCCACGGGCGGCGCCTCGGACGCGAACACCACCTCCGCCGCCGGGGTGCCGACCCTGGACGGCCTGGGGCCGATCGGCGGAGACGATCACTCGCCGAAGGAGTGGATGGATCTCACCAGCGTCGTTCCCCGGATATCGCTGCTCGCGGGACTCATCTCGCGGGCGGACGAGGCCATCGCCGGATCCGGGAGCTGAGGAGGAATCCCGTGGAGGTCACCACCGTTCGATTCGACAAGCCGGAGGACGTGAATGTCGTCCTCGGCCAGTCGCACTTCATCAAGACCGTCGAGGACCTGCACGAGGCCTGCGTGCACGTGCCGGGTCTGAAGTTCGGCATCGCGTTCAACGAGGCGAGCGGGCCCTGCCTGGTTCGACGGAGCGGCAACGACCCGGATCTGGTCGAGCTGGCCGTTCGCAACGCCGAAGCCATCGGCGCCGGGCACGTGTTCGTGATCGTGATCCGCGAAGGGTTCCCGATCAGCGTCCTGAACGCGATCAAGATTGTTCCCGAGGTCTGCCGGATCTTCTGCGCCACGGCGAACCCGCTCGAGATCGTGGTGGGGCAGACGGAGCAGGGGCGAGGCGTGCTCGGCGTGATCGACGGGTCCTCGCCGCTCGGCGTCGAGACCGAGGGAGACGAGGCGGAGCGCAAGCAGCTCCTCCGAAGCTTCGGCTACAAGCTCTGAGGCGCGTTACTCGCGAGTCGTGACCTTCGAGGTGCGCATGTATTCGCCCGGGCGTCGGCCCCGGGACTGCGCGAGCTGCCACGCGAGCAGCTGGACGGGCACGATCGAAACCGCCGAGAGCAACGCCCGATCCAGGTAGCCCGTGGCGACCGACCGCGCCCCTTTCGGCGCCTCGCCGTCGGGTGTGACGACCAGCACGTTGGCGCCGGTGTCGACCAGGTCCGCCGACAGGCCGAGATCCAGCCGGCGTGTCTCGGGTTCGGTGGCCATGACGATAGCGGTCATGTCCGGCCCCGCGAGTTCCATGGGGCCGTGCCGGAACGCTCCGGCCTCGAACGACTCGGCCATCACCCCGGACTCCTTCAGGACCAGCGCCCCCATCTCGGTGGCCGCTCGAGACGGCCCCCGGCCGATCAGCGCCATCACCTCGCGACCCCCGTGCCACTCGGCCAGGTCGGCGGCGACGGTCTCCGGGTCCTCCAGCAGGCGTTCCGCCGACAACGCCGCGCCTTCGGCCGCGGTGCGCGTCCGGTCGACCGCGGTCTCGACGCTGTCGCCCGCCAGGAGCCGAGCGATGCCGGAAAGGGCCGCCATGGCGGCGGCGAACGTGATGGTCCCCGGGCCGCGCTCCTCGCCGGCGCGGGTGTCGACGGTCACGTCGGCGCGTCGGGCCAGGTCGTTGTCGAGCCCGTTCGTGATCGAGACCACGAACGGCCGCATGCGCTGTTTGGCGATCTCGTTGGCCAGCTTGACGATCTCGGCGCTCGAGCCCGACTGGCTCACGATCACGGCGAGCGTCTGGGCGTTGAGGATGGGGCGCCGGAAATGCAGGAGCTCGGCGGCGTCCACCAGGAGCGCCGGGACTCCCCGCCCCGCCAGATCGTTCACCGCCGGGTAACAGGCGTCGTACGAGCTCCCCATGCCGGTGAACGCGATGGTGCGCGAGACCGCGCCCGCTTCCCGGATGCGATCCAGGCCCTCGCGCTGGTCCGCGATCGCTCCGGCGGCGCGGCGCATGGCGTCCGGCTGACCGGCGATCTCCGCGAGGAACGGGTCCGAGAATCCTTCGAGCGATCTCATGGCCTCCGAGTGTACGGCCCTGCCCCCCCGAGGCGACGGAAGACCCCGAGCCCGGCGCCGCAGGCTCGCCCGCGGGCATGGGGCCGCCTCGAGCTGCGATAGGCTCGAGGGTGACGCTCCGCCGGGAGGACGGCATCGGGAGGACGGCGCCGGGAGGACGGCGCCGGGAGGATGGCGATGGTCATCCGTCTTGCGATCTACGTCGTCATCGCGATCTTCGTGCTCAGCGTGGCCGCGTTGATCGCCGACTTCGTGAAGGGATGGGCCGCGCGGCGACGTTCCGACCGCCCGTCAGCCCCACGACGGGCGCGGCCCCAGATGCGTTCGCGACGGCCCGCGCCCGCAGGGGGAAGCGAGGATCGCGACCGGATCGTCCACTTCGTCGAGTCGCGTTCGGGCGTGGAGGCGTTCGTGGAGCCCCGAACGATGATGCACCCCCTTTCGGTCGTCCTGGTGGCCGACGACGGCGAATGGATCCGGGTCGCCCTGCACGACGAGCGGTTCCTGAAGGAGCTGGCGGGCGTGCGGGGAGTGCCGGTCCACGACGCCATGGTCACCGGCTACCCCGAGCGGATGCGGATGTACCGGCGGCCCGAGCCGCCCGGTCAGAACGAGGCCTGACCGGCGGCGCAGCGGCGCGACACCCGCGGGGGCCCACGACCGGGCCGCTGGCCAACGGTATGCTCGGGGCGCTTCAGCCAACCTCGGACGAAGGACGACCCCGACGCGTTTCGGTCGATTCGACGACGATGCCCGCGAATACGTGATCTCGCGGCCCGATACGCCGCTGCCCTGGATCAATTACCTGGGCA
>DATHVC010000074.1:0-2374 GCA_035461565.1 Actinomycetota bacterium
GCACCGCCGTTCACGTTGTTGAGGTGCGCCGCGCGGTCGTGCGGGAGGTCGCCCGGGAGCCAGTGCGGCGCCGGCGTCAGCGGCACCTCCTGGCCGAACTTCACGCCGCTGGTGGCGCCGTTGGCGCCGGGGAACTTGCCGAACAGGTTGTCGTACGTGCGGTTCTCGAGCATGACGTAGAGCACGCGTTTGATGGGCCAGCGGGTGTCCGTGGCCACCGCGGAGCCCGTCGCCGAGGGTGAGACGATCGGTGTGATGCGGCCGCCTCCGGTGCACGCATACAGGGTGGCCCCGGCGAACGCGAGGCCCGAACGCCGCAGGAACGTTCGGCGCGAGAGCGGTGGGACGGGATCGTGGACGGGGCGCTCGTATCCCGGCTCCGGGTCGCGCTCCCGCGGCTCGTGAGGTGGGTGCGGGCGCTCCACGGCCCCCGACCCTACCAAGGAAGTATCCTTTCGAGGCCCGCCTTCGAGGCCCGCCGCCGACGAGGTTCGATGCGAACGCGCACGTTCTCCATCACCGCGACCGCACTCGTGGTCGCGGCGGCGTTGGCGGCCTGCACGTCCGACGACACCCCTTCGGATCCGCAGACGGGAGCGCCGCCGGTCACACCGGTGCAGAGCCCGGATGCGACGAGCTCTCCGACCCCTCCCGCGCTCCCCGAGCAGCCGTTGCCGCGCCGAGGAGAGGCCACGCTCGGCTGCGTGAACGGATGGGTCCGGCCGCCCGACGATTCCCCCCGCTTCCGGCAGCCGCTCGGGATCATCCGGCGGACGACCGGCGTCGAGGGGCCGCTCGAGGTCGTGGACATCCGGTACTTCGAGGGGCCCGAGTCGCCGCCGTCGGAGCAGGGGTATCTGCAGGTGGTCCAGCGTTGGTACGTGAAGCTCTACGCCGCCGAGGACCTGTCCTTCCAGGGGCGGTTCCTGGTGGAGGCCCGCCGGTTCGGCCGCGGGCTGGCGGGGGTCGCGCCGTACGACACGACCGGGTTCACCTCGCCCGACTGGATCGGGTTCCAGTACGAGAGCGAGGACGTCGAACCCAAGAGGTACGAAGGCCTCCCCGGCGCGTGGACGGGGTTGCCCTACGACTTCGTCGTCGGGGGCGCAGGGCTCACGATCCCCGGGTTGCCCGAGGAGGTCGTGGGCTGCCTGGCGGACGCGTAACGGATCACGCGCCCACCAACACGGCGGCGCCGACCGCCCCCGAGAGGTCGCCGAACTCCGTTCCGAGGATCGTCGGCGGCCGGTCGGGCACGAACAGCTGCGACTGCATCTCGGCGGCGATGCGTTCGATGAACGGCGCTCCCAGCCGGTCGCCCAACCCGCCGCCGATCACGACCGCCTGCAGCGCCAGGAGGTTCTGCACGGACGCGATGGCCAGGCCGAGCGCCCACACCGCATCGTCCACCAGCTCGTGGGCCACCTTGTCCCCTCGCTCCAGCGCGTCGGCGATGACGCCGGACGTCAGCCGCGTCCGACGCTTCT
The DNA here is from genome assembly GCA_035461565.1 of Actinomycetota bacterium. Classification (GTDB taxonomy): domain Bacteria; phylum Actinomycetota; class UBA4738; order UBA4738; family HRBIN12; genus CALGFI01. The sequence continues at coordinate 1,488 of DATHVC010000074.1, forward strand.
TCTCCATGAGATCGAACAGGACGGTCTTGCGGCCGGCTTTCAACAGGCTCCGGGCGCGGGCCTCCATTCTGCCGCGGCCCGCGTAGGCCTCGAGATGCCCGCGGCGCCCGTCGGAGCACACGCGGCCGCCGGGTTTGATCACCAGGTGCCCGATCTCGCCGGCGGCCCCTTGCCCCTCGTGCAGCTTGCCGTCGAGCACCAGCCCGCCGCCGACGCCGGTGCCGACCCAGACGGTGAGGAAATCGCGGTAGGGGCGTCCGGCGCCGCGGGTCCACTCGCCGAGCGTGGCGACGTGGGCGTCGTTCTCGAGCCGCACGGGAGCGCCGGCGGCGCGGGACACGAGCTCGGCGAGCGGCGTGGGCTCGGAGGGCTCCAGGCCGGGAACGTTGTTGGCGCTCGCGACGGTCCCGGCCGCGACGTCGACCGCCCCGGGAACCCCCACGCCGATCCCCCGCACGTCGGCGACGGCGGCCCCGGACCCGGCCAACACCTTGTCGATGCCCTCGGCGATGGCGCCGACGAGCTCCCGCACCCCCGCGGCGGGGGTCGAGGTGCGATGAGACGCGATCACCGAACCCTCACGGACGGCCACGACCTGGATCTTCGTCCCGCCGATGTCCACCCCGACGTGCAGATCGTTCACCTCGGAGACGTTCCCGCCGCGGCGGCGTCGCGAACGCGCCTCATAGTCGCCGCCGTCCGGGCGTGTCGGGCGTCCACGCGCGAAGCGCCGCCCGGGTGAGCACCAGGCGGACCGCCAGGCTCAGGCCCGTCGTGAGGGCGACGACCCACAGGCCGAGCTCCGGCCGGCCGAACACGGCGGCGAGCGCGACCAGGAGCAGGCGGGCGTCCCGTCCTCCGAACAGGAAGGCGATCCGGCGCTCGGG
>DATHVC010000075.1:0-7799 GCA_035461565.1 Actinomycetota bacterium
GAGCGCGATCAGCGCGAGCGTAGCCCCCCGAGGGCAGCAGGGGGTTCGGGGGGCTCAAGAAGCGAGCGCGATCAGCGCGAGCGTAGCCCCCCGAGGGCAGCAGGGGGTTCGGGGGGCTCAAGAAGCGAGCGCGATCAGCGCGAGCGTAGCCCCCCGAGGGCAGCAGGCGGGCCGGCGGCACCCCCCGAGGGGGGCCGAACGACCCCGGCCCGAGGTTCTCCCACGCGAAAGCATGGGTCCGGAGACTGCCGAACCTTGCAGCGTGGGGTGAGCCGATGGACACCAAGGGAACGTTGATCACGGTCGACGGCAACGAGGCGGCGGCGAGTGTCGCCCACCGGTTGTCGGAGGTCATCGCGATCTACCCGATCACGCCGTCGTCGCCGATGGGCGAACACGCGGACGCGTGGTCCGCGGCGGGACGGACGAACCTGTGGGGAGCCGTTCCCCAGGTGATCGAGATGCAGAGCGAGGCGGGGGCCGCCGGCGCGTTGCACGGAGCGCTCCAGGCTGGGGCGCTCTGCACGACGTTCACGGCGTCGCAGGGGCTCCTGCTGATGATTCCGAACCTGTACAAGATCGCCGGCGAGCTCACCCCGGCGGTGATCCACGTGGCTGCCCGGACCATCGCCACGCACGCCTTGTCGATCTTCGGCGACCAGAGCGACGTGATGGCCGTCCGTCCGACAGGCTGGGCCATGTTGGCGTCATCGGACGTACAGGCCGCGCAGGACCTGGCCGCGATCTCCCACGCAGCCACGCTCGAGAGCCGCGTGCCTTTCCTGCACTTCTTCGACGGGTTCCGGACCTCTCACGAGGTCAACGTGGTGACCGCGCTCGACGACGCCGTGCTGCGCGAGCTCGTGGACGACCACCTCGTCCGCGCGCACCGGGAGCGGGCGCTCACCCCCGACCGCCCGGTATTGCGCGGATCGGCCCAGAACCCCGATGTCTTCTTCCAGGCCCGGGAGGCGTCCAGCCCGTTCCACGCGATCGTCCCGCAGGTCGTGCAGTTCACGATGGACCGCTTCGCCGAGCTCACCGGCCGCGCCTATCAGCTGTTCGACTACCACGGCGACCCCGACGCCGACCGCGTGGTCGTGCTGATGGGATCGGGCAACGGGGCGGTCGAGGAGACCGTGGATGCCCTGGTCGGGCGTGGCGAGCGGGTCGGCGTCGTCAACGTTCGCCTGTTCCGTCCCTTCTCCGCCGAAGCCTTCCTGGGGGCACTCCCGGCGTCGGTTCGTTCGATCGCCGTGCTCGACCGGACGAAGGAGCCGGGGTCCACCGGAGAGCCGCTGTACCAGGACGTCGTGACCGCGCTCGCCGAGACGGTGGCCTCGGGTTCTCGCCCGTCGATGCCTCGGGTGATCGGCGGGCGATACGGCCTGTCGTCCAAGGAGTTCAACCCGGCGATGGCGAAGGCCGTGTTCGACGAGCTTGGCGAGGGCGAGCCCAAGAACCACTTCACCGTCGGCATCGTCGACGACGTCTCCCACAGCTCGCTCGAGGTCGACCGGTCGTTCACCACCGAGGCCGACGACGTCGTCCGGGCCGTGTTCTACGGCCTCGGCGCCGACGGCACCGTCGGCGCGAACAAGAACTCGGTCAAGATCATCGGGGAGAGCACCGAGCTCTACGCGCAGGGGTATTTCGTCTACGACTCGAAGAAGTCCGGGGCCATGACCGTCTCGCACCTGCGGTTCGGCCCGCACCCCATCCGGTCCTCGTACCTGATCGGCTCGGGCCAGGCCAACTTCGTGGCGTGCCACCAGTTCAGCTTCCTCGAGCGCATGGACGTGCTCGACTTGGCGGCCCCGGGCGCCACGTTCCTGCTGAACAGCCCGTTCGGCGCGGACGCCGTGTGGCGGCACCTGCCGGTCGACACCCAGCGCGCCATCATCGACAAAGGCCTGCGGTTCTACGTCGTGGACGCCCAGAAGGTGGCGACCGAGGTCGGGCTCGGCTCACGCGTCAACACCATCCTCCAGACCTGCTTCTTCGCGCTGGCCGGGGTACTCGAGCAGGAGGAGGCCGTGGCGCGTATCAAGGCGGCCATCGAGAAGAGCTACGGCAAACGGGGTCGCTCGGTGGTGGAGCAGAATTTCGCCGCCGTGGACGCCGCCCTGGGAGGGCTCCAGGAGGTGGCCGTGCCCGCCGCGCCCGAGGGCGACCTCCACCGGCTCCCGCCCGTCCCGGAGGAGGCCCCGGATTTCGTCCAGCGGGTGACGGCGAAGATGATCGCCGGGCAGGGCGATCTCCTGCCGGTTTCGGCGCTGCCGGTGGACGGGACGTTCCCAACGGACACGACCCGGTGGGAGAAACGCTCCATCGCTCGGGAGATCCCGGTGTGGGACCCATCCATCTGCATCGACTGCGCCAAGTGCGCCCTGGTCTGCCCCCACGCCGCGATCCTGATGAAGGTGTTCGAACCCTCGGCGCTCCAGACCGCGCCGGAGGGTTTCAAACACAAGGAGTGGCGCGATCGCGAGCGCCCGGGGATGTTGATGACCATCCAGGTGGCACCGGACGACTGCACCGGCTGCGGTGTGTGTGTGGACGTCTGCCCCGCCAAGTCCAAGGAGGTCGTCAAACACAAGTCGATCGACATGCTTCCCAAAGACGAACACCTGGCGGCCGAACGCGAGCGCTTCGAGTTCTTCTCCTCGATCCCTCCCATGGATCGGCGCGGCGTCAAGGTGGCCTCGATCAAGGGGTCCCAGATGCTCGAGCCGCTGTTCCAGTTCTCGGGGGCATGCGCTGGGTGCGGGGAGACGCCCTACCTGAAGGCGCTCTCGCAGATGTTCGGCGACCGCATCCTGATCGCGAACGCCACCGGATGTTCCTCGATCTACGGCGGCAACCTGCCCACCACGCCGTGGTCGAAGGACGCCGACGGCCGAGGCCCCGCGTGGTCGAACTCCCTGTTCGAGGACAACGCGGAGTTCGGACTCGGCATGCGGCTGTCGCTCGACCACCAGGTCGCGTTCGCCCGTTCGTTGCTGGAGCGGCTCGCACCCGACGTGGGTGAGGACCTGGCCGGCGCCATCCTCGGCGCGCCGCAGCGGGACGAAACCGAGCTCGCCGAGCAGCGGGCACGCGTGGCCGAGCTCAAGTCCGGCCTCGAGGGCCGCCAGGACCCGGACTCGAGGAACCTGCTCGCCGTGGCCGACGCCCTGGTCCGAAAGGGCGTGTGGATCGTCGGCGGCGACGGCTGGGCGTACGACATTGGGTTCGGCGGGCTGGACCACGTCCTGGCGAGCGGCCGGAACGTGAACGTCCTGGTCCTCGACACGCAGGTGTACTCGAACACCGGGGGCCAGGCCTCGAAGGCCACTCCTCGAGGCGCCGTGGCGAAGTTCGCCGCCGCCGGGAAACCCATCGGCCGCAAGGACCTCGGCATGATCGCCGCGGCCTACGGCAACGTGTATGTCGCACAGATCGCCCTCGGCGCCGACAACGCCCAGACCATCAAGTCGCTGGCCGAAGCCGAGTCCTGGGACGGGCCGTCGCTGATCATCGCGTATTCGACGTGCATCGAGCACGGCATCGACATGGCGACCTCGATGACGCACCAGGCCGATGCGGTCAAGAGCGGGTTCTGGCCGCTCTGGCGCTACGACCCACGGCTGGCCGTCGAGGGAGAACGGCCGATGCAGCTCGACAGCAAGGCCGCGACCATGCGGCTGGCCGAGTTCCAGGCCAAGGAGGCGCGGTTCGCCATGCTCGCGCGGACCCGTCCGAACACGTTCCTGGAGCTTCAGGGACTCGCACAGGCCGACGCCGACGAGCGGCGCCGACTGTACGAGCAGCTCGCCGGCGTGGAGCGCCAGGCGCCAGGCCACGCGGAGGGGAACGGGCAAAGGACCGTCGAGCCGAAGGAGGTGGAGGGATGACCGCCGATCTGCGAACGAGGTACCTCGGGCTCGAGCTGTCGAACCCGCTCGTCCCGTCGGCGTCCACGTTGTCCTCCCGGATCGACAACCTGAAACGCCTGGAGGCCGCCGGGGCGTCGGCCGTCGTGATGCAGTCGTTGTTCGAGGAGCAGATCGAACACGAGGAGATCCAGATCCACCGCATGCTCGAGACCGGCGTGAACAGCTTCGCCGAGGCCCTGACGCACTTCCCCGACCTGGGCGACTACAACACGGGGCCCGAGGAGTACCTCCGCCATCTGGAGGCGTCCAAGAAGGAGCTGGCCATCCCGGTGATCGGCTCTCTCAACGGCTCGAGCGACGGCGGGTGGGTCCGGTACGCGAAGATGATCCAGGACGCCGGCGCGGACGCGCTCGAGCTCAACGTGTACCTCATCGCGGCCGATCCGGACGTGAGCGGCCCGGAGGTCGAGCGCAGGTACGTCGACCTCGTGGCGGCGGTCCGACAGATCGTCACCATCCCTCTCGCGGTCAAGATCGGGCCGTATTTCTCCTCGGTGGGCAACGTGGCCCGGCAGCTCGTGGACGCCGGCGCCGACGGGCTCGTGGTGTTCAACCGGTTCCTCCAGCCGGACATCGATCTCGAGACGCTGGAGGTCGACCCCACGCTCCACCTGTCCACCTCGGAGGAGGTCCGGCTCCCGCTCCGGTGGATCGCCATCCTGTTCGGGCGCGTGAACTGCTCGCTCGCCGCGACCACCGGCGTACACACGTGGGAGGACGCGGTCAAGCTCCTGCTGGCCGGCGCGGACGTGACGATGATGGCCTCCGCCCTGTTCCGGCACGGCCCCGAGCACCTCACGTCCGTCTTGACCGGCCTGCGGACCTGGCTGGACGAATACGGCTACGAATCGGTCGAGCAGCTCAAGGGCAGCGTCAGCCAGATGAACGTGGCCGATCCCTCCTCGTTCGCGCGGGCGAACTACATGGAGATGCTCGTGAACTACTCGAGCCCCTACGACTGGCGGGAGATCCCGGGCAGCGTCCAGGCCTAAGACGCCGAGCCGGCGAGCATCTGGCGGAGCACCATCTGCAGGATGCCGCCGTTCCGGTAGTAGTCGACCTCCGCCGCGCCGTCGATGCGCACGATCGCCCGGAACCGCGTCTCGGCGCCGTCCTCGCGCACGGCGACCACGTCCACCTCTTGGCTCGGACGGACCCCGGCGGCGAGGCCCGAGACCGTGAAGCTCTCCGTTCCGGAGAGGCCGAGAGACTCGGCGCTCTCTCCGTCGGCGTATTGCAGCGGCAGCACCCCCATGCCGACCAGGTTGCTTCGGTGGATCCGCTCGAAGCTCTCGGCCAGCACGGCCCGGACGCCGAGCAGGGACGGCCCCTTCGCCGCCCAGTCCCGCGAGGAGCCGCTCCCGTACTCCTTGCCGGCCAGGACGATCAGCGGGACGCCGTGCTCTCGGTACCGCAGGGCGGCATCGTAGATCTCGACGAGCTCGCCCGCCGGAAACATCGTCGTCCACGGTCCTTCGGTCCCCGGGGCGAGTTCGTTGCGCAGCCGGACGTTCGCGAACGTCCCGCGGATCATCACGTCGTGGTTCCCTCGCCGGGCGCCGTAGCTGTTGAAATCCCGCTGCTGCACGCCGTGCTCGATCAGGAACCGGCCGGCCGGAGACTCCGGCTTGATCGAACCCGCGGGCGAGATGTGATCGGTCGTGATCGAGTCCCCCACCTTCACCAGGCATCGCGCGTTCACGACGTCCCCCGGTTCGGCCGGCTCCGGCGTGAGCTCGGAGAAGAACGGCGGCTCTTGGACGTACGTGGACTCGGGGTTCCACTCGTACATCGGACCGCTCGGCGACGGCAGCGCGTGCCAGCGCTCGTCGCCGTCGAAGATCCGGCCGTACTCCCGGCGGAACTGCTCGGCGTGGACCGACGCGGCGACGGCCTCGCGGACCTCGTCGGCGCTCGGCCAGACGTCGCCGAGGTACACGGGCTCGCCGTCTGGACGGTGGCCGAGCGGCTCGCTGGTCAGGTCCACGCCGACGTGCCCCGCGAGCGCATACGCGACGCACAGCGGCGGCGACGCAAGGTAGCTGGCGCGTACCAGGGGGTGGATCCTGCCTTCGAAGTTCCGGTTGCCCGAGAGCACCGCCACGACCGCCAGGTCCTCCCCGGTGACCACGTCGGCCACCTCCTCGGGGAGCGGGCCCGAATTGCCGATACACGTCGTGCACCCGAAGCCGACCAGCGAGAAGCCGAGCTTGTCCAGATAGGGTTGGAGCCCGGCGGCGTCGAGGTATTCGGTGACGACGCGGGACCCCGGGGCGAGCGAGGTCTTGACCCACGGCTTGGTCTCGAGCCCGGCCTCGACCGCCTTCTTGGCCAGGAGGCCGGCGGCGAGCATCACCGTCGGGTTCGAGGTGTTCGTGCAGCTCGTGACGGCCGCGATGACCACCGAACCGTGCCGCACCGATCCCCGGTTCGGGACCCGCGAGTCGGTCACCTCCACGGTTCGGTCGGTGTCCACGATCGGCTCGACCGGCCCGGTCTGTCCGCCACCCTCCTCCACGAAGTCCGAGACCTGGAGGGCGGAGGCGTCGGGGCCGAGCCGGTCCTGGAACGCGTCGACGAACGATTCCCACACCCGGGCCAGCGGCACCCGGTCCTGCGGGCGTCTGGGGCCGGCCATCGACGGTTCGACGGCGGACAGGTCGAGGTCGAGCACCTCGCTGAAGACCGGCTCGGGATCGCCGTCGCGTCGGAACAGCCCTTGCTCCTTCGTGTAGCGCTCGACCAGGTCCACGCGATCCTCGCGGCCGGTGAAGCGCAGGTACCGAAGCGTCTCGTCGTCCACCGGGAAGAACGCGGCGGTGGCGCCGTATTCGGGGCACATGTTCGAGAGCGTGGCCCGGTCGGCGAGCTCGAGCGTGGACAAGCCGTCCCCGAAGAACTCAACGAACTTCCCCACCACGCCGTGCGCGCGAAGCATCTGCGTGAGCGTGAGGACCAAGTCGGTGGCGGTCGTTCCGGCCGGGAGCGCCCCCATCACACGAACGCCCACCACCACCGGGTGCGGAAGGAACATCGGCTGGCCGAGCATGGCCGCCTCGGCCTCGATCCCTCCCACCCCCCAGCCCAGCACACCCAGCCCGTTGATCATCGTGGTGTGCGAGTCGGTGCCCACCAGCGTGTCGGGCATGGCGATCCCGTCGCGCACCGCCACCACCTTGCCGAGGTGCTCCAGGTTGACCTGGTGGCAGATGCCGGCCCCCGGCGGGACGACCCGCATCCCGTCGAACGCCTGCTGTGCCCACCGCAGCAACGCGTACCGCTCGCCGTTGCGCAGGTACTCCCACTCGATGTTTGCCTCGTAGGCGGCCGGCGACCGGAACAGGTCCACCTGCACGGAGTGGTCGATGATCAGGTCGACGTCGACCCACGGGTTGACCTTCGCCGGATCGCCCCCCGTTCGCGCCATAGCCGACCGCATGGCGGCTAGGTCCACCACCGCCGGCACGCCGGTGAAGTCCTGCATCAACACGCGGCTCGGCATGAAGGCGATCTTTGCCTCGGGGGCGACGGTGGGCCAGGTCGCCAGCGCCAGCACGTCGTCGTCGCCCACGTCGCGGCTGCCGGCCCGCCGCAGGAGGTTCTCGAGCAGGATCCCCAGGGTGTGTGGCAGCCGTTCCAGGTCCGCGTGCCCCTGCTCGGCCAGCCAGGATAGCCGGAACACGTCGACTGACCCGTCGGCGGTCCCCAGTCGTCCCCTCGCGCCCGCGAGCCCCGTGTTCATGTCATCCTCCAGCGCCGGACTGGTTGCCTTCCATCGTCCCAGAGTCGGCGGGTTCGGCCTCGCGGCGATGGTCGAGGATGGCCTGTCGGTGAGCCAGGCGCGTCTGTCGCCGCATCTTG
>DATHVC010000076.1:0-7662 GCA_035461565.1 Actinomycetota bacterium
GCACAGGCGGAACCGGTCCGGATTCTCCTCGCCGCAGCGGGGGCAGACCTGCATCCGCCGAGTGTAGGGGCGGCCCGGATCGGCCGCCAGGATCGGGGTGGGCCGGGCAGGATTCGAACCCGCGACACGAGGGTTAAAAGCCCCCTGCTCTGACCAGGCTGAGCTACCGGCCCCGCGGTCGAGTCTACGGGCTCGCGTCGGGTCGGTAGCGGTTCGTGATCGGCATGCGGCGGTCGCGGCCGAACGCCTTCGGGGTGATCTTGATCCCCGGAGCGGCCTGGCGGCGTTTGTATTCGGCGCCGTCGACGAGGGCCACGACGCGCGCGACCACGGCGGGGTCGGCGCCGGCGGCGACGAGGTCCTCGGGGGACCGGTCCTCCTCCACGTACGCCTGCAGGATGGGGTCCAGGACCGCGTAGGGGGGAAGCGAGTCCGTGTCTCGCTGGTTGGGCCGCAGCTCCGCCGACGGCGCCTTGGTGAGCACCCGTTCGGGGATCGGCGCGGTCGAGCCCCGGTCGTTCCGCCACCTCGCGAGTTGGTAAACAAGCGTCTTCGGCACGTCTTTGATCGGCGCGAAGCCCCCGGCCATGTCGCCGTAGAGGGTCGCGTACCCCACGGCGTATTCGCTCTTGTTCCCGGTGGCCACCACGAGTGAGCCGAAGCGGTTCGACAACGCCATCAGGAGGTTGCCGCGGGTGCGGGCCTGGAGGTTCTCCTCGGCGATCCCGGGCTCCGTCCCCCGGAACGCCCCCGCCAGCGCGGCGCCGTACGCGGAGATCACCCCGTCGATGTGGATGGTGTCGATCCGGATCCCCAGACGCTCGGCCACCGCCGTCGCGTCTTCGATGCTCTCGCTCGACGTGTAGCGAGAGGGCATCACGAGCGCCAGCACGGCCTGGGGACCGAGCGCGTCGGCCGCGAGCGTCGCCACCAGAGCCGAGTCGATCCCGCCCGAGAGCCCCAGCACCACGTCGCGGAAGCCGTTCTTGTGGGCGTAGTCGCGCAGCCCGAGGGTCAGCGCCCGGTACACCTCCTCGGGATGGCCTGGCGGGTCGGGCCGGTCGTCCGCGAACGAGAGCTCGTTCGCGATTTCGACCACCAACAGGTCCTCGTCGAACGACAGCGCCCGATGGCGCACCGTGCCGTCGGGGGCGACGACCAGGCTCGCGCCGTCGAACACGAGCTCGTCCTGCCCACCCACGGCGTTCACGTAGACGATCCACGCGCCCGTCTCGAGCGCGCGATCCCGGCAGATCTCCTCGCGTTCGCCGGCCTTCCCCCGGTGGTAGGGCGAGCCGTTGATGTTGAGGATCACGGGAGTCTTGCGCGCCGCGTACGCGTCGAACGGCGGTCCCGGGGCCCACGCGTCCTCGCAGATCGACAGACCGAGCTCGGAGCCGGCCAGGCGGACGGGACAGTCCGCCTCGCCGGGGACGAACGTGCGCCGCTCGTCGAAGACCCCGTAGTTGGGCAGCTTGACCTTGTGGTACCGGGCAACCACGTCCCCGTTGGCGAGCAGCGCCGCGGCGTTGTGGATGCCCCGTTCGCTCCGATCGACGAACCCCGTGAGGACGGCGCATCCGCCCGCCGTCTGTTTGGCCAATCGAAGGAGCGCCTCGAGATTGTCGTCCACGAACGCCGGCCGCAACACGAGGTCCTCGGGTGGGTAACCCGTGACGGCGAGCTCGGGGAACACCACCACGTCGGCGCTGGCCTCCGTCGCGCGCGCGGCCCACGCCGTCATGATCTCGACGTTCCCCTCGAGGTCGCCGACGGTCGTGTCGATCTGCCCGATCGCGATCCGGACCATCGCGCTCAGCCTAGCGGGGAGCGCTACTCGATACCGCCGATGTCGAGGTTGTAGGCGTCCCAGACCAGGTCTGCGCCGAGCTGCCGGTGCCGGACCAGGCGGCCGAGCAGGCGCTGGAGATCGTCCCGGGCGTCCGGGAGCGGCCACTGCGTCCCGACGGCGCCGCCTTCGATCCGCCCGATGAGCTCGCGGGTCGTATCCCGCAGGCCCGGGTGCTCCTGCTTGAGCCGCTCGATCTGGCCGGCCAGACGCGGCGCCCTCTGCCCGATCTCCTCGTACAGACCCATGGGGCCCTCGGCACCCTCGATGTGCTCGACGAGCGCGTGATCGAGGTCCTGGAGCGCCCGCAGGACGTCTTTGGACCAGTCGCCCTCGCGCCCGCCGGCTGGGCTCGAGATGGCCTTCTCGACCGCGATCAGCGCCGCGTGCAGGTCGGCGCGGCGACGCGCCGTCTCGGCGAGCGTCGGCGACGGCTCGCCCGGACGAAAAGCCTCGTCGTCCGTCATCTCGGCCTCCTCAGGGGTGCGACGGCCCCGTCGAAGGCCCGAGCGTACCTCCGCGGCTCAGATCTTGCCCCGCCCGTCCTCCACGGTGAACGTCACCACACGTCCGCCGCCAGGCGCAGCGGTCTGGGAGACGATGCAGTTCTCGCTGATCCCCGGGCCGCAGTCCGGCAACAGACCAGGGTCACCGGTCAGGTGGAGCTGGCCGAACTTGTCCACGAACGACTTGCCGGCCACGTCGACCAGGTAGCACACGTCCAGGTGGGCCGACCCGCGGTCGACCACCTCTCGGATGAGCTGCTTGCTCAGCTCGACCACGATGGTCTGCGAGCCGGTCCCGGTGTACAGCCACGCGATGATGTCTCCGGAGACCGGCTTGTAGTTGTAGCCGGCCGGGATCGACGGGCCGCAGTCCAGGGACAGAGCGCCCGACACCAGCACCGCGAGCGAGCCCGACGGCGTGTTCGCGGCGATGGTCGCGCTCAGGTGGCGATTGGAACTGTTGCCGCGGACGACGCAGTCGCTGGAGCTGCACTGCTCGCCCTCCTCGAAGATGGCGAAGGGAGCGGACTGGGTGCCCGTGACGCCCGTTCCGGTCGGCGTGAGGTGGTATCCGAACCCGATTTGGCTGACCGAGATCGGGTTCGCCGCGGACCCAGTGAAGGTCGCGAGGCCGGAGGCGTTCGACGTGGCGGTCACCGGCCCAGACAACGAGGCGCCGCTGCCGCCGCAGACCACCGGGGCTGTGCACTGGAGGGTCAGCGTGATCGCGATGCCGCTGCGCGCAGCGCCGGTGGCGTCGGTCACCAGGACCTGCATGGCGGTGCCCGCCGGGGTGAACGGGACGCTCGTGATGTTCTCGCTCTTCGGATTCCCGTTGAAGGCGGCGTCCGCCGGCCCGCGCCCGACCACGAACTCGGCGGCGCAGGTGCCGCTGAGCGCCGTGGACAAGCTGCTGCTCGGGTCGATGCCGTTGGTGCTGCCCGTGAAGTTCGGTCCGGACCGTGCCGCGAGAGTCCAGTTCGTGCTCGCCGCGCCGCACGGCGCCTGCGCCGTGAATCCGACGGCCAGGGGTGACGACGCGCTTACCGACAGACCTCGCCCCTGGATCTGCGTGCTCGAGGTCAGGGTCACGCCCGCCGGGGCGGAGTCGAGCGAGAGGATCACCCAGCCGGCCGGCGCGGTCAGGTTGAACGAGCCGATAGTGCCGCTGCTCGGGGCCAGCGAGAACGAATACCCGGTGGTTGCCCCCGCCGGGACGGATGACGGGGTGACCGACCCCACCGCGGTCGGAGGCGCGGCGACGGCCGGCGACGCAATGAGCGCGATGCTGAGCAAGCCGGCGGCGAGCAGCGGGACGAGCTTGGACGAACGTCGATTCATGGGCTCGGGGTTCACTGGTCCTCTCTCCCTTCCCGTCGGTCGGCCGGGACCCCCCTGTCAGGCGTCCCCTGTTCGGCCTACCGAACCTTCGGAGCTTCCCGGTTGGGCGGGCAACTGTCAACAGGCGTTCGACGTAAAGGACACCGTGCGTGCGCGGTGGCGCGGGATTTAGAGGATCGGCAGGTAGCGGTCGAGCTCGTAGGGGGAGACGTAGGACTTGTACCCGTCCCACTCCTCACGTTTGTTGCGGATCAGGAACTCGTGCACGTGGTCGCCCAGCGCCTCGCGCAACACCTTCGACTCGTCGGCGAGTCCGATGGCCTCGTGGAGATCGGCGGGCAGCGAGCGAATGCCGGCGGCCTTCCGCTCGTCCTCGGTCATCTCGTAGATGTTGTTCGAGGCCTCGGGGGGAAGCTCGAGCTCGTCCTCGATCCCGGCGAGCCCCGAGGCGAGCATCGCGGCGAACGCCAGGTACGGGTTGCACGCGGGGTCCGGCGATCGGTATTCGATCCGCGTGGCCTCCTCCTTGCCGGGTTTGTACTGCGGCACGCGGACGAGCGCGGAGCGGTTGCGGCGCGCCCAGCACACGTAGACCGGCGCCTCGTAGCCGGGGACGAGCCGTTTGTAGGAATTCACCCACTGATTGGTGACGAGCGTGATCTCGGGCGCATGCGTCAGGATCCCGGCGATGTAGCGCTTGGCCGTCTTGGAGAGGTGATACTCGTCGCCCTCCTCGAAGAACGCGTTGCGATCGCCCGTAAACAGCGACTGGTGCGTGTGCATGCCGCTGCCGTTGACCCCCATCACCGGCTTGGGCATGAACGTGGCGTAGATGCCGAACTCCTGTGCCACCTCCTTCACCGTGATCCGGTAGGTCATCACGCTGTCGGCCATGGTGAGGGCGTCGGCGTAGCGAAGGTCGATCTCGTGCTGGCTGGGCGCCACCTCGTGGTGCACGTATTCCACGGGGATGCCCATCGACTCCAGGTACGAGACGGTGCGTTTGCGCCAGTCGGTGGCGACATCGAGGGGCGTCTCGTCGAAATATCCACTGCGGTCGAGGAACACCGGGTCCTCCAGCGAGCGGAAGTAGAAGTATTCGAGCTCCGGGCCGACGTAGAAGGTGTAGCCGAGCTCGGAGGCGCGATCGAGCTGGCGTTTCAACACGAAGCGCGGGTCTCCTTCGAACGGCGTGCCGTCGGGGTTGTAGACGTCGCAGAACATCCGCGCCACCTGGGCCTCGGTCTTCCACGGGATGAGCTGGAAGGTCGAGGGGTCGGGGATCGCCACCATGTCCGATTCCTGGATCCGGCTGAACCCGTCGATGGAGGAGCCGTCGAATCCCATACCCTCAGCGAACGCGCCCTCGAGCTCCTGCGAGGTGATCGTGAACGCCTTCAGGAAGCCGAGGACGTCGGTGAACCACAGGCGGACGAACCTGATGCCGCGCTCCTCGATCGTGCGCAGCACGAACTCGGCTTCGTTCGCCAGTGCCATCGACCGGAGCCTACCGCCGCCCGCCGCCTCTTCGTAACGGGTCGGTTAACTCTCTTTCCGGTGGGGCGGGGGCACTCCGGGATAATCGACCCGTGGCCGGCCGGGTCCCTCGATGTTGACCCCGGAGGTCCTCGGACGGACCCTTGCCGAGGCCCCCGATCCGGAGCTCGCGCGCGTGGCGCTCTCGCGGGTGGGGGAGGACCCTTCCGCTCGCGAGGCGCTCGCCCGCGAAGAGCTCCTGCCCGTCGCGGTTCGTCTGCTCGGGTTCTCCACGGCCGCCGCCGACTTCCTGGTGGCGAACCCGGCCGAGACCGAGCTCGTCATGGATGCGCGGCCACGGTCGCGTTCGGAGGTGGAGGCGGAGCTTCGCGCCGATGTGGCGCGGCTCGGCCCGGCCGACGGGCTCCGGCGGTTCCGGCGCCGGGCGATGTTGCGGGTCGCCGCGCGAGATCTCGGCGGGGCCGCCCTGGAAGGCGTGGTGGAGGAGATCTCCGCCATCGCCGAGGTGTGCCTGGCGGGGGCGAGCTCGGCCGCCGGCGCCGACGAGCTCGCGGTGATCGGGCTCGGGAAGCTCGGTGGCGCCGAGCTCAACTACGCCTCGGACGTGGACGTGGTGTTCGTGCACCGGGAGCGGGGACCGCGCGGCGAAGGGCCGGCGGTGCGTTCGGCCGCCGTGTTGATCCGCCTGCTGTCCGAACCCACGGCCGAGGGGATCGCGCTCCGGGTGGACCCGACGCTCCGGCCCGGGGGACGGGGAGGCGCCCTGTCCCGCTCGCTCGAGGCCATGGTCGAGCACTACACCTCCCATGCGGCCACGTGGGAGCGGCAGGCGCTGATCAAGGCGCGTGCGGTGGCCGGCGACCTCGAGCTCGGAGCCCGGTTCGTCGAGGCGGTGACTCCGCTCGTCTACCCGGAGGTGCTCGCGGCCGGCGCGATCGACGAGGTCCGGCAGGTGAAGGTCCGGCTCGAGGAGTACGTGCGCGCCCGGGGCAAGGCCGCCACCGAGGTCAAACGGGGCTGGGGCGGGATCCGCGACGTCGAGTTCGCCGTCCAGCTCCTGCAGATCGTCCACGGGCGCCGGGACGAGCGCTTGCGGCTCCCGAACACGCTCGCGGCGTTGTCCGTGCTGGCCGAGGAGGGGTACGTGGCCGAGGTCGACGCCGCCGTGCTGGCCGACGCGTATCGGTTCCTGCGGACGCTCGAGCACCGGCTCCAGATCGTCCGAGACCTCCAGACCCACGAGCTCCCCGCGGATCATGCGGCGAGGACGACGCTCGCGCGCTCGCTCGGCCTCGACGGCGCGGATGCGCTCCAGGCCGAATACGACCGGCAGACCGCGCTCGTGCGTGGCATGCACGAGCGGCTGTTCTACCGGCCGCTCCTGGAGGCGTTCGCCGGACCGAAGGCGCCCCGGCCCGGAGTGGACCGAACGGCCACCGAGGAGCTGCTGGCCGGATTGGGGTTCCGCCGTCCCGCCGAAGCGTTCGAGGTGTTGGACCGGTTGGTGGAGCCCTCGACCAGGCTCGGCAAGGTCCTCGAGCACCTGTTCCCGGTGATGGCGCCGGCGCTCGCGCTGGCGGCCGTTCCCGATGCCGCGCTCGTGCGCCTCGAACGCGTGGCTGCCGCGATCGGCGACGACCGGTCGGTGGCCGACGCCCTGGCGGCGGACCCGGGGGCGGCCCGGCGCCTGGGGCATCTCGTCGCGGCGAGCTCGTTCGGCACCGACCTCTTGATCGCCGACCCCGCGCGAGTGCACGCCCTGCGAGACGGCGCCGATTCGACGGACGCCGACGGTGCGCTGGCTGCGGTGGTCGCCCGGTACGCCGGCCGGGAGCTCGCGCCGAGGGAGCTCGGGTTCGCCATCACCTCGATCGCCGACGGCGTCGTGCGCGAGGCCGTCGCGGCCGCCGCCGACCCCGACCTGCCGTTCGCCGCGATCGGCCTGGGCAAGCTCGGCGCCTCGGAGCTGAACTTCGCCTCGGACCTGGACCTCGTGTTCGTGTACGACGGGGAGGGGGCCGAGGAGTTCCGCCGCGGGGCCGAGATCGCCGAACGCGTCCTGGCCGGCGTGCGCGAACGCGGGTGGGAGCCGGATGCCGACCTCCGTCCCGAAGGCCGAAGCGGGCCGCTGGCCAAGTCGTTCGCCGCGTACCTCGAGTATCTGGAGCGGTACGCGCAGACCTGGGAGTTCCAGGCGCTCACCCGCGCCCGGTTCGTCGCCGGCGACGAGGCCCTGGGGCGGCGGTTCTGCTCGTTCGCCGCGGACTTCGCCTATCCCGAGTACCTGCCGATCGAACGCGTCGGGGAGATCCGCAGGATGCGCGAGCGCATCGAGCGAGAACGCGTCCGGCCGCCCGAGGCGACCCGGTTCCACTTCAAGCTGGGGTACGGGTCGCTCGCCGACGTCCAGTTCGCCGTGGAGCTCTCGATGATGCGGCACGGTGGGGCTCACGCCGAGGTGCGGACGCC
>DATHVC010000077.1:0-3261 GCA_035461565.1 Actinomycetota bacterium
GCCGGCGTCAAGCCGATCCTCGGGGTCGAGGCATACGTGGCCCCCTCGTCACGGTTCGAGCGGGCGCCTGGCGAAAGCGAGGAGAAGTACCGGCATCTCACGATCCTTGCCCGGGACGAGGTCGGCTACCGCAACCTGCTCCGGCTGGTCACCGACGCCCATCTCGAGGGCTTCTACCACCGTCCCCGGATCGACAAGGACCTGCTGGCCGAGCGGGCGCAAGGCCTGATCGGGCTCTCCGGGTGCCTTGCGTCCGAGGTGTCGCAACTGTTGCTCACCGGGCAGGAGGCCCGGGCCGCCGAGGCCGCGGCCGCTTATGCCGACCTGTTCGGGGCGGGCAACTTCTTCGTGGAGCTCCAGGACCATGGGCTCGAGGAGCAGCGGCGGATCCTGCCAAGACAGGTCGAGCTGGCGCGGCGGACCGGCCTTCCCGTCGTCGCCACGAACGACCTGCACTACACCGAACGCGCCGACGCCAAGCCGCACGACGTGTTGCTCTGCATCCAACAACAGAAGGTGCAGACCGACACCAACCGGCTGAAGTTCGACTCGGACCAGTTCTACCTGAAGACCGCGGAGGAGATGCGGGAGACGTTCCGGGAGCTGCCGGAGGCCTGCGACAACACCCTCGAGATCGCCGACCGCTGCGACCTGAGGCTCGTCTACGGGGACGACCTCCCGCCGGACCAGCGGTTCCACGTCCCGCGGTTCCAGCCGCCGGACGAGATGGATCGCGACGCCTATCTGCGGCGCCTGGTGGAAGAGGGCGCCGAACGCCGGTACGGCACGCTCACGTCGGAGATCCGGCGGCGGATCGACCACGAACTCTCGGTCATCTCCTCGATGGGGTTCTCCGGGTACTTCCTGATCGTGTGGGACCTGATCCGGTTCGCGCGCGAGAGTGGCATCCGCGTGGGGCCGGGCCGAGGTTCGGCGGCCGGGTCCGTGGTCTCGTACGCGCTGCGCATCACCGACCTGGACCCGCTGCGCTACGGGTTGATCTTCGAACGGTTCCTCAACCCCGGCCGCATCCAGATGCCCGACATCGACATGGACTTCGACGAGCGCCGCCGCGACGAGGTCATTCGGTACGTGGCATCCAAGTACGGGACGGACCACGTGGCGCAGATCATCACGTTCCAGACGATCAAGGGGAAACAGGGCATCCGAGACTCGGCGCGGGTGCTGGGGTTCCCGGCCAGCGTGGGCGACCGCCTGTGCAAGATGTACCCGCCGGCCGTGCTCGGGCGCGAACACCCCATCGAGGAGGCCCTGAAGCTCTCGTCCGAGCTGCGGGACGCGTACGAACGTGAACCCGAAGCGCGGGAGATCGTCGACTCGGCCCGCGCCCTCGAGGGGCTTCGCCGGGAGGACTCCGTCCACGCCGCGGGAGTCGTGATCGGCGACGCGCCCCTCGTGAACTATCTCCCACTCAAGCTGTCGAAGGACTCCCGCGACGACTCCCGGCGCGTGGTGACGCAGTTCGACATGCACGGCGTGGAGAAGCTCGGGCTGCTGAAGATGGACTTCCTCGGGCTGCGGAACCTCTCGGTCATCGAGGACACGCTCTCCCACCTGCGGCGGCGCGGCGTCGAGGTGGACATCGACCACGTGCCGCTCGACGACCCGGCCGTGTACGAGATGCTCTGCCGCGCCGACACCACCGGGGTGTTCCAGATGGAGTCCCCCGGGATGCGCCAGTTGATCCGGGCGCTCCAACCCGACCGGTTCGAGGACCTGATGGCGCTCGTCGCCCTGTACCGGCCGGGGCCGCTCAACGCCGGAATGCACCACGAATACGCCGAGCGCAAACACGGGCGAAAGCCGGTGATGTACCCGCACGAGGACCTGCGGGAGTTCCTCGAGGGCACCTACGGGATCATGGTCTACCAGGAGCAGGTCATGCAGATCGCGGTCCGCATGGCCGGGTACTCGATGGCGGAGGCCGACATGCTCCGCCAGGCCATGGGCAAGAAGATCCGCCAGAAGCTCATGGTCCACAAGGAGACGTTCATTCAGGGCTGCGTGGACAACGGGTACCCGGCGAAGCTCGCCACCGAGATCTTCGAGCTCATGGAGCCGTTCGCCGACTACGGGTTCAACGCGTCGCACGCGTGCGCGTACGGGTACGTCGCGTACCAGACCGCCTACCTGAAGGCGCACCACCCCGTCGAATACATGTCGGCGGTGCTCACGAGCGTGAAGGACGACAAGGATCGCAAGCCGTTCTACCTGAACGCGTGCCGCCTGATGGGGCTCGAGGTCCTGCCGCCGGACGTGAACGAGTCGGAGCAGGACTTCGCGCCGGTCGCGAGCGGCGACCCCAAGATCCGCTACGGACTCTCGGCCGTTCGCAACGTCGGCGGTGGGGCGGTGCAGCAGATCATCGACGCCCGACGCGCCAAGGGCTCGTTCATCGGGTTCGCCGACTTCTGCCGGAAGGTCGACCCGAACGTCCTCACCAAGCGGGTGCTGGAGAGCCTGATCACGGCGGGAGCCTTCGACTCGCTGCACTACCGGCGGCGCGCGCTCCTGGAGAACCACGACAAGGTCTCGGTGCCGATCGTGGCCGAACGCAAGGCGGAGGCCGCCGGGCAGTTCTCGTTGTTCGGGGGTGGCGACCAGGCTGCCACCGACGTGGACGAGGCGGTCCTGGCGGGCGACGAGTTCGACAAGCGCACGCTCCTGCGGCTCGAGAAAGAGGTCCTCGGGCAGTTCGTGACGGACCACCCGCTGCTGGCGGTGAAAGATGCCCTTGCCACCCAGATCGACCGGGAGCTCTCGGACGTCGGCTCGCTCGGCGACGGCGACCTGGTTCGAGTCGGCGGCATCGTCGCCGCGGTGGTGCGCAAGTTCACCAAGCGGGGGGAGCCGTTCGCGCAGTTCCGTCTGGAGGACCTGACGGGCGGCGTCACGGTCATCGCGTTCCCGAACGTCTACGAACGCGTGCCGGACCTGATCGAGCCGGACGCCATCGTGCTCGTCACGGGCCGGGCCGACCTGCGCGGGCGCGATCTCCAGCTCCGCGCCGTCGAGGTGGTCGAACCCGACCTGGGGACCGGCCGGCCGGCCCGGGAGTCGAACACGGCGCTGGTGGTCGAGGTCGCCGCGGCGAGCTGCACCAACGCCACGATCGCCAAGCTGAAGGAGCTGCTGGGAGCCCACCCCGGACGGTCGTCCGTGCGCGTCCGGTACCTGTCCTCGCGAGGCGTGACGCCGCTCGACGTCGGCACGTACCGGGTCGAGGCCGGAGCCGGGCTC
>DATHVC010000078.1:0-5579 GCA_035461565.1 Actinomycetota bacterium
GACCCCGGTTTGCAGGGCTCCGAAGATCGCGGTCTGCACGAAGATGCCGGGCATCAGGAAATCCACGTAGGGGATGTTCGGCGGCAGGATCTGCTCCATCGCTCCGCCCCACACGTAGCGGAACAAGAGGACGAACATCACGGGCTGGATGGTCGAGAACACCAGGAGGTCGGGCCGCCGGAGGTAGTTCGTGAGGTTCCGCTTGGCGATCACCCACCAGTCTGAAACGGTGTTGGCGACCCGGCCGCGCTGAACATCGACCGTCGTGGCGCTCATCGCTCCCTCCCGCGCCGCCGGCCGCCGGCCGCGGCCTGCTCCTGGTCGTCCGGCTCCTGCTCCGCCGCGTGTCCGGTCAACGTCATGAAGACGTCGTCCAGGGATGGACGCCTCAGCGCGATGTCGGCGAGGCGGATCCCCGCGGTGTCGAGACGACGCACGGCTTCGGTGAGGATCTTCGTGCCGTCCGCGCCGACGGGGACGGTGATCTCGCCGGTGTTGTTGTCCACGTTTCCACCACCCGGTCCGAGCCCGAGCACCGCGCCCGCCGCGGCGCTCACGTCGTCCCGGTCGACGACCCGGAGCGAGAGCACCTCGCCACCGATGCGCAGCTTGAGCTGCTCGGCGGTGCCCTCGGCGATCACGCGGCCGGTGTCGATCACCGCGATCTGGTTGGCCAGGCGGTCGGCCTCCTCCAGGTACTGCGTGGTGAGCAGGATCGTGGTGCCGTCGTGCACGAGCTCGCGGATGATGTCCCACATCTCGAGCCGGCTCCGCGGGTCCAGGCCGGTGGTCGGCTCGTCGAGGAACAGGATCCGGGGATGGCCGACCAGGCTCGCCCCGAGGTCGAGGCGGCGCCGCATGCCGCCCGAATAGGTCTTCGCGGTCCGGTTCGCGGCGTCGGTCAGCTCGAAGCGATCGAGGACATCTTTGGCCCGTTTCCGCGCCTCGGCGGCGGGGATGTGGTACAGGCGCCCGACCATCTCGAGGTTCTCCAGGCCGGTGAGGTTCTCGTCGACGGCGGCCGACTGGCCGGCCAGGCCGATCTCGTGGCGGAGCCGTTCGGCGTCTTTCACCACGTCGTAGCCGGCCACGGTGGCCCGTCCGCCGTCGGGGTGCAGGAGCGTGGTCAGGATCCGGACCGTCGTGGTCTTGCCGGCGCCGTTCGGCCCGAGCAGGCCGAACACCGTGCCGGACGTGACCTCCAGGTTCACGCCGTCGACAGCTTTGACCTCGCCGAAGTGTTTGCGGAGGTCCTCGGTCTGGATCATAGGTTGGGCCACGGCGGTGCATCCTACACGCCTCGCGTGACGGGACCATGGCCGGCCCTCGGACGGGCGGTCATGGGACCGTTCCGATGGCCCAGCCGCACTTTGCGCAATAGACGACGCGAACGCGCGCGGGCCCCGGTTCGCCCGCGGCGACGAGCTCCTGGATCTGCAGCGACTTCCGGAGCGGCGCCGAGCAGTGGGGGCAGAGCGGGAAGTCGGCCCCCGCTCTCGAGGGGGGTTGGTCCTCCGTGGAGGCCTCGCCCGTCGGCTCCCTGACCTCGCCGCCGTATTCGGACAGGAGCTGCATGACTGTGTGCCGAATGCGGTCGAGCCCGGCCCCGGACCTCTGGAGCACCTGGGCGGCGACCCCTTCGTTCTCGCGGACTAGGCCCAGCAGGATGTGCTCGGTGCCGATGTGTTTGTGTCCGAGCGTGAGTGCCTCGCGGAGGGCGAGCTCGAGCACCTTCTTCCCGCGCGGCGTGAACGGGATGTGCCCCGACGGAAATGTCTCCCCCACGCCGACGACCCCCTCGACCTGGCGACGGACGTCGTCGAGGGAGATGCCGAGCGACTCGAGCGCCCGGGCCCCGACACCGTTCCCCTCCCGGATCAGGCCGAGCAGGATGTGTTCGGTCCCGATGTGGTTGTGGTTCAGGAACCGGGCCTCTTCCTGGGCGAACACGACCACGCGGCGGGCGGGGTCGGTGAACCGCTCGAACACGAGGCCACCATAGGTGGCCGTACGCGGCCCGTCGAGGCGAGCCCGTTTCCCGACGGGGGATTCCCCGCAACGAGCGCCGCGCGTACCCTCGAGCCAGGGAGGGGAACGCTCCTGTTGGCCGTCTCGAGCACCGGACTCACCCAGGTGGCCCTCGCGCTGGGAGCCGTCGGCGCCCTGTCCATCGCCGCGGGGGCGATCGGCTTCCTGATCGGCTGGGTGGATCCGGCGGGCAGGGCGCGCGAACGGGTCTTCACGGTGATCGGGGCGGCGCTCCTCCTTGCCGGGTCCGCGGTCCAGCTGTACGCCGTCGGCCGCTGACCCACCGCTCCTGTTGGCGTGTAATCCCGCTTACACTCTGGAATAGGCACGGCCGGAGCGGTGTTGGAACTGCAGGTGCAACGGCCGCGCTCGGAATCGCCGTTGCCGTCCGACGGAAGAAGGAAGGTTCGATGGCCCAGCTCGACACGAACGTCCGGCCCCTGCTCCCGCTGACCACGGGCGTGGTTCTGCCGGGCATGGTGGTCACCCTCACGATCGAGTCCGACGACGCCCGCCGGGCCGTAGCGGCGGCGGAGTCCACCGACGGCGAGATCCTCCTGGTCCCGCGGATCGGCCAGCGCTTCGCGCAGGTCGGCACCGTGGCCAAGGTGGAGGACGTCGGCCGCCTCCAGAACGGGATGGAGGCCCTCGTGATCCGCGGCCTGTACCGGGCCGTGGTCAGCCGCGGCGTTCCCGGCACCGGGGACGCCATCTGGGTCGAGGTCGCCGAGCGTCCCGACCCCGAGCCGAGCGCTCGCGCCCGGGAGCTCGCCCGGGAGTACCGGGCCACGCTCGAGAACATCGTCGAGCTCCGGGGCGTCCCCCAGGTCGCCGAGTTCCTCCGCGGCCTGACCGACCCGGGCCAGATCGCCGACACCTCCGGGTATTCGCCCGACCTGTCGTTCGAGCAGAAGGTCGAGGTGCTCGAGACCCTCGATATCGAACAGCGCCTGGAGAAGGTCCTGGCGTGGGCGAAGGAGATCCTGGCCGAGATCGAGCTGAAGGACAAGATCCGCACCGACGTCCGCGAGGGCATGGAGAAGACCCAGCGCGAGTACCTGCTCCGCCAGCAGATGGACGCGATCCGCAAGGAGCTCGGCGAGGACTCGGAGGACAACGTCGTCGAGGAGTACCGGCGCAAGATCGCCGAGGCGAACATGCCGGAGGGCGCCCGCGCGGAGGCCGAGCGTGAGCTCGGCCGGCTCGAGCGCACCTCCGAGCAGTCGCCGGAATACGGCTGGATCCGCACGTACCTCGACTGGATGACCGAGATCCCGTGGGACGTGCGCACCGAGGACAACCTCGACATCCCCGACGCCCGCCGCATCCTCGACGAGGACCACACCGGGCTCGAGGACGTGAAGGACCGCATCGTCGAGTACCTCGCCGTGCGCAAGCTGCGGCAGGAGCGGGGCATGGGCCCGGCGGCCGGTCGCGGCTCGGGCGCGATCCTGACGCTGGTCGGCCCGCCCGGCGTGGGAAAGACCTCTCTCGGCGAGTCGGTGGCGCGCGCCCTCGGCCGGAAGTTCGTCCGGATCTCGCTCGGCGGGATCCACGACGAGGCCGAGATCCGCGGCCACCGTCGGACGTACGTCGGCGCGCTCCCGGGACGGATCGTGCGCGCGCTGAAGGAGGCCGGCACGAAGAATCCGGTGATGATGCTCGACGAGGTGGACAAGGTCGGCGCCGACTGGCGCGGCGACCCCTCCAGCGCGCTGCTCGAGGTGCTCGACCCGGCGCAGAACCACACGTTCCGCGACCACTACCTCGAGGTCGACCTCGACCTCTCCGAGGTGTTGTTCATCTCGACCGCGAACGTGTTCGAGACGATCCCCGGCCCCCTGCTGGACCGGATGGAGGTCATCCGGCTCGACGGCTACACCGAGGACGAGAAGGTCGCGATCGCGCGCGACCACCTGCTCGAGCGGCAGGAGGAGCGGAACGGCCTGACGGCCGACGAGGTGGTCGTGACCGACGACGCCGTCCGGCAGGTCGTGTCCGACTACACCCGGGAGGCCGGCGTGCGGAACCTCGAGCGTGAGCTCGGCAAGGTGCTGCGCAAGGTCGCGACGAAGCTCGCGCGCGGCGATGCGCAGCCGCCGGTCACCGTCGACGTGGTGGACATCCGCGAGTACCTCGGCCGGCCGAAGTTCTTCTTCGAGGCCGCCGAACGCACGAGCGTCCCCGGCGTGGCGACCGGCCTGGCCGTGACCGGCACCGGCGGCGACGTCCTGTTCATCGAGGCGACGCGGCTCGACGGGACGGAGGGGTCGGAGGGGTTGGTGCTCACCGGCCAGCTCGGCGACGTCATGAAGGAGTCGGGCCAGATCGCCCTCAGCTACGTGCGGTCGCACGCGGAGGAGATCGGCATCGCGCCGTCGCGGCTCGGCGGTCGGTTCCACGTGCACGTGCCGGCCGGCGCCGTGCCGAAGGACGGTCCGAGCGCGGGGGTGACGATGGTGACCGCGCTCGCGTCGCTCCTGGCCGGTACACCGGTGAAGAGCTCGGTGGGGATGACCGGCGAGGTCACGCTCCAGGGCCGGGTCCTGCCGATCGGCGGGGTGAAGCAGAAGGTGCTCGCCGCGCACCGGGCGGGGCTGAAGCAGGTCATCCTCCCCAAGCGGAACGAGGGCGACCTCGACGACGTGCCGGAGCAGGTCCGCGAGGAGATGTCGTTCCACCCGGTCGAGACGATCGACGAGGTACTGGCGCTCGCGCTCGAGCGGGCCGCCGAGCCGGCCACCGTCGACGCGGCGTAAGCTCGCCCGCATGAAGATCGCGGTGTTCGGGGCGGCCGGGCGGACCGGTCGCGAGGTGGTTCGGCAGGCGCTCGACCGCGGGCACGAGGTGACCGCGTTCGTCCGTGATGAGTCGGTTCTCGACTCGACCGACGAACGTCTGTCCGTGGTGGCGGGTGACGCACGCGACGCCGAGGCGGTGGAGCGTGCCCTGGCGCAGGCGGACGGCGTCATCTCGGTTCTGGCGCTGACGTCGGCCGACGCCGAGCCCGGATATTCGGAGGCGACGAAGGCCGTCGTCGAGGCGGCATCGCGGACCGGCGTCCACCGGCTCGTGGTCGCGGCGAACAACGATGTGCTGTCGGACCGCGAGGTGACCGGTGAGTTCGCCGCGCACGCCCGGGAGCACCGGCGGAACCGCGAGACGCTGGAGGCCAGTGGCCTGGACTGGACGATAGGCGCGGCGCCGTGGGTGACCGACGACCCGGCGACCGGCACCTACCAGGCCGCGGTGGACCAGAAAGGCCCCGGACGGCGACTCGGCGCCGCCGACTTCGCCACCTTCACGCTCGACGCGCTCGAGCGCGGCGAATGGATCGGGCACGTCGTCGGCGTGTCCGCCTGACGAGGGGAGAGGGTCGCCTGCCCGGCAGCAGCGGTCAGGGGTTCTCCCACAGCCCCATCGTGTTGCCTTCGGGGTCCTGGAAGTAGGCGAACGCGCCCAGGTTGGGGACCTCGGTCCGTGGGGTGACGGTGTTGCCCCCGGCGGCTTCGATCTTCTTGAGGGCCTCGTCGATCCCGTCCACGGTGATC
>DATHVC010000079.1:0-11926 GCA_035461565.1 Actinomycetota bacterium
TCGAGTCGTCACCGAGGCGCGGCGTGAGGCCGACCGCATCAGCGCCGACGCCCAGTCCCACGCCGAGAAGGCGCGGGCGGACGCCGAACGTGCGCTCGGGCAGGCCCCGGACGAGGCCGACCGGACGATCTCGGGGCTGTCCACGCGGCGGCAGCTGCTCGTCGACCAGCTCGCCCAGATGCGGGAGCGGCTGTTGGGGGTTGCTCGGGACCTCGAGTCGGCCATCGTGGCACCGGCAGAGCCCCCGGGCGAGCCCGACGAGCCCGTCGAGGAGCGCGTGGTGGACGTGCGCGACGACCCGGCGGCGTCCGCGCCGCTGATCGTGGCCGACGAGATCCTCGAGGCGGCGGACCCGACGGCGGAGGAGCTCTGGGAGGGAACGGAGACCATCCAGCTCGACCTGCCGGAGATCCCGCCGCTCGACCTCTCCTGGGGGGACGACGCCGACGACGACCGGAGCTGACCCCTCGCCCTGACCGGGGATCGCCGCGCCGGTTCGTCCGGCCGGGATAATCGGGGTATGGACCTCAACAGCCGGTTGGGAGAGCTGGAGGAGCGCTTCGAGCGGCTCCAGGGGGAGATGGCCTCCCCGGACGTCGCGTCGGACCACGAACGCCTGCGCCGGTTGGGCAAAGACCTGGCCGACCTTCGCGAGGTGGTCGAGCCCTACCGCGAGCTCCGAGAGGCCGAGCGCCAGACCGAGGAGGCCCGGGGGCTGGCCAGGGACGAATCGGACCCGGAGATGGCGGCGTACCTGCGCGAGGAGGCCGACGCCGCGGACGAGCGGGCGCAGCGCCTGCGGACCCGGCTCGAGGAGCTCCTCGTCCCCCGGGACCCCAACGACGACCGCAACGTGGTGCTGGAGATCCGGGCCGGCGCCGGCGGGCAGGAGGCCGCGTTGTGGGCCGGCGAGCTGTTCGAGCTCTACCGCCACTATGCGGAGCGGCGGGGATGGAAGACGGACGTGTTGGCCGCGGCCCAGTCCGAGCTCGGCGGCTTCAGCACGGCGGTGCTCGAGGTCAAGGGCAAAGGAGCGTATTCCCGGCTGAAGCACGAATCGGGCGTCCACCGGGTCCAGCGAGTCCCGGTCACGGAGTCCTCCGGGCGCATCCACACGTCGACGGCCACGGTGGCCGTGTTGCCCGAGGCCGAAGATGTCGACGTCGAGATCCGTCCGGACGATCTGGAGATCGACGTGTTCCGGTCCTCCGGCCCGGGCGGGCAATCGGTGAACACGACCGATTCGGCCGTTCGTATCACGCACACGCCGACCGGAATCGTGGTGGCCTGCCAGGAGGAGCGGTCCCAGCTCCAGAACCGCGAGAAGGCCATGCGGTACCTGCGGACGCGGCTGCTGCAGCGCGCTCGGGAGGAGGCCGCGGCACGCGAGGCCGCCACCCGGCGCTCGCAGGTCGGCACGGGCGAACGCGCCGAGAAGATCCGGACCTACAACTTCCCCGAGAACCGGGTGACCGACCATCGCGTCAAGCTGACCGCGCATCGCCTGTCGTCCGTGCTGGCGGGAGACATCGACGAGTTCGTCGACGCGCTCCTGGCGCGGGAGCGTGCGGCACAGCTCGCGAGCGAAGACGGGCGGGGCTGATGCGAACGACCGACGTCCTGCGTCGGGCCGCCGGCTACCTGGACCGGCACGGCGTCGAAAGCCCCCACGTCACGGCCGAACGGCTCCTCATGCTCGTGCTCGGCACGGACCGGGCGGGGCTGTACACGCGCGACGGCGGCCTGGACGCGCGCGAGGCACGTCTGTTCGGTCGGGCGCTCTGTCAACGGTGCGCTGGGACGCCGCTCCAACATCTCACCGGTGAGCAGGCGTTCCGGACGATCACGCTCGAGGTTCGTCCCGGTGTCTTCGTCCCCCGGCCCGAGACCGAGGTGCTCGTCGAACACGCGCTTGAAGCGCTCGGCGACGCGGAGGACCCGGTGGTGGTGGACGTCGGGACCGGGACGGGCGCGATCGCGCTCGCCATCAAACACGAGAGACCGGACACGGTCGTCTACGCCACCGACCTGTCGCCCGACGCGATCGAGCTCGCCCGCGCCAACGCCTCCCGACTGGGGCTCGGCGTGCACGTCCTGGAGGGGGAGCTGCTCGAGCCGCTGCCGTCGGAGCTCCGCGGCTTGGTCGACCTCGTCGTCAGCAACCCCCCGTACCTCTCGCCGGACGAGATGGAGGATCTCCCGCTGGAGGTCCGGGCCGATCCCGAGATCGCCCTGGCCGGCGACGTCGCCGTGATCGAGCGCCTCGCCGGACAGGCGGCCCGGTGGCTCCGCGACCGCGGCGTCCTGGCGCTGGAGATCGGAGCCGCCCAGGGAGGGGCCGTGACCGACCTCCTGTCGCGGGCGTACGCCGGGGTCCGAGTGGAACCCGACCTGGCCGGCCGCGATCGCGTCGTCTTGGCCCACCGGATCTGACCGCGGTGGCCGATCCGGTCGCGGGCATCGTCGAGGCGGTCCGTCGCGGCGACCTGGTCGTGCTGCCGACGGACACGGTCTACGGAATCGGGACGCGGCCCGACGATCCCACCGCGACGCGCGGCGTCTTCGCGGCCAAGGGACGCCCCGCGGATCTCGAGCTGCCGGTCCTGGTGGCGGGAGTCGGGCAGGCGCGCCGCATCGCCGCGTTCGACCACCGGGCCGAGGCCCTGGTTGCCCGGTTCTGGGCCGGCCCGCTGACGTTGGTCCTGCCGCGGAGCGGGTCGAGCCGGTCTTGGGAGCTCGGGGGGGATCCGGAGACGATCGGGGTCCGCATGCCGAGGCACCCGCTCGCCCTCGAGATCCTGAGGCGCGCCGGGCCCCTGGCCGTGACGAGCGCCAACCGGTCCGGGGAGGCGACGCCGGGGGACTGTGCCGAGGTCCGGCGGACCTTCGGCGAGACGGTCGCGATCTACCTGTGTGATCCGGCGCCGCTGACGGGCCCGGCCTCCACCGTGGTCGACCTCGCCCACGGGGACCCTCGGATCCTGCGGGCCGGCGCCGTGGCCCAGACCGACGTGTGGGCCGCGCTGACCGGGATCTGAGCGGCTGGGTTCGGCCCGTGGGTCGATAGACTCCGGCTTCGTGGCCCCCATCCTCGTCGTCTGCACCGGGAACGTCTGCCGGTCACCGATCGCCGAGGGATATCTGCGCTCGGCCCTGATGGCTCGGTTCGGCGCCGAGGCGCCGGTGGTCGAGTCCGCGGGAACGGCCGGGTGGCAGGGTTCACCCGCCGACCCCGGATCGGTGGCGGCTGCGGCGGCCCACGGCGTGGACATCTCGACGCACCGAGCTCGACGGCTGCTCCTGGACCACCTCGAAACCGCCTCGCTGGTGTTGGCCATGGCCGCCGAGCACCGGGACGCCGTCGCCGCGAGCGCCCCGCGCGTTGCCGGTCGTACGTTCACCCTGAAGGAGCTCGTTCGGTTGCTCGAGGCCCTGCCGGAGCCCCGGGCGGGCGGCGACCCGTCGTCCCTGCTCGCGGAACGGGTCGCCGAGGCCGACCGACTGCGCCGGAGCGGATTCGCGGGGAACCCGCGGGACCAAGACGTCGCGGACCCGCTCGGCATGTCGGATGCCGTCTTCTTCGCGGTCGCCTACGAGCTCGACGAGTGGTGCCGGCGGCTCGCGGAGGGGTTGTTCGGCAAGGCTCCGGCTCGAGCGGCCGCCGAGGGGGAGTGATGCGGATCTCGCTCGGCTCCGACCATGCGGGCTTCACCCTCAAACAGGCGCTGAAGGAGTTCCTCCAGGAACAGGGTCACGAGGTGCTCGACGTCGGCACGGACTCCGAGGAACCGGCCGACTACCCCGGCATCGCGGCCGCCGCGGCGCGCGCTGTGGCGGAAGGACGGGCCGATCGTGGTGTGGTCCTCGGGGGGTCGGGACAGGGCGAGCAGATGGCGGCGAACAAGATCCACGGCATTCGCGCCGCACTGTGCCACGACCTGTACCTCGCCGAGATGTCCCGGCGCCACAACGACGCGAACGTCCTGGCGATGGGAGGCCGGGTCGTCGCGCCAGCCCTGGCCAGGGAGATCCTCCGAATCTGGCTGGAGACACCGTTCGACGGCGGCCGCCACGCCCGGCGGGTCGAGCAGATCGCCGATCTCGAGCGCGACGACCGATGAGGCCGATCACCGCCGCCGCATCGAACCGGCGGTAGCATCGCGGCACGACGTGGTTCGTTCCTACCTCCTCGTGTTCGGCGCGAGCGCCGGCGTCACCCTGGTCGCCACGCCCCTGGTCCGATGGGTCTCGTTGCGGCTGGGCTGGATCGACCACCCGTCCGACCGCAAGGTGCATCCGAGAGCGACCCCGACCGTGGGGGGCCTGGCCATCTTCTTGGGGGTCGTGGCGGGCCTCGTGGCCACGAGGTTCGTCCCCTTCCTCCAGGACCTGTTCCAGACGACGTCCGACCTGGACGCGGTCGCGATCGCCGGGACCCTGATCGTCGTCCTCGGGGTCATGGACGACACGCAGGGCGTCTCGGCGCTCGGCAAGTTGACCGGCCAGGTGTTGGTCGCCGGCGTGGTCGTGCTCCTCGGCGTCCAGCTCCTGTTCTTCTACTTCCCCGGGCAAGGGGTCCTGTCGCTCTCGCCGGACCTGGCGGTCCCCCTCACGATCCTGTGGGTGGTCGCCCTGGTGAACGCCGTCAACCTGATCGACGGCCTGGACGGGCTCGCGGCGGGGATCGTGGCGATCGCCGCGGCGGCGTTCTTCGCCTACATGGTCCGGTCGCCGGGTGGCGAGTGGAACGACTGGGAGGCATCGACGGCGGCCGTGCTGGCCACGATCGCGGCCGGGGCGGCGATCGGGTTCCTCCCGTGGAACTTCCATCCGGCCCGGATCTTCATGGGCGACTCGGGGGCGCTCGTGCTCGGCCTGGTATTGGCCGTGGCGACGATCTCCGGCGCGAGCCGGAACCTCGAGGGGCCGACCCGCGGCGACCTGGCCGTCATCGCGGTGCCGGTGCTGCTACCGGTGTTCGTGCTGGCCGTCCCGTTCCTCGACGTGGTGTTGGCGATCTTCCGGAGGATGCGCCGCGGGATCGGTATCTCTCACGCGGACAAACAACACATCCATCACCGGCTGATGGACATCGGGCACTCGCATCGGCAGGCCGTGCTCCTGATGTACGTGTGGTCCGGGCTGATCTCCGGGTGCACCCTGGTGGTCGCCTTCATCGACGGACCCCTGCGCGTCGCGCTGATCGTGATCGGCGCGGTGATCGTGGCGACGGTGCTCCCGTTCCTGATCCGGGATCGCGCGCCGCGCGGCAGCGACCGCGCCACGGTGGTCGGGGACGGTGCGGGGGCGGGGCCGGGGCGCTGAACAGGCGGGAGCCCTCCACCCCGGTTGTCCAGCTCGTACAAGAGCTGCGGTGGGGCTCGTGTGGGTGGTCGCTCGCGGCTGCCGGCGGTGCCCGGGTGATAATCCGCGGGTCGTGGGTGATAATCGGGCGCCTCGATGGGGTGGGTGGACGGAGACGGCGTCCACTCCGCCGGTAGGAGCGAAGGGGGGCGTGTGACCGAGGTCGACGTTCGGCTCGACCGGGTGACCAAGGAGTTCAGCGGCGCCGTCGCGGTCGACGACCTCTCGCTCGACATCGCGGAGGGGGAGTTCTTCAGCCTCCTGGGACCGTCGGGCTGCGGCAAGACCACCACCCTTCGGATGATCGGCGGTTTCGAGGAGCCCACGCGCGGGTCCATCTACCTGGGCGGCCGCGACGTGACCGACCTGCCCGCCTACAAGCGTGACGTGAACACGGTGTTCCAGTCGTACGCGTTGTTCCCGCACCTGAACGTGCGCGACAATGTCGCGTTCGGCTTGCGTCGGCGAAAGGTCCCGGACGGGGAGGTCAAGACCCGCGTGGGCGAGGCGTTGCGTCTGGTCGACCTGAGGGGGTTCGAGACGCGCCGGCCCGGGCAGATGTCCGGCGGTCAGCAGCAGCGAGTCGCCTTGGCTCGAGCCCTGGTCAACCGCCCCAAGGTCCTCCTGCTCGACGAGCCCCTCGGGGCGCTGGACCTCAAGCTGCGCAAGCAGATGCAGCTCGAGCTGAAGCGGATCCAGCAGGAGGTCGGGATCACCTTCATCTACGTCACGCACGACCAGGAAGAGGCCATGACGATGTCGGACCGGCTGGCCGTCATGCGGCTGGGACGGATCGAGCAGATCGGCCCACCGGAGGCCGTCTACGAACACCCGGAGACCGAGTTCGTGGCGAGTTTCCTGGGGGCCTCGAACCTGCTGGACGGCGAGTTGAAGGAGCAGAACAACGGGATGGCCACGGTGCTCCTCGCCGGGGGGGACGTCGTGCGCGTGCCGGCGGAGCAAGCGCCGTTCGACATCGGCACAGCGGTCCGCGTGGGCGTACGCCCGGAGAAGATCAACCTGGAGACCGAAGACGCGCGGCCGGTGGAGACCGGGTGGAACAGCGTTTCCGGGCTGCTCCGCATGTCGACGTACATCGGCGTGAGCCACCAGTACAAGGTCGAAGGCCCGCTGCAGCACGAGTTGACCGTCTGGGTCCAGAACCTGGGGTCCCGGCCGGCTCCGCACCCAGGCGACCGCGTGCGGCTGACGTGGCGTTGGGAGCACACGTTCGCCGTGCTGCCGCAGGAAGGCCTGTCCATCGAGGAGGAGGAGCTGGCATGAGCGGGTCACGGCATCGCCCGATCGACGACCGCAGGTTCAACGAATTGATGCGTCGCCGCCTCACTCGCCGGAGCGTGCTCCGCGGGGCGGGGATCGGCGTGGCCGGGTTCAGCTTGTCGTCGTTCCTGGCCGCTTGTGGGGGGGACGACGGAGGCACGGGGGGCGGCGGAAACGGTGGAAACGGCGGCAACGGCGCGACGGGCGCCACGACGGGTGGGGTCGATCTCGACGACATCTATTCGGGCGAGGCCGGCGACACCGTCAACTTCGCCAACTGGCCCTTCTACATGGACCAGGCGAAGGACGATGAGGGCCAGGTGTACAACCCGTCCCTCCGGATGTTCACCGAACAGACCGGTATCGACGTCAACTATCAGGACGTCATCAACAGCAACGAGGAGTTCTTCGGCCGCCTCCGGCCGCAGCTCGCCGCGGGCGACAGCACCGGTTGGGACATCATCGTCATTACAAACGGCCGGTATTTCAAGGTGTTGACCGTCAACGGGTGGGTGTACCCCCTGGATCCGGGCCGGCGGCCGAACTTCGACGCCAACGCCGCGAGCTGGGCGAAGGATCCGTTCTTCGACCCGGGCAACACCCACGGGATGTGCTGGCAGTCGGGGATCACCGGTATCGGGTTCAACTCCGACCTGACCAACGGCTCGATCACCAAGCTGGACGACCTGGCCAACCCGGACAAGGTCGGAAGTGGGATGGTCGGCATGCTCGAGTTCGACATGCCGGACTTCGTGATGATCAACCTCGGGATCGACCCCGAGACCTCGGGACCCGACGAATGGCGGGAGGCCGCGGCCTGGCTCCAGATGCAGAAGGACTCGGGCACCGTCCGCGCGTATTACGGGAACGACTACCTCGGCGAGCTCCAGAACGGGAACCTGTCGGCCAGCATGTCGTGGTCCGGGGACGTTTTGTACTCGAACATCTGGCTCGGCTACCCGAACCTCCACTTCGAGTTCCCGGAGGGTGGCGCGCTGCTGTGGATCGACAACATGATGATCCCGGCCGGGTCGGAGAACCCGGTCGGCGCTATGCAGCTCATGGACTTCTACTACGACGTCGAGCCCGCCACGATGGTGCAGGAGTGGGTTCTGTACATGTCACCCGTCGCCGCCACCAAGGACCTCATCCTCCAGCATGCGGAGGAGGCCAGGGAGGAGGGCCTCCCCGGGCGGGCGAACAAGCTCCAGTCCACCGCCGAGAACCCGTACCTGTTTCCGGACGACGAGTTCCTGTCGCGGACCTCGTTCGGGTACTCCGACTGGAACGACGACACGGCGGAGGAGTGGGACTCGATCTTCTTGCCGATCTCGCAGGGATAGTCGGGGAGCCCGAACGGTGGACCAGGGCCGCGCCGTCGCCGGGTCGGCGGTCGAAGGGCGGCCGCCGCGGGGGCGTTCCGGCCGTCGGCTGACCCCGTACGCGCTGCTGTCGCCGGCGGGCTTCTACCTCCTGATCTTCTTCCTCGTTCCGCTCGGGATGATGGTCTACACGTCGCTCCAGAGCGGGGGCCTGTTCTCGGGTGGGTTCGCGTTCTCCTGGGAGTTCGGCAACTACGCCGACGCGGTCAGCGGGTACCAGCCGCAGCTCATCCGGTCGCTCGTGTATTCGCTGATCGTCACGTTCGTCGCCCTCCTGCTCGCCTATCCGATGGTGTACTGGATCGCCTTCTACGGTGGGCGCTGGAAGGCCTCGCTCCTGCTGCTGATCCTGCTTCCGTTCTTCGTGTCGTTCGTGGTCCGGACCATCCAGTGGCGGTTCATCCTCGGCGACCACGGGCCCATCCTCGGCCTGCTGAAGGCGATCGGGCTGCTGCCCGACGACTTCCGGGTCCTGGCGACCCCGTTCGCCGTCGTGGCCGGCATCACCTACAACTTCCTGCCGTTCACGGCTCTGCCCCTGTACGTGGCGCTCGAGCGCATCGACCGATCCCTGATCGAGGCGGCGAAGGATCTGTACGCGACGCGATGGGAGGCGTTCCGCAAGGTCGTGTGGCCGCTGTCCCTGCCGGGCGTGTTCGCGGCGTTCCTGTTGACGTTCGTCCCGGCCACGGGTGACTACGTGAACGCGGCGGTCCTTGGAGGTGCCGGGACCCGGATGATCGGCAACATCATCCAGACGAAGTTCCTGACCGAGACCGACTACCCGCAGGCCGCCGCGCTCTCCGTGGTCCTGATGGTGGTGATGTTGATCTTGGCCAGCGTCTACGCGCGGATCCTCGGAACGGAGGAGGCTACGAGAGCGGCGGCGGCGGCATGAGCGCGGTCGCCACGGCCGACCCCCGGGCGGAACCCCGGGAGTTGCCCCCCCCGAACCCGCCCGCCGGCCGGTGGACGAGGTTCATCCTCCCCGCCTACACCATCCTGATGATCCTGTACCTGGCCAGCCCCATCCTGGTGATGATCCTGTACGGGTTCAACGACGTGCAGGGCGTCCGGCCGACGCAGACCCCGAGGTTCTCGGGGTTCACGCTGAACTGGTGGAAGAACATCTTCACCCCCCAGGGATTGGAGGAGGCGTTCAAGAACTCGCTGATCGTCGCCCCCGTCTCGGCCGCCGTGGCGACCGTCCTCGGGACGCTGTTCGGCCTGGCGATCGGCCGGTACCGGTTCCGCGGGCTCATGGCGGTGGACTTCGTGATCTTCCTCGCGATCGCGGTGCCCGAGATCGTCCTGGGATCGTCGCTCCTGTCGATGTTCGTGCAGATCGACTTCCCCCTCGGCCTGCGGTCGATCCTGCTCTCCCACATCGGGTTCTCGATCGCGTTCGTGGCGGTCACCGTTCGGGCGCGCGTGCAGGGGCTGGATCGATCGCTCGAGGAGGCCGCCCAGGACCTGTTCGCGACCCCCATCGTCGGGTTCTTCAAGGTCACGCTGCCGCTGATCGCCCCCTCGATCCTGGCCGGGTTCCTGCTCGCGTTCGTCCTGTCGCTGGACGATTTCGTCATCACGAACTTCGTGGCCGGCCAGACCAACACGTTCCCCCTGTGGGTCTTCGGGGCGCAGCGGATCGGGATCCCCCCGCAGGTGAACGTCATCGGGACGATCCTGTTCATGGCGGGGATCCTCGCGGCCGCCGGGAACGTGTTGGTCCATCGCCGGCGGACCTGAGGGAGGGCGTGGACCGGGGCCGGCGGCGTCCCTCCGCCGGGCGATGGGAGTTCGTGAAGGGATTCACAAGCTCGACGGTCCTCGGTGGAAAACTGCCATCTACCTGCAGAAACGCGCCGAGCCGACTTTGACGGGCCGAAGCGGCGACGACTATACTGCCGCCCCCATGGCCGGCCGCGGGGATGCGTGGAACGGGATGGGCACGGCCTGGGCGATGACCGGGACGTTGCTCGCCGGCATCCTCGTGTGGGGCGGCGTCGGGTACGTCGTGGATCGGATGGTCGGGTTCCGCTGGCTCTTCCTGCCGATCGGCATGGTGCTCGGCGTGTCGGCGGCGATCTACGCGGTCTATCGGAGATACGGGAGCGATGAGCGACACGAGGCCTGAACGCGAGATGGTCCGGCGGGCCCTGGCGCCCGCCGCGATCGCGCTTCCGGTGGCGTTCGGGCTCGGGGCCGCCGCCGGCGGGCAGTCCGCCGCGGTCTCGGCGGCGCTCGGAGTCGTGGTCGCGTTCGGGAACTTCGCCGCTCACGGGCTCTCGCTGGCCTGGGCGTCCGGCGTCTCGATCGGCGTCGTGCACGCCGTGGCGCTGGGCGGCGTCGTGCTCCGGCTCGGCGTGATCCTCGGCGCGATGTTCGTGATGAACGCGACGACCTGGTTCTCGCCGGTCGCCTTCGGACTCGCCGTCGTCCCGGGGACGCTCGCGTTGCTCGCCTACGAGGCCAAGCTCGTGCTCGGCGGCGTGGGCGCCGGCCTCCAGATCCCGCCCGACCCCGCCGCCGAAGGCGCCGCCGACCGGCTCGCCTCGAGGCAGGCCTAGGTGGTCCTCTCCGGGATGCTCGCCGTCCCCCTTCCGCCCGAGGGCTTCGAGCCCCCGGATACCACCATCTTCGAGACCCCCTGCCTGATCGGCTCGGGCGACCTGTGCTTCAACCGGGTCTCGTTCCTGATGGTCCTGGCCGGCCTGATCGTCGTCGCCCTGTTCCTGGTGGCGTTCACGCGCCCGAGCCTGGTGCCGCGCGGCCTCCAGAACGTGATGGAGTCCATCGTCGAGTTCGTCCGCAACGGCATCGTGATGGAGGTCATGGGGCCGAGCGGGCTGCCGTGGGTGCCGTTCCTCACCACCATGTTCGTCTTCATCTTCGTGAACAACATCTTCGGCATCCTGCCGTTCGTGAACTTCCCCGTCACGTCGAGGATGGCCATCCCGGCGTTCCTCGCCGTGCTGGTGTGGATCCTGTTCAACGTCGCCGGCATCCGCGCGCAGGGTGGGCTGACCTACCTGAAGAACAACCTGTTCCCGCCCGGGGTGCCGCCGGCCCTGTACATCCTGGTCACGCCGATCGAGTTCGTCTCGACGTTCCTGGTCCGGCCGCTCACGTTGTCGGTCCGGCTCGCCGCCAACATGATCGCCGGCCACTTGATCCTTACGATCTTCTTCATCGGCAGCGTGTATCTGGCCTGGAAGCCGTCGACGCTCCCGTTCGCGGTGCCCGCGTTCGTCCTGGCGCTGTTCCTGGTGGCGTTCGAGACGCTGGTGGCGGTGCTCCAGGCGTACATCTTCACAATCCTGACCGCGGTCTACGTCGGACTCGCCACCCACCCAGATCACTAGGAGGAGGAAGGGATGCTTCGTCAACTGGTCGGCGTCCTCGCGCAGGTCGAGGGCGACGTGGGCGTGATCGGCCGGGGCCTGGTGTTCGGCCTCGGAGCGATCGGCCCCGGCATCGGCATCGGGTTCCTGGTCGGCAAGTCGGTCGAGGCGATGGCTCGGCAGCCCGAGGCGGCCGGCATGGTCCGGACCACGATGTTCCTGGGCATCGCGTTCACCGAGGCGCTGGCCCTGTTCGGCTTCGTCTTGGCGTTCATCATCTGAAGGAGGCAGGCGTGATCCATCTCTTCGTGCTTGCCCAAGAGACCGCGGAACATGCGGAGGAGGCGCCGAACCCGATCCTGCCCGAGACGGTCGAGCTGATCGTGGGCGGGATCGTCTTCCTGATCGTCTTCGCCGTGATCGCCAAGTTCGCTTTTCCCCCGCTCAACAAGATGCTCGCCACGCGCACCGAGAAGATCCAGGGCGACCTGTCGAAGGCCGAGGAGGCCCGAACCTCGGCCGAGCGCGAGCTCGCCGAGTACCGGCAGCAGCTCG
>DATHVC010000080.1:0-3922 GCA_035461565.1 Actinomycetota bacterium
TCCTTCCGGATCCCGAGGCCGAGCTCGTCGCGTTCGAGGTCTTCGAGCAGTGAAGGCGGGGGGCGGACCGCCACGCCGAGCAGGGCGGACTCGAGCTCGCGCAGGGGATGGCGACCCGGTACCAGATCGACGAAGAACCAGCGGTCGGAGCCGGCCAGGGCGCCGGCCCGGAGCGCCGGCACGAGGCCCGCCCGGACCAGCGAGGACTTCCCCGATCCGGACGGGCCGACCACGCACAGGAACCGCCGGCGTTCACCGCGTTCGGCCAATCGCTGGACCAGGCGGCGCACGACGGACTCGCGTCCGAAGAAGTAGTCGGCGTCGGCCTCGGCAAAGTCGCGGAGCCCTTTGTAGGGGTTGCGGACGGCCCGATCGACCACGACCCTGACTTCGGTTGCCTCGATCGCCGCCCGGAACGCCGTGGCCAGCTCGCGTGGATCGCCGAACCGCCTCGCCGGATCCTTCGCCGTGGCCCGCTCGATCATGCGGTCGACGGCGACGGGAAGCTCCGGACGGACCCGCGTTACCGCCGGGAGCGGCTGGTGGAGGACTCGGTTCAACAGCTCGTCCAGCGTGGCGCCGGCGAACGGAGGCTCTCCAGCAAGCATCTCGTAGAGCAGGACGCCGAGCGAATAGACGTCGGACGCGGGTGTGGCGGGCTCGGAGCGGATCTGCTCGGGCGAGAGGTAGGCGGGAGTTCCGCGCTGCGAGGCGAGGTTCGGCGCGGGCGCGCCCGACTCGAGCGCCACGCCGAAGTCGGACAGATACGCGTTGCCGTCCTCGTCCAGCAGCACGTTGCCGGACTTCACGTCGCGATGCACCACGCCCTGCCGGTGGGCCGCGGCGAGCGCGCCGGCCACCTGGTCCAAGATCGCGGCGGAGGGGCCGGGGTCGAGCCCGCGGCCGTCCAGCAGCGCCTCGAGGCTGCCGCCGCGAAGGAATCGCATGACCAGGTACGCACCGCCCGGGTCGCGCCAGTAGTCGTAGAGCGGGACCACGTGGGGGTGCTCGAGTCGGGCCACGACCTGCGCCTCGTGGTCGAAGCGGCGGACGAAGTCGGGTCGGTTCGCCAGCTCGGGGTGGATCGTCTTCACTGCCACCTCCCGGCCGACGTGCGACTGGATCGCCCGATGGACGACGCCGAACGTGCCCTCTCCGACCTGCTCGAGGAGCCGGTAGCCGCGAAGGGGCTGGCCGCGGATCTCGAGCGCCGGGTCCTGTCGGAGGATCCGCTCGTGCAGCGTTCGCAGCTCGGCCGACGGATCGACCCCGAGCTCCTCGGCGAGGAGCTCTCGGGCCCGCCCGAATGCCGCGAGCGCATCGGCCTGCCTTCCGGACCGGTACAGCGCGAGCATCAGGCTCGCCCACGGGCGCTCACGCAGCGGATGCTCGCGCGTCAGCACCTCGAGCTCGCCGATCACCTCACCGTGACGGCCGGCCTCGAGATCCGCGTCCACACGCCGCTCGAGTGCCCGAAGCCGGAGGTCCTCCAGGCGCGTGATCTCCGCGGCGAGCGCTGGCTCCCCGGCCAGGTCGGCGAAGGCAGGGCCCCGCCACAGGCCGAGCGCCTCCCGAAGGACCGCGGCCATCCGGTCGGCGTCCCCGTCCCCGCCGTCGGCCTCGGCGAGCAGGGCCTCGAAGGTCGAGGCGTCGATCTCGTCGGGAGAGGCGTGGAGCACGTAGCCCGGGGGACGCCCTTCGACGCGCTCGGGCCCCAGCGCCTTACGCAGGTGTGAGATGTAGCTCTGGAGTGAGTTCCGCGCCGCCGGCGGCGGGTCGTCTCCCCAGACGAGGTCGATCAGCGTGTCGACCGGGACGACCTTATTGGCCCGGACGATCAGGTGTGCCAGGACGGCCCGCTGTCTGGGACCACCCAGACCGAGCGGCCGCTCGTCACGACGTGCCTCCACCGGCCCCAGAACCCCGAACCACACGCCGGGACCGTACGCCTCCCGGTTCCGTCTCGGAAGCCCCGTGGGGGGGTGCTCAGCGGCCGCCCTCCGATTCATGGATCGAAGGTCGCGGACCCCGCGTGTAGAACGCTTGAAACGTTCCCGCAGCCAGATCGAACCGCCGACCAGGGCTTGAGCCCGTACCCCCGCGCCTCCCCGGACGGACGCGAGCGCTGCCCGATGCCGCCTTACACGTGAGCGCCATGCCGCCCGCATCGGATCCTCACGCACCTGGCCCGAGGGTCGGCCCATGTGGACGCGTCGACGGCTCGGAACGCTCGTGGTGGCCTGGATGGTCCTTTGGCCGTTTGGCGCCGCCAGCCCGGACGCCGGCCCCACGATCTCCGGAGGGACGCCCGAGCAGCGGCAGATGGCTCGATGGGCGATCCAACGGTTCTGGGATCACGAGCTCACCCTCCCGCCCCTAGAGATCCGATTCCACCAGACCCGTGACGGCTGTTCCGGGAGAGGCGGGCTGTATCGGCGGGAGGTGGTGGAGATCTGCCGGCTCCGCGGGCTCACGATCGACTGGGCTGCCAGCGAACTCCTGCACGAGATGGCACACGGATGGGTCGACGTGAACCTCGGGGAGGACGACCACGAGCGGTTCCTCCAGGTCCGCGGGCTGACCACCTGGAACGATCCCGACGCGGCGTGGGAGGAGCGCGGGTTCGAGCATGCCGCGGAGATCATCGCGTGGGCGATCGGCGGTCAGCCCGGAGGGATCCACCTCCCATCCGTCCCCGACAACTCGATCGACGAGCTCGCCCGAGGGTATCGGGTGCTCACCGGGCGTCCGTTGCCGACGGTCGTCCCGCCGGATCGGTGGCCTCCCGCCACGTTCGCGTGACCTTCCCGGCTAAGGGCCCTGCTGAACGAAGTGACTCTCGTCGGGCTCGGTCCCTTCCGGCCATCCGGGGTAGTCCTCGCCGGGGAATTCCCACGGCGAGCCGTAACAGGTCCCGATCTCCCGGAGCGGCTGCGCGTCGGTCCGCGGGTTGCGCGAGAAGTCGAAGACGTGTTCGAAGTTGTGACCCTGCTCGATCCTCGGCGTGAGGTACGACAGCCCCCAGTTGTCGGCGATGAACTTCAGCGGCGTCGAGAACTCGGCGAGCGCGTCGTCCACATACCCGCGGCGGGCGTACGGAGAGACGACGAGGGTCGGCACGCGGAACCCGAGCTGGTCGCCGTCAACGGAGTCCGGCGGGACCACGTGGTCGTACAGGCCGCCCCATTCGTCCCACGTGATGAACAGCGCCGTGTGCTCCCACATGTCGCTCTCCATCACCGCGTTCACGATGCCGGCCACCCAGTTCTGCGCGTGACAGGTGCTCTGCGGCGGGTGGTCGGAGAGCTCGAACCGCGGCGTGACCCACGTGACGGCCGGGAGCTCGCCGGCGCGGATGTCGTCCACGATGCGGTCCACCGGGCGGATGGTCTGGTCGCGGACCGCCAGGTCCTCGCCGTCGCGCCACAGGTCCGTGTGGAACACGTCGGAGATGCCGTTCAACGCGTTCCAGAAGTAGCCGGACTGGTACTTGCTCGCCGAGTAGTAGGCCCAGCCGACACCCGCCTCCTCGAGCTGCTGGGGGACCGTGCGGAAGTCGAAGCAGGTGGTGTGTTTGGTCAGGTTGCCGTGCTGGTCCTTGACCAGGACGAACACGTTGTCGCCGTAGGCGTCGCAGCCCCACGACTTGAACCGCCGGCGGTCCTCGCCCTCACCTTCGACCCGGGTCTGGATGTTCTCGGGGTTGTCCTGGATCCCGCCGGCCTGGCCGGCCACGAAGAAGAAGTGGTTCGGGTAGGAGGGCCCGCCCCAGGAGGCGAAGAAGTTGTCGCAGAGGACGTACTCCCTCGCGAG
The DNA here is from genome assembly GCA_035461565.1 of Actinomycetota bacterium. GTDB lineage: Bacteria > Actinomycetota > UBA4738 > UBA4738 > HRBIN12 > CALGFI01. The sequence continues at coordinate 3,814 of DATHVC010000080.1, forward strand.
ATCCCAGTACACCGGCACCATGTCGGGTTCGAACGTCGTGTATGCCCACGGGTCGCCGAACTGCCCGATGCCGAACCCGTCGTACGCACCGCCCCTCACGTTGTTGAGG
>DATHVC010000081.1:0-25062 GCA_035461565.1 Actinomycetota bacterium
ACGCCACTTGTCCACTACGTACTCGGGCAGCACGACCGTGACCACGGTGTCTTCCCGAGAGGTATGCCTCCGAATCTCCTCGAGCATAGGCGGCCCGTAGTCGCGGAACGGCGCTTCCACCACGCTCAACGGGATGTCGAGATCGTGCTCCCGCCATGCCGCGAGGAGCTCGTCGGCCTCCTCGGGCTCACCGGCCAGAAAGACCGCTTCCAGGTGAGCGGGGTTCAGGGATTGCGCGTAGGCGAGGGCCCGCATGGTCGCGTCGTGAACGGCGGAGACCGGGACCAGGCAGACGTTGCGGCTGGGCTCCAGAGGCCGGCCCGCTCGGGCTCGTTCCTCGGCCGTCTCCCGCTCCTCCGGGAGAAGCGGGATGTCGGTCACGACCACGCCGGGCTCCAGGAGGAACGCCGCCTTCACTCGGAACGACCGTGTACGCCGAAGGATGTAGAACAGGAGACCCGTGGAGACTTCTTCGGGAACGATGATCGTCGTGAAGTCGTTCGGCCCACGTCGCAAGCCTCGGACGAAGCGACGAAGCGTTCGCATCTGCAGACCTGGCTCCTCGTCCAGACGATCCATCTGGCCGAGCCTCGGAGCGATCCGTTCCCATTCCACTCGCGCCTTCTCCAGGGGCATATCGCCGAGGTAGAGAGGTAGGACGCGGTCTGACTCCGGCCGCACTGCCCGGAGCCAGGACACCATCTCCCGCGTGGCGTGGCCGAAATCGGGGACCAGCGCCAGGAACGTGTTCTCAACCTCCGTCTCGAGCGTGATGCCACGAGCCCGGAGCAGCTGACCCACGCGCATGTAATGCCGGTACACGGAGAGAAGCAGGAACACGATGATCGGCATCGCCGCGACGACGATCCAGGCCCCATGGGTGAACTTCGTCACGGTCACGATGATGAGCACGACGCCCGTTGCGCTCGCGCCGATCCCGTTGATGATGGCGCCGCGACGCCAGCCTGGCTCCTTCCGCCGCAACCACCGCCGTACCATCCCGCTCTGGGACAGGGTGAAGGCCGTGAACACGCCGACCACGTAGAGCTGGATGAGGCGATTGAGGTTCGCGTCGAAGATCCACACGAGCAGCGCCGCCAGGACCGAGAGCACGACGATGCCGTTCGAGAAGACGAGGCGGTCCCCCCGGTTCATGAACTGCCGCGGCATGAACCTGTCCCGAGCCAGGATCGCGGAGAGGCGGGGGAAGTCCTGATAGGAGGTGTTGGCGGCCAAGATGAGGATCAGGGCTGTGAAGACCTGAAGGATGTAGAACATCGCGCCACCCTGGAACACCGTCTCCCCGATCTGCGCCAGGACGGACTTCTCGAGGAACTCCTCGCTCACGCGTACGTGCAGTCCCCGGGCCAGCACGGTGATACCGATGAACATGCCGATCGTCATGAGACCCATCGCGCCCAGCGTGGCCGCGGCGTTCCTGGCCTGGGGACGGCGGAAGGCCTGGACCCCGTCCGCGATCGCCTCCACCCCGGTGAGCGCGGTCGAGCCCGAGGCGAAGGCGCGCAGGATCAGGAAGAGGGTCAACGCCTGGGCCTCCTCCAGATGGAGGTCCGCGCTCTCGGCCCGCGGGCAGCCGTCGAGGCAACCGAGGAAACCGGTGATGAGGGTGATGTAGACCATGAGCACGAACCCATAGGTGGGGATGGCGAAGAGGGTTCCGGCCTCCTTCACCCCTCGGAGATTCGCCAGGGCCACGAAAGCGATCAGCGCAACCGCGATCACCATCCGATACGGAACCAGCTCGGGTGCGGCAGAGGTGATCGCCACGGTTCCGGCCGTGATCGAGACCGCAACGGTGAGGACGTAGTCCTGAAGGATGGCCGAAGCCGCAACGAGGCCGGGGATGGTGCCGAGGTTCTCGCGGGCCACGATGTAGGAGCCCCCGCCCCGAGGATACGCACGCACGGTCTGTCGGTACGACGTGATGACGATGATCAGCACGAGCGCGATCGCGAGGGCGATGGGGAGCATGAGGCGGAACGAGGCCGCGCCAGCGAGAGCCAGGACCAGCATCATCTCCTCGGTGGCGTAGGCGTTGGACGACAGCGGGTCGGAGGAGAACACGGGCAGCGCCAGGAACTTCGGGAGGAGCTGATGCTCGAGCTTGTGACTGGCGAAGGCGCGCCCCACCAGGACCCGCTTCAGCGCGGCGGTCGAGGCCACCTCAGGTCGACCTCGGACGCACCTCGGGCCTGCCGACCGGTCGTTCGTCCTCCATCCGATCGAGGACCCTGCGGGTGAGGTCGGCCTCTCGCGACGCGGCCGTGGCCTCGCGCCAGCTCAGCCACGATCGCAGGAGCGGGGCCGTCAGCAGCCCGAGGACGAACCCGAGCGCCCCGCCGATCGCCAGCTCTTCGGACAATCCGATCGCCACCATCAGGATCAGCGTGCGACTCGGTGCGTCAGGGCGGCGTAAGGATCGACCCGGCGGCCGTAAAGATGGTGTCAACGGTTCGGGGGGGCCGCGCACGGACTCGACGGCCCGCTGGCGGTTGTCCCGAGACCGGCGGCAGAGGAAGCTCCGTGCGGATGATGGGACGATCGCCGAACATGCGGACCGGCCGGCACCTGCTCCGAGATGCCTTCGTCGGGGTCGCGTTCGCGGGTGTCGCCACCGCGGTCGCCCTGCCGGGCCGCATCTCCACCGCAAGCGCGGCGCTGCTGTACGTCCTGGCCGTCACGGGGGCGTCGGCGATGGCCGGCCTCCGAGCGGGCCTCACGACCTCCGTGTTGTCCTTCCTCGCCCTGAACTTCTTCTTCACCGAGCCGTTCCACACGCTGGACGTCGCGAAGGCGGAGGACCTCGTGGCGCTCGCGACGTTCCTGGTGGTCTCGGCCATCGTGGGGACACTGCTCTCCACCGTGGTGGTGCAGCGTGGACGCGCGGAGCGGCGCGAGCGGGAGGCGCTGCTCCTTCAGCGGTTCGGCAGCCGGCTCCTGGCCGGGGAGCCGCCGGCCGACGTGCTGGGGAGCTTCGCGACCGCCGTCACGGAGCTGTTCCCCATCGCCCGATGTGAGATCCGAACCGAGCTCACCGAAACCCCGATCGTCTCGGAGCGCCGGGGTGAAGCCGACTCCGAACCAACGGCCTTTCCGATGTCGGCGCTCGGCATGGAGGTCGGGGAGGTTCGCCTGTTCCGCCTGCGGGGAGCCCCCCCATCCACCCTCGAGGAGCGCAGCGTGGTCGAGACGTTCGTGGGCCAGCTGGGCCTGGCGCTCGAGGGTATGCGCCTGGGCGAGGCGGCATCGACGGCCCGCCTGGAGGCGGAGAGGAACCGTCTGCGGGCGGCCCTGTTCTCGTCGGTGACCCACGACCTCCGGACGCCGCTCGCGTCGATCACCGCCAGCGTGACCAGCCTGCTCGACGAGGGAGCCGACTTCTCCTCTGCGGATCGAACGGAGCTCCTGGAGACCATCCGTCAGGAGGCGGAACGCCTGAACCGCCTCGTCGGCAACCTCCTCGACCTATCGAGGATCCGGGCCGGGGCGTTGAACCCCACGCGCACTCGCGCGTCGATCGAGGAGGTGATCGAGAGCGTGGTGGCGAGGCTGCAACCGATGTTCGGGGAGCGTCCCGTCCAGCTGAAGCTCCGCGAGGATCTGCCGGACCTCCCCATCGACGTCGTGCAGATCGACCAGGTGCTGACGAACCTGCTGGAGAACGCCGTCAAGTTCAGCCCGTCCACCGCGCCGATCACGGTGTCGGCCGCGAGGTGGCGCGACGTGGTCGAGGTTCGGGTCGCGGATCGGGGAGTCGGTTTGCCTCCCGAGGATCGCGAGCGCGTGTTCGAGCCGTTCGTCCGCGGCGACCACGCGACCGCAACCGGTTCGGGCCTCGGTCTGTCGATCAGTCGCGCGATCGTCGAGTCCCACGGGGGCCGGATGTGGATCGAGGGCAGCCCCGGCGGCGGCACGACCGTCGTGGTGCAACTGCCCGTGGAGAGCGAATGACGACGCTCGACATCCTGGTGGTCGACGACGACCAGCAGATCCTTCGAGCCCTGCGCACGAGCCTGAAGGCGCGGGGACACGAGGTCCGGACGGCATCCAACGGCGAGACCGCGCTGGATCTGCTGACGCGAGAACGTTTCGACGTCGTCGTGCTGGATCTTGGGCTCCCGGGGATCGACGGGACCGAGGTCATCCGACGGGCGCGAGGATGGACCGATGTCCCGATCATCGTCCTGTCGGTGCGCGAGGCACAAGACGACAAGGTCGACGCGCTGGACGCCGGCGCGGACGACTACGTGACCAAACCGTTCGCGATGGAGGAGCTGCTCGCCAGGATGCGGGCGGTGCGACGCCGATCGGCCGCCGAGCCCCCGAGAGCGATCCATCGCTTCGGCGGGCTCGAGCTCGACCTGGCGCGGGAGGCGGTGAAGCTCGGCGGGGAGCTCGTGCACCTCACCCCGACCGAATACCGTCTGCTCGAGGCCATGGCCACCCATCCCGGCAAGCTGCTCACCCACCGGTGGCTGCTGGAGCGGGTGTGGGGCCCGGCGTACGCGGACCAGTCCCACTACGTGCGGGTGTACGTCCGGCAGCTCCGGCGCAAGCTCGGGGACGACCCGGGACGGCCCCGCTTCATCGTCACCGAGTCCGGTCTCGGCTACCGCTGGAAGCCCGAGCCGGACGAGGTCGCCTGAGCAACGACATCGGGTCACCGCCGGCGCTAAGGTAGCCACCATGCACGTCGTCATCATGGGATGCGGCCGGGTGGGCATCCTCCTCACCCAGGAGCTCGTGAAGAAGGGCCACGACGTCGCCGTGATCGACAAGAACCCCGCCGCGTTCGACCGGCTGCCACCGGGCTTCGAGGCGAAGAACGTGGTGGGCCTCGGGTTCGATCGCGACGTGCTCGAGGAGGCGGGCATCAAGGAGGCCGAGGCGTTCCTCGCCGTGTCCAGCGGGGACAACTCGAACATCGTCTCGGCCCGGGTGGCGCGAGAGCACTACCACGTCCCTCAGGTGATCGCGCGGATCTACGACCCGGCGCGCGCCGACATCTACGAACGGCTCAACATCCCCACGATCTCGACCGTCCGCTGGGGCGTGAAGCAGATCATCCTGATGCTCACCCACCCCCGCGAGGAGATCAAAGAGGCGCTCGCCGCCGGCGATCTGTTCCGGATGCGCATCCGAGTACCCTCGCATCTGACCGGAAGACCCGTCGCCTCGCTCAACGTCGAGGGAAAGATCCTCGTGGCTGGCGTGGACCGCGGCGGCAGTGGCTTCATCCCCGTGGACTCGAGCACGTTCCAGGACGGGGACTACGCGGCCGTCATCGTCCACAAAGACGCCATGGAGCTGCTCGACGAGCTCCTCGAGCCGATCGGGGAGCACTGACGTGCGGGTGGTGATCAGCGGCGCCGGCGCGGTGGGGCGGCACCTGGCGTCCGACCTCGCGTCGCGCGGACACGACGTGGTCCTCATCGAGCAGAAGCCGGAGGTCCTCGAGACCGCCAAGAGCTGGGCGCCGGACGTCGAGCACGTGCTGGGGGACGCGTGCGAGCCCTGGGTCCTGGAGAAGGTGAAGCTCTCCACCGCGGAGGTGGTCGTCGCCGCGACGGGCGACGACGAAGACAACCTGGTGACCTCGTTGCTGGCCAAACAGGAATTCGGCGTGCCGCGCGTGCTGGCCCGCGTGAACCATCCCAACAACGGGTGGCTGTTCAACGAGCAGTGGGGGGTGGACGCCGGCGTGTCCCCGCCCCACATCCTGACCGCGATGGTCGAGGAGGAGGTCAGCGTGGGGGACCTCATCCGGCTGCTTCCGCTCGAACGAGGACGCATCTCCATCGTCGAGATGACGATCCCGGCGGACTCGGTCAACGCGGGGCGCCCGCTCTATGAGCTGCGTCTCCCACCGGACGCGGCGATCATGGCCTTCATCCGCGACGGTCACGTCGTGATCCCCCAGCCCGAGACCGTGCTCGTCGCCGGCGACGAGGTCATCGCCCTCGCCGTCCCGGAATCCGAGACGGCGCTTCGCAGCGCCATCGTCGGCGAACGCCCGGCCTGAGCTACCCGGCGAACTCGAAGCTCGGGTTCACGACCCGGCGTTCCCCGCGCTGCTCGCCGAGCATGCCCTCCACGATGAGCCTCGTGCCGAGGGTGAGCCCCGGTATCGTCCGCCGACCCATCCAGACCACGGTGACGTCGCCGGTGCCGTCGTACAGGAGGGCCTCGAGCGACTCGCTCCCCTCGAGCGGGCGAACCGTGATGCGTCGGACGACCCCGGCCAGCTTCACCCTCGAGCGCGCCGCGGCGCCGCTGATCCGAACCGTTCCGGGGATCCGGTCGGCCCAGGCCTCGATCTCCTCGGCGTAGCGCTGCTCGTCGGTCTCCGCCATCCGGCGGACGAACCGCCGGACCGGGTCGAGGACCCCCATGACGACGCGATCGTCCCTCAGGTCGCCGCGGAGATCTCGCGGGCCGGCTCGGTGGGCTCCTCGGAGACCATGAGCTCGGACTTGCGGGACTTCGACCACCAGATCGCCCCGGCCACGATCAGGCCCGCCACCGCGACCACGGCGATGCGAACGGCGTCGTTGTCGGCCTGCGCCACCACCACCGGAGCGAATAGCAGGGCCACGAGGTTCATCACCTTGATCAGCGGGTTGAGCGCCGGGCCGGCCGTGTCCTTGAAGGGGTCACCGACCGTGTCGCCGATGACCGCGGCCTTGTGCTGGTCCGAACCCTTGCCGCCGAAGTGACCTTCTTCGATGTACTTCTTGGCGTTGTCCCACGCCCCACCGGAGGTCGAGAGCATCACGGCGAGGAGCTGGCCGGTCAGGATCGCCCCGGCCAGGAACGCGCCGAGCGCCTCGGCCTCGAAGGCGAAGCCGACGATGACCGGGCTGAGCACCGCGAGCAGGCCGGGCGTCATGAGCTCGCGCAGCGAGGTCTTCGTGCAGATGTCCACGACGCGCGCGTAGTCGGGCTTCTCCTTGTACTCCATGATGCCCGGGTGGTCGCGGAACTGGTTGCGGACCTCGACCACCACCTGCGACGCGGCCCGTCCCACCGCGCGGATGGCGAGCGAGGAGAACAGGAACGCCACCGACCCGCCGATCAAGAGGCCCACGAGCACGTTCGGCAGGTCGACACGGATGCCGTTGAACGGGTCCAGCCCGGCATCCTTGAGGGCCTCCTCGAACGAGCCGAACAGAGAGGTCGCGGCGATGACGGCGGTGGCGATGGCCATCCCCTTGGTGATGGCCTTCGTCGAGTTGCCGATCGCGTCCAGGCCGGTCAACACCTGCGCCGGGCGGCCCTCGAACTCCCCCGACATCTCCGCGATGCCCTGGGCGTTGTCCGAGACCGGCCCGTACGTGTCCATCGACACGATCACGCCGACGGTCGTGAGCATCCCCATGCCCGTCAGCGAGATGAAGTACAGCGCCTCAGCGGTGTTCTCTCCGAGGACGAACGCCGCGGCCACCGCGCCGGCGATGATGAGGATCGCCCACACCGTGGACTCGAGCCCCACCGAGAACCCCGACAGGATCGTCGTGGCCGGTCCGGTCTGGGTGGACTCCGCGATCTCGCGCACCGGCTTGAACTTCGTGTCGGTGAAGTACTGCGTCAGCACCTGGATCACGCTCGCCAGGATCAGTCCGATGAGCACGGCAACCGCCGGCCGGTAGTCGTCCATGTACCAGCCGCTGATCACGAACACCGCGGCGGCCGAGATCGCGGCCGAGAGGAAGAAGCCGCGGTTGATGGCGCGCATGCCGTGTTCGTCCTCGCTCCGCGGCGTCACGGCCATGATCCCGATCATCGAGGTGATCACGCCGACCGCGCGCACGAACAGCGGGAACATCACGCCGGCGATCGCGCCGACGGTCGTGTCCGCGAACGCCGCGGCGCCCAGGATCAGCGATGCGACGAGCGTGACCTCGTAGGACTCGAACAGGTCGGCGGCCATGCCGGCGCAGTCGCCGACGTTGTCGCCGACGTTGTCCGCGATCGTGGCGGCGTTGCGGGGGTCGTCCTCCGGGATGCCCTGCTCGACCTTGCCGACCAGGTCGGCGCCGACGTCGGCGGCCTTCGTGAAGATCCCCCCGCCCACCCGCATGAACATCGCGAGCAGCGCGCCTCCGAACCCGAACCCGACCAGGACCCCGGTGGCGTCCTCCTGGTAGATCAGCAGGATCGCGGTGGCGCCGAGCAGACCGAGGCCGACGGTGAACATGCCGGCCACGCCGCCCGCCCGGAACGCCAGCCGCATGGCCCGGCGCAGTCCCGACTCCTTCGCCGCGTTGGCCGTTCGTACGTTGGCCCGGACGGCCAGCCACATGCCTGTGTAGCCGGTGACGGCGCTGAACCCCGCACCGAGGATGAAGGCCAGCGACCGCCCGAACCGGATGAACAGCTCACCGCGGACGGCGTCCACCGAAACCGGCAGCGCGAAGAACAGGATCACCGTCAGGATCGCCATGAAGACGGCGACGGTGCGGAACTGGCGGTTGAGGTACGCCTTGGCGCCGACCTGGATGGCGAGGGCGATCTCCTTCATCTTCTCGGTGCCCTCTTCCGCCCCGAGGACCTCGCGCACGAGGTAATAGGCGAAGACGAGCGCGGACAGGGAGATGACCAGGATCACCCACAGGGCGTTGATCTCGAAGGTGTCGAAGACGGCCTCGATGCGGCCGCCTTCCTGCGCGAGGACACCGTGCACTCAAGGACCTCCTCGGTCGGCGTCGGGACTGGGGGACCCGGCCGAGCCGGGAACCCGGGCAGTATAGAGAGAAGCCCAGGCCACCGGCCGCCTCCGATCGCTCACGCGGGTCGGTCGTCGGGGTGCCCGGCGCGCAGGACGGCGAAGCCCAGCCCGCCGGCGACGAGGGACGCGGCGAAGATCCCGATCTTGGCCTCGTCCGCGAGCACCGGCGAGGAGAACGCCAGCTCGGTGATGAACAGGGAGACGGTGAACCCGATCCCCGCGATCGCCGAGACGCCGACGATGTGCCGCCAGCCGGAGCCGGTCGGCAGCCGGCCCACCCCCGAGCGGACCGCCGCGAAGGTCGCCAGCGTGATCCCGGCCACCTTCCCGACGACCAGCCCGAGGAAGACGCCGAGCGTGATCGGGCTGGTCAGGGAGTCCCGGAATCCCCCCTCGGTGAACGTCACGCCGGCGTTGGCCAGGGCGAACAGCGGGACGATCACGTAGCTGGTCCAGGGGTGGAGCGCGGCCTCGATCCGGGCCAGCGGGGAGACGGCCTCCCGAGAGAGCCAGGCGAGCCGCAGCCACTGGGGGGCGTCGACGTCGGGCGTCTCGGGCTCGTCGACGGTGGATTCGGCGGTGCGGATGGCCTCCCGGCTCACGGCCTCCGGCCGCTGGAAGGCCACGGTCGGCGTGAGCAGGCCGAGCGCGACCCCGGCGATGGTCGCGTGGACCCCCGACTCGAACACCGCCAGCCACATCCCGACGCCGAGCCCCACGTACACCGCCGTGGACCGGACGTCGAACCGCTGGAGGACGACCATCATCACACCCAGGGCGACGGCGATCAGCAGGGACTGCACCGAGACGTCATCCGAGTAGAAGATCGCGATCACCAGGATCGCCCCGATGTCGTCGACGATCGCGAGCGTGAGCAGGAACGGCTTCAGGCTGGCCGGCGCGCTGCGCGCGGCGAGCGTGAGCACGCCGAGGGCGAACGCGATGTCCGTGGCCATCGGCACGCCCCACCCGCTCGACCCCTCGCCTCCGGCGTTCAGGGCAACGTAGATCAGGGCCGGGACGACCATCCCGCCGAGCGCGGCGATGACCGGCACCGCTGCAGCCCGTGGACTCCGCAGCTCGCCGGTGGTGAGCTCTCGCTTGATCTCGAGGCCGACGACCAGGAAGAACAGCGACATCAGCCCGTCGTTCACCCAGTGCTTCAGGGTCTCGGACAACCTCCAGTCCCCGATGTTCAGCGCCAGCTCGCGGTCCCACAGGTCGTAGTAGGCGGATTGCCAGGGCGAGTTCGCCCACACCAGCCCGACGACGGCCGCGCCGAGGAGGAGGATGGCCGAGGAGGACTCCGCCTCCAGGAACGACTGCAGCGGCTGGACGAACCGGCGGGCCACCGCTCGGCGCGACCGGGACCACGGAGGCCGAAGGCCGTCCTCCTGCTCCGGTGTGTCCATCGACGGCGGTCTGGTCGCGGCCATGGGAGATTCCCCTCGCCGACCAGACTTCCCGGCACACCGAGCGGACCGCGCCATCGTAGCCGAACCCCCGGGAGGACGCCGGGACGGATCGCCGGGGCCATCCGGCCCCCGCATCGCCGGAGCCTCGGGTGGTTGTGGCGGACTCGTTCGGCCGATAACCTCCCCGCGGTTTGACCAAGAGCCACATCGATCCCCCCATCGTCGGCGACCGCATCGAGCGGCGCGCCGCCGACCGCAAGCGCCGGACCTCCCGCTGGTTCCTGCTCGCGCCCGTGGTCCTCGTCGCCGCGGGTGTGGTGCTGATCCTGTTCCTCGGCGGCGGTGGTGACGGTGGGCTCCTCGACCCCGGCGGCGGAGACGAGCCGAGCGACGAGACCCCGGCGTTCGACTTCCGCCTGACCAAGACCTCCGTGGTGGCGACGCTCCCCGAGGCCGATTTCGAGGCGCTGGAGCGAGCCGCGGTCCCGGCCACCGAGTCGGTGGCGGAGGTCGTCGACCAGCTCTACACGACGGCGTTCCTCGATCCGACCACGTGGCGCGACGGGGACTACGAGAGCATCTTTCCGCTGTTCACGGATGACGCCGCGGCGACGGCCCGGACGAACCTGGAGACACTCACGCTGGGAGCCGAGGCCGGCGACGTGTTCGAGACGGTGAGGCCGCAGCGGGGTTCGATCCGCTTCAACGTGTTGTTCGACCCGGAGAGCGCCCCGGACACCGTGGTCGCCGACGTCCGGTTCTTCGCCCTGGGCGAACGCCGGGACGGGACGTTCGTCACGATCGTCAGCGAAGGGTCGCTGTTCCTGCGGAACCTCCACGGGTGGCGGATCACCGCGTTCGACCTGGAACGGCGCGACCGGGAGACGGCGGGCCCGGCCGCCACGGGCTCGACGGGCGGAACCGGGGCCACGGGGGACGCGGCCGGATGAACCTCCGCCGGCTCGTCCTCCCGATCGCCCTGCTGGGCGCGTGGATCGCCGGGTCGACCCTCGGCGCGATCCCCGCTCCCAGACCGGCGCAGGCGGCCCCGCTGTTCCAGATCGAGGCGGCGCACGCGGAGCACCGCCCGACCCTGGACGGATCCACACCCGTGTTCCTCCTGGTGATCGGCAGCGACGCCCGGCCCGGCGAGGACCCCTCGGAGACGCGAGCCGACTCCATCCACCTCGTCGGCGTGAACGCCGCGGAAGGCAAGGCGTCGATCGTCGGGTTCCCTCGGGACGCCTACGTCCCGATCCCCGGGATGGGGACGAACAAGATCAACTCGGCTCTGGTGTACGGAGGCCCGGAGCTCCTCGTGCAGACGGTCGAGGAGCTCATGGGCGTGACCGTGGACTACTGGGCCCTCACCTGGTTCGAGGGCTTCGTGGCGATGATCCGCGACGTCGGGGGGTTGTCGATGGACGTTCCGTTCGACGTCTTCGACGACCTGGCAAGGGCCGAGATCGAGGCCGGGCCGCAGGTGTTGTCCGGCGCCGCCGCGCTGGCGTTCGCCCGCGCCCGGCACGCGCTTCCGCAGGGGGACTTCGGGCGTTCGGAGAACCAGGGCCGGCTCATGATCGCCGCGCTCGCGCAGTTCAAGAAGGAACTCACCCGGGACCCGGCTCGCCTGCTGACCTGGGTCGGAGCCGGGCTCCGCAACGCCCGCACCGACGTTCCGCTCGACGAGTTGATCACCCTGGCCTTCACCGGCGCGTCGGTGAACGCGAAACACGTGCCGAACATCGTCCTGCCCGGCTCGGTGCAGATGGCTGGGAACGTCTCCGTCGTCTCTCTGAACTCGTCGGTCCTGCAGACCATCGCGTCGGACCTCCAGGACGACGGACTGATCTCCAAGGCCAACGTCCTTGCCTCGCCCAACGCAGCCCTCCTCGACTCCGTGGAGTAGGGGGCGGATCATGGCGCGAGCCGCCGGGCGAGGGGCACCCTCCCGCCACGGCTAGGACGGATCGCGTTCGATGAGCACGCTGCGCGAGGATCTTCTCGACATCCATCCGGGTCGCCAGGGCCTCGTCGTCGGGGTCGCGATCGGCGTCACGTTCCCGGCGCTACTGATCCGGATCCTGCACCCGCACATCCCGCACGCGGCGGAGGCCCTCCTGTACGGATCGGCCATCGTCGGGGCGGCGTTCCTCCTATCCTGGGCGGCCGAGGTTGCCCAGCTCGACATCTCCGCGGGGCTGGCCATCGCGCTGCTCGCGTTCATCGCCGTGTTGCCCGAATACGCCGTGGACATGGTGTTCTCCTGGAAGGCCGGCAACGCCGTAGAGCAGTACGGAACGGGCTGCCACCCGCCCGGAGCGATCGGCGAAGACGCCTGCTCCCTAGCCCTCGCCAACATGACCGGCGCGAACCGCCTGCTGATCGGCATCGGGTGGTCGATGGTGGTGTTCATCGCCCACTGGCGATCTCGGGCCCTGCCGCCGCGCATGGACGACGTTCGCCTCGAGCGCTCCCACGCCGTCGAGGTCTCGTTCCTGGCGATCGCCACGCTGTATTCGCTCACCCTGCCGCTCAAACACACCATCACGCTCGTGGACGCCGCGGTGTTGGTGTCCATCTTCGTCGCCTACACCATCCGGATCGCGCGAGCGCCGGCTGAAGAACCGCACTTGGTCGGGCCGGCCCGGCTCATCGGCACGTTCACCGCCGGACGACGTCGCGCCTCGTTCGTTGGCATGTTCGCGTTCTCGGCATTCGTGATCGTCCTGTACGCCGAGCCGTTCGCCAACGCCCTGGTGCAGACCGGCCGGGAGTTCGGGATCAGCGAGTTCCTGCTGGTGCAGTGGCTGGCCCCACTGGCCTCTGAGGCACCCGAACTGCTCGTCGCGGGCCTCTACGCGTGGCGGCTCAACACGAACGCGGCGCTCGGGACGCTGGTCAGCTCGAAGGTCAACCAATGGACGTTGCTCGTCGGCACGTTACCGATCGTGTTCGCCATCGCCTCCGGCGGACTGTCCGGGCTCCCGATCGACGCGCACCAGCGCGAGGAGATCCTGCTGACCGCGGCGCAGTCGTTCTTCGCCCTCGCCGTCCTCCTGTCGCTGTCGATCTCGGTGCGCGAGGCGGCCATGTTGTTCGGCCTGTTCTGGGCCCAGTTCCTCATCGGGGCCCTCGTGCCCGAGTCGGTGGCGGACGTGGAGCGGATCACCGTCGCGATCGCCTACCTGTTGCTGGGCGTGATCCTCTTCGCCCGGCAGCAGCGCCTGGTGGTTCCGCTGCTCCGCGACGGGCTGGTCACTCCCTACGCCGAGCTCGCGGCGGCGTCGGGCGCTCCTGCCGGTACCCGGCCCGCTCGGTAGACTGGAAGCTCGACCGAGGGGGAGTATCCCCCGGGCGTCGCCGTCATCCCGGCCTCGGCCCGGTGGCGCCGGCCCGATCAGGGCTGGAGAGACCCTCGGTTCGATCGTCGTGACCGGGATCGAACCGAGGGAGTGCGAATGGACGTACCGATCTGGGCGTGGGCCGGCTTCATCGTGCTGATCCTGCTCCTGCTCGCGCTCGACCTGCTCGTGTTCCACCGGACGGCGCACGTGGTCGAGTTCCGCGAGGCCGCGCTGTACAGCGCGTTCTGGATCGCCCTGGGGCTGGCCTTCGGCCTGGTGGTGTTCCTGTGGGGAGGCTCCAAGGCCGGCGGCGAATACCTGGCCGGGTACCTGATCGAGAAGAGCCTGTCGGTCGACAACATCTTCGTCTTCGCCCTGCTGTTCACGTATTTCGCCGTGCCCGCGCAATATCAGCACCGGGTCCTGTTCTGGGGGATCCTCGGCGCGCTGGTGTTCCGAGCCTTGTTCATCGCCGCCGGGGCCGCGCTCCTGGAGCGGTTCGACTGGGCCGTGTACGTGTTCGGGGCCTTCCTGATCGTGACGGGGATCCGGATGGCGCTGCACCGGAGCGAGGAGATCCATCCCGAGCGCAACCCGCTGCTTCGGCTGTTCCGCCGCGTCGTCCGGATGACCACCGACTATCGAGGGCAGCGTTTCCTCGTACGCGAGGCGGGGGTGTTGCTCGCCACCCCGCTCATGGCCGTGCTCGTGATCGTCGAGACGACCGACATCATCTTCGCGGTCGACTCGATCCCGGCGATCTTCGCCGTCACCCGCGAGCCGTTCCTCGTGTTCACGTCGAACGCGTTCGCCATCCTCGGACTGCGGGCGCTCTACTTCATGCTCGCCGGCATGATCCGCCGGTTCGTCTACCTGAAGCTCGGGCTCTCGGTCGTCCTGGTCTACGTGGGCGTGAAGATGGCGGTGAGCGAGTTCGTGCACCCGCCCATCTGGTTGTCGCTCACGATCATCGCGGTGGTGATCGGGACGTCCATCCTGGTCTCCCTGCTTCGGACCTCCGACGAACCGGGGGCCGTCGAGGAGTCGCCGCCGTCGGGCGCACACCGGCCCGCGGAGCATCGATGACGACACGCGCCCTCGTCGCCACGGACGGCGACCCACCGGCCCAGGCCGCCCTCACCTTGCTCGAACGCCTTGGAAACCGGGCCGAGCTCGATCTGACGGTGCTCTGCGTGGCGACGTTCGACCTCGCCCTCGACGCGGCCGGCGAGATCGGCCACTACTCCGCGGACGCGGCGCTGGGGATCGCCCACGACCTGGCCGAACGCGAGGCGAACCGCCTGCGAGGCGCGGGGTTCCGGGCCCAGCCGGAGGTGGTCCAGGGCCACGCCACCGTCGAGATCCTCCGCCGGCTCGAAGACGACTCGGCGGACCTCGTGGTGCTCGGCGGCGGGAAGCGGACGTGGCTGAACCAGCTCCTGCTCGGCAGCGTCAGCACGGCCGTGCTCCAGTCTTCCCCCTGCCCGGTGCTGGTGGTGCGCGAAGCCCGTGCCGGAGGCGGTGAGGCGCCCCGGGTCCTGGTGGGGGCGGACGGTTCCGACGATGCCGTTCGCGCCGCCGAGACCTTCGTCCGACTGGCCGACCCGCAGCGGTGCGACGTCGAGGTCCTCACGGTCGGACCCGCCGCCGACGCCGGCCGGGCGGAGCGGGTGGTCGCCTTGCTTCGCGAGTCGGGATGGTCCCCCCAGACCTCGGTGGAGCCGGGTCACGCGGCCGTGGTGCTCCTCGGACGGGTGGGCAGCACGGACCCCGACCTGACCGTCGCCGGCGCGCGGGGAGCCGGGACGGTCCGGCAGACCCCCGTCGGATCGGTCACCGACAAGTTGATGCGCCACGCCCGCGCGACGTTGGTCGGGCGGTAGCGGATCGGCGGCCGCGGCTACCATCGACCGGTGGACTCTCGCGCGTTCCTCGCCACCTTGGAGCGCGACGAGTCCCTGGTGCACTTTCGCGAGCTCCCCGCCCGGACGGTCGATCCGGCCCCGTTCCCGCCCGACATCCCGGACCTGGTCGTCGAACGGCTCCGTCTCCTGGGCGTCACGGGTTTGTACGAACACCAGCGGGCCGGCTACGACGTGCTCCGGTCGGATCGCAATGTGGTCGTCGCCACCGGCACCGCCTCGGGCAAGACACTCATCTACAACCTCGCGTTCGCCTCGGCCGCGGTGGAGGATCCCAAACACACGGCCCTGTACCTGTTCCCGACCAAGGCGCTCGCCCGCGACCAGCTCCGGCAGATCCGAGAGCTCAAGCTCCCGCAGGTGCGCGCGGCCGTGTACGACGGCGACACGCCGAGGGACGAACGCCCGCTGATCCGGCGCAACGCCAACCTCGTGCTCTCGAACCCGGACATGCTCCACGCCTCGATCCTGCCCGATCACGCGCGGTGGGCCGACTTCTTCCTCCGGCTCTCCCTGGTGGTCGTGGACGAGGCGCACGTCGCCCGGGGCGTGTTCGGCTCCCACGTGGCCCACGTGCTCCGGCGCCTCCGGAGGCTGGTCGCCCACTACGGCGGCGCCCCGCGGTTCGCACTCGCCAGCGCCACCGTGGGAAACCCCGCCGAGCTGGCGGAGCGGCTGGTCGGCGAGGCGTTCGAACCCGTCACCGTGGATCGCTCCCCCAGCGGGGAGAAGCTGTTCGCGCTGCTGAACCCGCCGGTGATCGACGAGGAGACCGGGGCTCGCCGCAGCGCGCTCACGGAGGCCTCGTGGCTGATGGCTCGGATGGCCGAGGAGGGGATCAAGTCGATCGGCTTCACGCGCTCGCGCCGCGCCGCGGAGCTGCTGGCCGAGTTCACCCGGCGCGAGCTCGACCCCGCCCTCCGGGGACGGGTGCGGTCCTATCGCGCCGGCTACCTCGCCGAGGACCGGCGCGAGCTCGAACGGCGCCTGGCCGACGATGAGCTCATCGCGGTGGCCTCCACCAACGCGCTCGAGCTCGGCATCGACATCGGGTCACTCGACGCCGCGGTCCTCGTCGGCTACCCGGGGACCCGCGCGTCGATGTGGCAACAGGCGGGACGAGCGGGCCGGCGGACCGGCGGGTCGCTCGCCGTCCTGGTGGCGCAGGACGAGCCGCTCGACCAGTACCTCGTCACCCACCCCGGCGACCTGTTCGACAAGCCGCCGGAGGCCGCGGTCATCGACCCGTCGAACCGGTTCGTCCTGGAGCCGCATCTGGCCTGCGC
This sequence comes from Actinomycetota bacterium, assembly GCA_035461565.1. Taxonomy (GTDB): domain Bacteria; phylum Actinomycetota; class UBA4738; order UBA4738; family HRBIN12; genus CALGFI01. The sequence goes on from DATHVC010000081.1 coordinate 16,720, forward strand.
GGCGCGTGAGCTCCCCCTGTCCGACGACGAGGCCGAGGCATTCTGGCCCGGGTCGGAGGACGCGCTCGGGCGGCTGGCCGAGGGCGGCGAGCTCGCGCGGCGCCGCGACCGCTGGCACCACCGGGGGCGCGAGGCTCCGCACCGCAAGGTGAACCTCCGAAGCGTCGGGCGCACCATCGCCATCGTCATCGAGGAGACGGGGGAGCTGCTGGGCACCGTGGACGAGGCTCGGGCACACTCGCAGGTCCACCCGGGCGCGGTCTACCTGCACCAGGGCGAGCAGTTCGAGGTCCGCGAGCTCGACCTGGCCGGCGGGGCCGCGCTCGTATCCCGCGGCGACCCCGACTACTACACGCAGGCCCGGGACACGACGGACATCCGGGTCGAAGGGGTGGCCGAGGAAGGGATCACGAGTGGGGGCGTGCCGGCGTTCCTGGGATCGGTGCACGTGACCGACCAGGTCGTGGCCTACGCGCGGCGGCACGTCGCGACCGGGGAGATCCTGGACGTGACCCCGCTCGACCTCCCGCCACAGACCCTCACCACGAGGGCAGTGTGGTGGGCGATCCCGCGAACGACCATCGAGCGGGCGGCCGTCTCGGACGCCGCCCTGCCGGGCGCGGCTCACGCAGCCGAACACGCGGCGATCGGCCTGCTCCCGCTCGTGGCCACGTGCGACCGTTGGGACATCGGAGGGGTCTCGACGGCCTTCCACCCCGACACCGGTTCGTGCGCCATCTTCGTCTACGACGGGTATCCGGGCGGAGCCGGCATCTCCGAACGCGGGTTTCGCTCCGCGGAGCGATGGCTCGAGGCGACGCTCGAGACGGTCCGCTCCTGCCCGTGCGCGCACGGATGCCCCTCGTGCGTGCAGTCGCCCAAATGCGGCAACGGGAACGAGCCGCTCGACAAGGCCGGGGCCGTCGCGCTCCTGGCCGCGATGGTGGGGAGGTCGTGGGGATGAAGGAGCCGTACGTGGCGGTCGTGGGGCCTTCGGCCGGCACCCCCGCCGAACTCGCGCTGGGCGAGGCCGTGGGCCGCCTGCTCGCCGAAGCGGGCGCCGTCCTCGTGTGCGGCGGCATGGGCGGGGTCATGGAGGCGGCGGCAGGAGGAGCCGCGAAGGCCGGGGGCAAGTCGGTGGGCATCCTGCCGACGTCCTCGCGCCTGGAGGGAAACCCCTACCTGACGATCGCCGTCGCCACCGGGATGGGCGAGGCACGCAACGCCGTCGTGGTCCGCACGGCCGACGTGTTGATCGCCATCCACGGCGAGTTCGGCACGCTCTCGGAGATCGCCCTCGCGCTGAAGATCGGCAAACCCGTGGTCGGGCTGGGGACGTGGGAGCTCACCAAAGCCGGCGAGGTCGCCAACGTCATCGTGCGCGCGAAGAACCCCCAGGATGCCGTCGAGAAGGCGCTCGGGCTGGTCCCGATCGAACGATCCTGAACGTTCCGAACACGGCCAAAAGGCGCAGGCCCGCCTCCGACGAAAGTCGGTACCACCGCCGACCCACGGCCGATGCGCCCCTCCCCGAGATGGGGCACCCTCGTGTCCCCGCAGCACGGAGCTGTGGATCGGCCGGTGGGAGGGATCGTGTATGAGGCTCGGCATCGCGCTCATGGTCGCCGGCACGCTCGGCGTGGCGGCGCTCGGCTCCACGCTCGCGGCGGCGGCGTCGGACGGCGTGTTCGCGATCGGCGCCGTGTCGATGACACCCCGGGCGGCGGCGCTCCTGTCGTCGGCCGTGGCGATCGCTGCCACCGTCACGTTCCTCCTTGGGCTCGGCGGGGCCGCTCGCGCCCGGCGGCGCCACGCCGATCGGACCAGCGTGGACGAACGCGCGGTGGAAGCCGAGCGGGACGCCCGGGCGCGGCTGCTCACCATGCGGCTCGAGCAGCTGGAGCGCGAGCTCGAGGTCCTCGAGCGGCGACGTGCCGTGGCACTCGGTGAGCTGAACTCCACGACGGTTCTGATCGACGGCGACGACGGCGACGAGCCCGTCGTGGTGGTCCTGGAGGATGGACAAGAGCCCACGGTGCTGGGCCGGCCACTCGCCGATGCCCGGCGCTCCACCCTCCCCGCCTGACTCAGCCGCGGCCGGCCACGCGCCGGGCCATGCGGACGAGCGCATCACGCTCGCCGGCCGGGAAGCCGATCATCAGCAGCGCGGCCGTGTAGACGGCCGAGCCGACGGCGAAGGACACGACGAGGTCCACCAGCCATCGTTCGGCGGGCAGCGCCGCGTGGGCCGCGGCCATGGCCAGCCCCCCGAGGGCCGCGGGGACCACCAGCCGAAGGTGGGCCGCGTCGAACGGCCAGATCCCGAGGAACCGACGGACCAGCAGCAGCCGGGCCACGGCGCTGACCGTCAACGTCGCCGCCTGGGCCAGGGCGGCGCCGCGCATGCCGAGCTCGCCGGGGCGGGCCAGCCACCAGGCCAATCCCACGTCCACGGCGAACGACGCCACGTAGACCAGCAGGTCCCACCCCGTGCGTCCGGCCATGATGAGGATGAACCCCACCGTGCCGACCATCACCGGCACGATCATGCCGACGATCAGGATCCGAAGAGCGGTCTCGCCCTCCACGAACTCGGCGCCGAAGATCCGCAGGACCGGGCCGGGCAACACCGCCAGGACCAGGAGCACCGGGATGGTGGCCGCCAGCGTCCACCGGGTCACCTGCTTGTAGAGGCGGTCCAGGCGTTCGGTCTCCCCGCGATGGTGGAGGTCGGCAACGAACGGGCTGAACGTGAGGGAGACCGAGGTCAGGAACAGGAACAGCGACTGCCCCGCCCGCAGGACGGCGCCGTACACCCCGGACTCGGCGGCACCCTCGGCGCCCCGCCCGCTCCACAGGATCGACAGGACGAAGAAGTCCGTCCAGAAGATGAGCTGGCTGAACAACGTGGCCGGAGCGCGCAGCGCGCCGAAGCGAAGCAGGGCCGCGGTCCGCTCCTCGGGGATGTGCTCGGCGTACACCCCTGCCGGGAACCGCGCCTGCTCCTTCTCCCACCCGTACCAGGCGATGCCGAGCGCGAGGGCCCATGAGGCTGCGAAGGCGGCCGTGGCCACCCACGGTGTGGACGAGATCGCCGCCCACATCGCGAGGGTGAGGGCGATCCACCCGATCGGTTGGGCGATCCACTGCGCGTAGAGCGTGAACCGCATGATCTTCAGTCCCCGGGTCGCGCCGAGGTAGGTGAAGGCCAGCGCCGCGATGGGGATGGTGACGGCCGCCGCCCGGAAGGCCGGCTCGGCGACGCTCGCCCGGCCGCTGAACGTCTCGGCCAGCCACGGCGAGAGCAGCACGGCCACCAGCGCGAACGGGATCGACACCACCGCCGCGATCCCGGCAGAACGACGCACCAACCCTCGCGACCGGTCCGCCCCGCCCCGGCCGACCAGGATGGCCACGAGGCGGACGTTCGCCACGTCCATGCCGAACCTCGTGGCGGCGGCCGCGATGAAGGCGAACTGGGTCGTGAGCGTCACCACGCCGAATCCCTCCCGCCCCAGGCGGTTGGTCATCAGGACCTGGGCCGCGAACGTCGCGAGCGCCCCGATCGCAAGGCCCACGACGTTCTGCCCGGTGTTGCCGAGGATGACCCGCTGGTCCCGGCCGCGCTCGCCCGGCGGTGGCGAGGCCTGAAGGGCCTCGGTCTCCTCCGACACGGTGGGTTCGTCCACGACGCGGCCAGTATCGCCGAGACCAGCCGCGGCGCCGCGGAGGCGCTAGCGTCCCCCGGAACCATCACGAAGACTCACGAGGAGGGGACCGTGACGGAGGAGAACAGGTACGAGCGAGGGCGGGCCAAGCTGCGCGAGGTGCACGGGGAACGCTCCCTGGCCACGATCGAGTCGATGGGCGATCTCGGCCGGCTCATCATCGAGGTCGCCTACGGCGACGTCTACACCCGCCCGACGCTGACGCTGCGCGAACGGCAGATCGCCACCGTGGCGGCGCTCGTGGCCACCGGACGGTCGTCACAACTCCCGGTCCACCTGCGGTCTTCGCTCTCGGCGGGCCTGTCCGGGGACGAGCTGCGCGAGGTGATCATCCAGACCGCGCTCATCGCGGGTTTCCCGCCGGCCATGAACGCGATGTCCACGCTGAAGACGATCCTCAGCGACGACTAGCGGAGCTCCCGCTTCACGTCGTCGAGCTCCGCCTTCAGCTCGGCCTTCAGCTCGTTCCGGACCTTCTTCATCTCGCCGGTGACCAGCTTCAGATCGATCTTGATCCCGCGCGCGAGGGACTTCGCCTCGCGCCGCGCCGCCTTCAGCCGCTCCGCGGCCGTCCGAACGGCCGAACCGATCGACGATCCTTCGGCGGGCGAGACGAGCATGCGCAGCCGATCCGCGTACGCCAGCTGGAGCTCGGTCGCGTCGTGGAGGAACTGCACGATCATGCGGAGCTGCTCGTTCGTGTATCCGGACAAGCGGCGGGCGCCCTCCTCGGCGAGCGGCCGGTACAAGCTCCACGCCGCCTCTCGCGCCTCCGGCGTGGCCTCCACCACCACGCGGCGGCGGTCGCCTTCGTCCCGGACCCGCCGGACGTACCCGGCCTCCTCGAGTCGATCCAGCGACGCGGTCATCGCCCCAGCGGACACGGAGGCGTGTCGCGCCAGACGCCCGGCGGTCATCGGGCCTCGCAGGACGAGCAGGCCGAGACACCGCTGGTCGGTGGGATTCAGCCCCAGGACCGCCGCCACCGCGTCGTCCACCGCGTCGGCCGCGTTCTGGAACTCATAGATTTCCTGGCCGACCCGGTCGATCAGGTCGTCGCGCGGAGATCGCCGACGGTCATTTGACATTGGAAGCTTTCTATTCTAAAACTGTCCGACTGTCGAAGCATACAGCAGGACACGAGGAGAGGCGGCAAGGAGATGCAAATGGACGTCGCGATCGAAGCCGAGGGGCTCGTCAAGACCTACCCGGGGGACGTGCGGGCCCTCGACGGGCTCGACCTGTCGGTGCGAGCCGGGACCGTGTTCGGCATGCTCGGACCGAACGGCGTCGGCAAGTCGACCACCGTAAAGATCCTGACCACGTTGTCGCGCCCCGATGCCGGCGACGCCCACGTGGCCGGGTTCGACGTCCTGCGCCAGCCCGACGCGGTGCGCCGGGCCATCGGCGTGGTGGGACAACGCTCGGGCGTGGACCGGGAGGCCACCGGCCGCGAGAACCTCCGGCTCCAGGGCCAGCTCTTCGGCATGCGCGGCAACGACCTCGAACGCCGGGTCACCGAGCTGCTGGAGCGGTTCGGGCTCGGCGAGGCGGGCAACCGCATCGTGAAGACGTATTCGGGCGGGATGCAGCGGCGTTTGGACATCGCGCTCGGCCTGGTCCACGAACCCCGGGTCCTGTTCCTGGACGAGCCGACCACGGGGCTGGATCCCGAGGTCCGGGCGGACATGTGGGCCGAGATCACCCGGCTCACCTCAGAGCACGGCATCACGATCTTCCTCACCACCCACTACCTGGAGGAGGCCGACGCGCTCACCGAACGCCTGGTGATCGTGGACCGCGGGAAGATCGTCGCCGCCGGCGCCGCCGAGGAGCTCAAGGGCGAGCTGCGGGGCGATGCCATCCACGTCGAGCTGGCCGAGCCCGAGGCCAACGGACGGGTGACTCGCGCGCTGGAGACCCTCAGAGACGTGCGCGAGGTGCAGGTCGAGGGCCAGACCCTCCGCGCCCGGACGGACGACGGCGCCCGGGCGGTCCCGGTCGTGCTCCAGGCGCTCGAGGCGCACGGGGTCGGCGTGACGAGCGTGACCGTGTCGCGCCCGTCGCTCGATGACGTGTACCTCCGGCACACCGGCCGCAGCTTCACCGAGGCCGAGACGGCGGCGGCCGCCGAGCAGCAGGAACGCCAGAAGCAGGAGGCCCGCCGATGACAACCGCCATCCGCCACACCTGGTACATGTCGCAGCGCCAGATGTTGATGTTGTTCCGCCAGCCGGTCTGGATCGCCATCACGCTCATCCAGCCGATCATCTGGATCCTTCTGTACGGGCAGGCCTTCAAGAACATCACCGAGCTCGGCGGCTTCGGCACCCTGAACTACCTGACCTACCTGACCCCGGGCGTCGTCGTGATGACGGCCCTGTTCTCCGGGGGATGGAACGGGTTCGGCGTGATCGAGGACATCAACCACGGCGTGATGGACCGGTTCCTCGTCACCCCCGCCAGCCGAGGGGCCATCATCTTCGGCCGGATGGTGCAGCTCGCCATCATCGCGGCCATCCAGTCGGCCATCCTGCTCCTGATCGGGTTCCTCACCGGCGCCGACTACTCCACCATCTTCGGGGTCATGATCCTGATCGTCGCCGGGATCCTGCTCGGGTCGATCTTCGGCGCGTTGTCGAACGCGATGTCGGTCGTCGTTCGCAAAGAGGAGACCGTGATCGCGGCGGTGAACTTCATCATCCTGCCGCTCACGTTCCTGTCCACGGTGTTCCTGCCCCAGGAGCAGCTGGGCGCCAGCTGGATCCGGACGTTCGCCCGGTTCAACCCGGTGAACTGGGCGGTCGAGGCGGGGCGCCGCGCGGTGTTCCCCGGCGCGGACTGGGGGTTCATCCTCGGCCGACTGGGGCTGCTCGCCCTGCTGGCCGTGGCGTGCAGCCTCCTGGCGACGCGGGCCTTCCGCGCCTACCAGCGCTCGGTCTGACCCGGAGCGAGCTGCTCGGCGCACCCCGGGGAGGAACTGACGTGATCAGGGACAAGCCGAGCGCGACGAGGAGCGTGCCGGGGTAGATCGGATGGCGCACCGCCCGTAGACGCCGTCCTGCCGGAGCGACGCCCCCGAGGCCGGGGTCGGAGGCCGGCGATCCAGCCTCCACCCCGCGACGGTTCGGCCATGCGACGAGATCGTATGGGCGGCCGCTCGGACCGGCCGTCTACGAACGTCGCGGTCTCGGGCCGACCTCCGCCTCGCGCTGCTGCGCGGCGTTCAGCACCGAGGTGCCGATCCCCGCCAGGCCGAGCGCCACGCCCAACGCCGGGACGCCGGCGTTCGCCAATGCCAGGGCGACGAACCCGAACAGGAAGAACTCGATCATCACGCGAGTCTGCCCCGGCACCGGGACGACCGCTTTGGGCGAGACGAAGAGCCCCCACATCGCGGCTGCGATCAGCGGCGCGCCGATCCCGAGGACCCATCCGAGCGCTCCCTCGCCGCGCTGGAAGCCCCAATACGCGAGGCCGGCGAGCATGGCGAGCTCACACAGGAACCGAACGGCCAGGGTGGCGATCCGGGCGCCGCTCACGGTCCCGCACGCTACTCGAAACGTTGGTGCGGCGCCGCGACGGCGCGACCGGGACTCAGAGCTCGTGCCAGATGCGCGTCTCCCACTCGAGGCCTTCGGTCCCCGCTTCGCGATTGAAGTCCTCGCCGAACTGGTCGGTCGCCGCCATCATCGCGTCGTGGGAGTCCCACTCGCTGAAGGTCGTCACCTCGTTCGGGTCGGACTCGGCCCAGTAGGCGCGGTGGTTCCGGCCGCCGAGCTTTTCCATGACCGGGGTGAATCGCTCCTGCGTCGCCTTGAAACGTTCGACGTCGGAAACGCGAACGCGGAACTGGACGAGCACCATCGATCGGCCTCCTCTCCCCCCTTGTGCCGTCGAGAATCCTGTGGGATGGGAGACGGCGCCGCAACCGGCGGCCGGCCGTTTCAGTGCGCGGAGGTCGCCGGTTCGCGTTCCGCCGGGCGTGCGGCCGAAGACAGCGCCCCCACGTAGACGCCCAGCAAGACCAGCGGCGCGCCGAGCACGAGCGACGGCGAGACGGCCTCGCCCAAGAGGAGGCCGGCCAGCACGATCGAGACCAGGGGGAAGAGCACGAATTGGTATGAGGCGGCGGAGGCCGACCACCGCTGGACCACGAACACGAACAACACGAACAGCGGAGGGGACCACAGGACCATGAGCACGAGCGCCGCCCACACGCCGCCGGACGCCGGGAGCTCGCGCGCCTCGCCCGACAAGGCCGAGAGCGCCAGGAGCAGGCCCGCCCCCACCCCCATGCCGATCGCGTTGAGCACCAGGGGATGCACGAGCCGGATGCGACGCGCCAGGATGGCCGACTGGCCCGCGCTCGCGGCGGCGCCGACCACGGCGAGCAGCGACAGGATCGGAAAGGACCCGCCTCCCGCCCGCGAGGAGGAGATCACCCCGATCCCGGCGATGGCCAGGAACGCCCCCACCAGCCCTCGAAGGCGGAAACGTTCGATCCGCTGAAGCAACGCGAGCAGGAGCGTCAGCAGCGGGACGGCGCCCATGATCACGGAGGCGACCCCCGCCGGGACGCGCTGCGTGCCCCAGTAGAACAGGCCGAACCCGA
>DATHVC010000082.1:0-7746 GCA_035461565.1 Actinomycetota bacterium
CCGCTCGGCGATCGGGCGCATGGCCTCGACGGCCGCCAGGTGGCGCTCCCGGTTCCCCGGGCCGAACAGCGCCGCGCGCTCCCGCACGCGATGGTCCTCCGGGGCGAACGTCGTCTCGGCGGTGATCGTCCCCGTCAGGAGCCCGTACGCGAGGGGTCCGTACGTCACCACGCCGACGCCTTGGTCACCGCACCACCGGATCAGGTCCCGGTCCGCCAGCCGCAGCATCGAGAACTCCTGCTGGAGCGAGTCCACGTGCCGGACCGCCAGGCACCGCTCGATCAGCGGACGGTCGAAGTTCGAGACGCCCGCGAACCGGACCAACCCCTCGTCCACGAGGGCCGCCATGGCGCCCCAGGTGTCCTCGATCGGGACGCCGGTCTCATCCGGCCAGTGGAGCTGGTACAGGTCGACGTGGTCGGTCCGGAGCCGGCGCAGGCTCTTCCGGCATGCCTCCGCCACCTGCTCGGGGCGGTGTCCGGTCCCGTCGGGCTCGGGGGCCACCTTGGTGGCGATCAGGACCTCCTCGCGGCGGCCCTCGACGGCCCGGGCCACCAGCTCCTCGGAATGGCCGGCACCGTATCCCTCGGCGGTGTCGATCCAGTTGATGTCCGTCTCGAACACGGTCCGGATGACCTCGATCACGTCGTCGTCGGGTGGCGCGGCGCCCCACTCGCTCCCGCCGCCCGCCTCCCAGGCGCCGAACCCGATCACGGAGAGCTCCGGTGCGTGTGCGCCGAGCCTGCGAGTCCTCATTCCGGATCCTTTCCTCGTCGACGATTCGGCCAATCTATCGCCGCCCGGCCGGCCGGTTCGTCCGGTCGCGGTACCCTAGAGGTGCAGGTTCCCCGAGACCATGACCCATCGAAGGAACCCATCGAAGGAGGGGGAGCCGGGCCACGCCCGGTGACGGATGGCCAAACAAGTCGAGGAGAAGCAGAGCGTCGTCGTCCGGTTCGCGGGCGACTCGGGCGACGGGATGCAGTTGACCGGCGATCGGTTCACCAGCGCGACGGCCGTCCTCGGCAACGACCTCGCGACGCTGCCGGACTTCCCCGCCGAGATCCGAGCGCCGGCCGGAACGGTCCACGGCGTGTCGGCCTTCCAGATCCAGTTCGCCTCCACCGACATCCTGACTCCGGGCGACCACCCGAACGTGCTCGTGGCGATGAACCCGGCGGCCCTGAAGGCAGAGCTCGACCAGGTGGAGAAGGGCGGCACGGTGATCCTCAACGAGGACGCCTTCACCGATCGCAACCTGGCCAAGGCCGGGTACACGACGGACCCCACCGGCGATGGAACCCTCGACGGCTATCAGGTGTTCAAGGTGCCCATGACCTCGATCACGGTCCGCGCGGTCGAGGAGCTCGGTCTCACCCGCAAAGAAGCCGAGCGCTCCAAGAACATGTTCGCGCTCGGATTGCTCTCGTGGATGTACGGGCGGCCCACGGACGTGACGCTGAACTGGCTGCACAAGAAGTTCGGCGAGAAGACGCAGGTGTACGACGCCAACGTTGCGGCGTTCAAGGCCGGCTACAACTTCGGCGAGACGACCGAGCTGTTCGCGACGTCCTACGTGGTCAAACCGGCCCCCGCGAAGCCCGGCACCTACCGGAACATGTCGGGCGCGACCGCACTGGCGTGGGGCCTCGTGGCCGCGTCCGAACGCAGCGGGCTTCGGCTGTTCTACGCGAGTTACCCGATCACGCCGGCCTCCGAGCTCCTGCACGAGTTGTCCCGGCTGAAGAACTTCGGCGTCATCACGCTCCAGGCCGAGGACGAGATCGCGGCCGCCAACGTGGCCCTGGGAGCTGCGTTCGCCGGAGACCTCGGGGTCACCGGGACGAGCGGCCCCGGTATGGACCTGAAGGCTGAGACGCTCGGGCTGGCCGTGACCCTCGAGCTTCCCATGGTGATCGTCGACGTCCAGCGGGCAGGCCCGTCCACCGGAATGCCGACGAAGACCGAGCAGGCGGACCTGCTCCTGGCGCTGTTCGGCCGGCACGGCGAGTCCCCGATGCCGGTGGTGGCGTCGCGTTCGCCGGGCCACTGCTTCGACGCCGCATTGGAGGCGGCGCGCATCGCGGTGACGTTCCGGACGCCGGTGATCCTGCTGTCCGACACGTTCCTGGCCAACTCGTCCGAGCCGTGGTCGATCCCGGAGGTCGATTCGCTGCCCGCCATCGACCCGGACTTCGCCACCGAGCCGAACGCCGGGCAGGAGTTCCTGCCCTACCTGCGCGACCAGAACCTGGCCCGCCCGTGGGCCATCCCCGGCACACCGGGCCTTCGGCACCGCATCGGTGGGCTCGAGAAGGAGGACGGCACCGGGGACATCAGCTACGACCCCGAGAACCACGAACGCATGACCCAGCTGCGCGCGGCCAAGGTAGAGAAGATCGCCGAGTCGATCGCGCCGCTCGAGGTGGACGACCCGGACGGGAACGCGGAGCTGCTCGTCCTGGGCTGGGGGTCGACGTACGGGACGATCCGGGCCTGCGCCCGGCGCGTTCGGGAGCAGGGCAGATCGGTGGCGACGGCGCACCTCGTACACCTGAACCCGTTCCCCCGAGACCTCGGAGAGGTCCTGTCGCGGTACCGGAAGGTGTTGATCCCCGAGGTGAACCTGGGGCAGCTGTCGCTGCTGATCCGGGGACGGTACCTGGTGGACGCCCGGAGCTTCGCGAAGGTCCAGGGGCTGCCGCTGCACCTGGACGAGCTCGAGGCCGAGATCCTGCGGGTTGGGTGGGGCCAGGAAAGGTGATGGACGGATGAGCGACGTCGGCGACGGCAACGGGTCCGTGGGGACCCTCACGAAGAAGGACTTCACCAGCGACCAGGAGGTCCGGTGGTGTCCGGGGTGCGGCGACTACGCCATCCTGGCCACGGTCCAGTCGTTCATGCCCGAGCTCGGGATCGACCCCGACCACACGGTCTTCGTGTCGGGGATCGGGTGTTCGGGACGTTTCACCTATTACATGGACACCTACGGCGTGCACGGGATCCACGGGCGCGCGCCGGCCATCGCGACGGGTATCGCCACGGCGCGTCCGGACCTCTCGGTGTGGGTGGTCACCGGCGACGGCGACGGGTTGTCGATCGGCGGCAACCACCTGATCCACGCGCTCCGCCGGAACGTCAACCTGAAGATCCTGCTGTTCAACAACCAGATCTACGGCCTGACGAAGGGTCAGTATTCGCCGACGTCGGAGGAGGGAAAGGTCACCAAGTCCACCCCCTTCGGATCGGTCGACCATCCGTTCGACCCGATCGCGCTCGCGCTCGGCGCCGAGGCCACCTTCGTGGCGCGGACGATCGACAACGACCGGCAGCACCTGACGCAGGTCTTGCGGCAGGCAGCCGAACATCGCGGCGCGGCGTTCGTCGAGATCTACCAGAACTGCAACGTGTTCAACGACGGCGCGTTCGACCTCCTACGCGAGAAGCCCCAGGGAGCGCACAACCAGATTCGCCTGACCCACGGCGGGCCGGTCGTGTTCGACGAGGGGAGCCGCTGCGTGGCCGTCGGCGACAACGGGCGGCTGGTGATCGCCAAGGTCGACGACGTCGACCCGGGCGACATCGTCGTCCACGACGTGCACGGACGACCGTCGTTGGCGTTCGCGCTCACGCACCTGTCGCGGGGCCCGCACGAGCCGACCTGTATCGGCGTCTTCCGCGAGGTCGAGCGGCCGGTCTACGGCGAGGCCGCCATGGCGCAGCTCGAGGCGGCCACCGCCCGGCTCGGCCGAGGAGACCTCGGCGCGCTGCTGCACTCCGGCGACACCTGGACGGTCAGCTGAGGTCCGACCCATGGCGGGACATGGCGGCCCCGGCGGCCCGCTCCACGTTTCGCAGCTCGCGGACCATCGACGAAAGCACCTCGAGAAGCGTGTCCACGTCGCGTTCGGTGGTGTCGGCGCCCACGCCGACCCGGAAGCTGACCGTGCCGGGATGCCCGAGGTGCTCCAGCACGGAGGACGGGTCACCCGTCGCTCCCGAGCAGTTCGACCCGGCGGCCACCCGGAACCCCTGATCGTCCAGGGCCATGCTCAACACCTCGGCGTCGAGGCCGCGAACGGAGAACCCCACCAGGTGCGGCACACGCTGGCTGGGATGCCCGTGCACCGTGGCGTCGGGGACTCGCTCCACGATCCCCGTGCGCAGGCGCTCCGTCAGCGTCCAGTGGCGGGCCGCCCGGTCGGCGAGATCCTCCAGACGCGCCGCCAGGGCGGCGGCCATGGCCGCGACGCCGGGCACGTTCTCCATCCCCGACCGGCGGCGGCGCTCCCGGTCGTCCCCGCACGGGTAGGCCGCGATGGTGACGCCCCGACGCACGTAGAGTGCCCCGACGCCCGGCGGGCCGCCGAACTTGTGCCCCGACAGCGACAACAGGTCGACGTCGAGCGTGTGGACGTCGACCGGGAGCCGGCCGACCGTCTGGCACGCATCGGAGTGAAAGAGCACCTTCGACTCCCGGCAGAGCCAGGCCGCCTCGGCGATCTGCTGGATGGTGCCGACCTCGTGGTTGGCGTGCTGGACCGAGGCGAGCAAGGTTCCCCGCCGCCGCACCTCGGCGCCGAAGCGGTCCAGATCGACCCGACCGTCTCCGTCGACCTCGACGAGGACGGATTCGAACCCGTCCGTCTCCAGGGTGTGAAGCACGCCACCGACCGCGGGGTGTTCGACCGTCGTCGTGACGATCCGCCGGCCGAGCTCACGAACGGGCCGAACGCCGCCCCAGATGGCCAGGGCGACCGACTCGGTGCCGCCGCTCGTGAAGACGATCTCGTCGGGCTGACACCCCAGGGCGAACGCGACGACGGCCCGGGATTCGTCGAGCACCCCGCGGGCCCGAATACCGTTCCGGTGCAAGCGCAGCGGGTCGCCGAACTCGTCCAGCGCGGAGAGGAAGGCCTCTCGCGCCCGCGGGTCGAGCGGCGCGGACGAGGCGTGGTCGAGGTAGACCTCCTCGTTCACCGATCGGCCCCGGTCGTCGCCGACACGAAGCCCATGATACGGGGGGGCGGCCGTGGCTCGGCCGTCCACGAGGGGGCCGTTGGTAGACTCGCCGCCGATGCGGGTGCTGCTGGTGTCGCCGGATCAACAAGCGCGCGACCTGATGCGTCTCGCGGTGCGCAGTGTGGAACGCGCCACCGGGCAACCGCTCGAGTTCCTCGAGGCGCGAGACGGTGATGAGGCCGCCCGGATCGCCCGGCGCGAAGGACCCGAGGTGATCGTGGCAGACGAGATCGCGTCGCGAGCCGGGGCCTTCTCGCTGGCCCGAACGCTCCGCGGCGACCTCGAGCCGTTTGGAGGGGTGATCGTGATCCTGCTGGACCGACGACAGGATCAGTGGCTGGCGCGTTGGTCGGGAGCCGATGCGTGGTTCGTCAAACCCGTCGACCCCTTCGAGCTGGCGAACCGGCTGGTGGAGCTCGTGCAGCGAACCGAGAAGGAGACCGTGTGAAGATCAAGGGAACGTGCCGGCGATGCGGTCGCGAGTTCCTCGTCCAGCAGGTCCTGCAGAACGGCGGCGTCTGTCCATGGGACGGCCAGCCCTTCCAGCCCGACTACGCTGCCGTGCTCGTGCAGGCGCTCCGCGATGCCGAGAGCGCCGGCAGCACGCTCGAAAACGCGCTCGAGAAGGTGGCCGACCTCGAGCCCGAGTTCGTGCTGCACGCGGACACCGTGCTGGAACGGCTCCGCGGGCACCTCGAACGACTGGAGCGGCTCCACGGTGCCCACCGCGTCTGATCGTCCCAACCGTTACGGGGTAGCGGTTCGCGGCGGATCGAAGGGGTGGGCCGTGGATATCGTCGACCCCGCCGGGAGGGTGGTCTCCTCCCGGGCCTGCCGGGACCAGGCGGAGGCAGGCAGGTACGCCTCCACCGTGCGCCAGCATGCCCGGTGGTTGTCCGAGGAGAAGTTCCGCGAGTATTACCGCCTCGCGGCCGACGGCGACACGAGGTGAGTATGGGCTTCAACGTTCGGCAACCGGGAAAGGTCAAGCTCGGCGACCTCGTCTACCTGATCGCGGCGATCGCCGTGATCGTCGCGCTCGTCGTCTGGGCGATGAGCTAAGAGATCCGCTCGTCGAAGCCGATCGCGAACAGGCGGTCCAGGTCGTGTCTCGAGTAGACCTGGAACGCGATCAGCGTCTCGGTTCGCGCCACGCCCGGCACCTTGGCGATCCCGCCGGGGATGACCGTGGCCAGGTCGTCGTGTTGGGCCACGCGCACGATCGCGACCAGATCGAACTCCCCGGCCACCGAATAGACCTCCGACACGCCATCGAGCTCCGCGATGGCCTGGGCGGCTTCGGGGATCGCGTCGATCTCGCACTGGATCAGCACGACGGAGTGCACGGCCATGTCGGTTCCTTTCGGTGGGTCAGGCGCGCTCGAGGATGACGGAGAGCCCCTGGCCGCCGGAGACGCACAGGGTGGCGAGGCCCAGCGCGACCCCCCGCTCGCGCATCTGGTACGCCAGGGTCAGGATCAGCCGCGCGCCGCTCATCCCGATCGGGTGGCCGAGTGAGATCCCACCGCCGCGCACGTTCAACCGGTCGCGATCGAGCTTGAGCTCGCGCTCGCAGGCGATCACCTGCGCGGCGAACGCCTCGTTGATCTCGATCAGGTCCAGGTCGGCCAGTGACAGTCCGGTGCGCTCGAGCACGAGGTGGGTCGCCGGGACCGGGCCGATGCCCATGATCTCGGGCGGCACACCGGCCCACGACATCCCGACGACGCGCGCGATCGGTTCGCGACCTTCGGCGCGGGCGCGCGACTCGCTCATCAGCACCATCGCGGCGGCGCCGTCCGTGATCCCGCTGGCGTTGCCGGCCGTCACGCTTCCGCCCTCGCGGAACACCGGCCGGAGCTTCGCGAGCGCCTCGGCGGTGGTCTCCGGGCGAGGGTGTTCGTCCTCGGCGAGCGTCACGGTGCCTTTCCCCTTCGGCGCCTCGACCGGGAACATCTCCTCGGCCCGGACCGCCTTGGTGGCCTCGGCCTTCTGCTGTGACCACAGGGCGAACTCGTCCTGCTCCTCGCGCGAGATGTCGTACCGGTCCACGAGGTTCTCGGCGGTCTCTCCCATGATCAGCCCGCAGAGGGGGTCCAGCAGCCCGTCGCGGTACATCGCGTCGTACACGTGCGCGTCGCCCATCCGGTACCCGGTGCGCATGCGGTCGAGCAGGAACGGGACGCGCGTCATGTTCTCCATACCACCGGCGAGGACAACCTCGGAGTCGCCGAGCTGGATCTGCTGCGCCGCCAGTTGCACCGCCTTCATGCCGGAACCGCACGCGATGTTCACGTTGTAGGCGGACACCGGGTCGGGGACGCCGGCGCGAATGCTCACCTGGCGTCCGGTGTTCGGGCCGTTCCCGGCCTGGCGCGCGTGGCCGATGATGGTCTGGTCGATCTGGTCCGGCTCGAGGCTCGCGCGGCGCAGGGCCTCTTTCGCGGCGAGCTCCCCGAGCTCCACGGTGGGGACCTCGCTGAACGACCCGAGGAACCGTCCGATCGGCGTCCGGGCGCCCTCGAGGATGACCGCGCGCTCCACGAAATCAGTCTAGCCGCGGCCCGGGCGGTCGCCCCCCGGCCGGTCGGCCTCGCGCAGCCGCGCCAGCAGGTGGTGCAGCGCGGCCCCCCCGGCCGTGGGTTCGGCGAGCGGAACGTCCGTCGCCTCCAGCCGCGGACGGTGCCGGGCCAACCACGCGCGCAGCGCGGCGAGCTCGTCGGC
>DATHVC010000083.1:0-3685 GCA_035461565.1 Actinomycetota bacterium
GGGAGGCCGAGGTTACCGGGGGCGCGAGCACGCCCGCAAACGTTCCGTCCTCCGGAGGCCCGACCGGCGGTGGTGATCGATGCCCTGCGCCGCCGGGCGCTGATCAACGGCGGCATCGCCGCGGGGCTCACCCTGGCGATCGGCGCCGGCATCGTCGCCGGCATCTCGGCCGGCGGCGACTCGGCGCCCCCGCCGGTTGCCCCCACGACCACCCCCACGACGCCGCCGCCTCCTCCGTGCACGCCCACGTTCGACGTCGCCCTGTCCGCCGATCCCGGCGAGGCGTCGAACTGGCTGAACGACGTCGTGGCGCTCTCGTCCGCCGAAGCCTGGGCGGTTGGCGCCTCCGGCGCGCCCGAGGTCCCCACGGCGGTCCTGATCGAACGGTGGGACGGCGTCGCGTGGACGGCCGAGGAGGGACCGAGCCCCGGATCGCAGTTCAACGAGCTACGGGGGGTGGACGCCTCCGGTCCCAACGACGTCTGGGCGGTGGGGCGCAAGGCGAGCGGGTTCGGTGACCGCCCGCTCGTCCTGCACTTCGACGGGTCCGAGTGGCTGGAGGTCGCGCCGCCGGACGAGATCACCGGGAGCTTGAACGGCGTGGCCGCCTTCTCCCCGAGCGAGGTCTGGGCCGTGGGGTCCGTCGGCGACCCCGCCGCGATGCTCGAGGAGTCGCTCGTTCTGCACTGGGACGGAACCGAATGGACGGAGGTGGATCCCGGTCGCGCCGTGGGGCAGGCTCGCAGCGCCCTCCTCGACGTGGGAGGGCTCGGACCGACCGACCTGTGGGCCGCCGGGTATCGCCGCAACACCCCGCTGTTGATCCACTTCGACGGCCTGACGTGGACGCGCACCGACTCGAACAGCCGCGGACCAACGAACGCGATC
Source organism: Actinomycetota bacterium (assembly GCA_035461565.1). GTDB lineage: Bacteria > Actinomycetota > UBA4738 > UBA4738 > HRBIN12 > CALGFI01. The sequence continues at coordinate 889 of DATHVC010000083.1, forward strand.
CGGCCGGTGAGCGGGACCGACGTCTGGGCGGTCGGCGTGCCGCTGCTCCGGTACGACGGCGCCGAGTGGACCGAGGAGGACGCCATCCGGGCCGAGGAGGAGCTGTTCGGGGTGGCGGCGGTGAGCCCCGAAGACGTGTGGGCGGTCGGGCACCGCCGCGTCGGCGAGGGCGAACGGACGCGATCGACCGTGTTGCGGTTCGACGGGGCCGCCTGGTCGAACGTCGAGGGTGCCTCGTTCCCCGGCTCGGACGCCCTCGTGGGGATCGCGGCCCTGCCCGACGGAACGATCCTGGCCGTGGGCTACAAAGACGTCGAGGCGGGGCGTCGCACGGCCGCGATCATCGGCTCGACCTGCCCGCCGGCCGGGTGAAGTCGATGGACCTCGAGCTCACGCCACGCGATCGGGAGCTGAGGGAGCGAGCTCGTGCGTTCACCGACGAGGTGCTCCTGCCGCTCGAAGACGAGTGCGAGCACCGCGACGGCCTGTCGCCCGAGAGCCACGCCGTCGCCAAACGAGCCGTCCTCGAACGCCGCTTCAACGCCGTCAATCACTCGGCGCAGGACGGCGGGCAGGGGCTCGACCTGTTCCAGCAGATCCTGGTCGAGGAGCAGTGGGGCCGCGCCACCGGGGCGCTCTGGGACCTGCCATGGCGCCCGTCGATCCCGCTGGCGTCGGCGACCGAGGAGCAGAAGGATCGTTATCTCCGGCCGGCCATCCGGGGCGAACGCCGGGACGCGTACGCGATCACGGAGGCCGGGGCCGGCTCGGACCCGACGATGGTGAAGACGTCGGCGTTGCGCGACGGCGACGGGTGGGTGCTGAACGGCGAGAAGTGGCACGTCACCTCGGGCGACGTCGCCGACTTCTTCCTCGTCCACGCCCACGTCGATGGCGATCCGGCGCAGGCGACGGTCTTCCTCGTGGACAAGGACCTGCCGGGCGTCGAGCTCGTCCGCACGCCGAAATACATGCACACGTTCGTGTACGAGCACCCGATCTTCGCGTTCCGCGACGTTCGACTGCGCCCCGACTCAGTGCTCGGCGAGATCGGGGACGGGTTCGAGCTCACGAAGGAGTGGTTCGTCGAGGAGCGGCTGATGATCGGCGCTCGCACCGTGGGCGCCTCCACGCGGGCGCTCGAGCTCTCGCTCACGTTCGCCACCGGTCGGGAGCAGTTCGGCCAGCCGATCGTGGACTTCCAGGCGGTCGAGTTCGCGCTGGCGGACATGGCCGCCGAGCTCCTCGCAGCCAAGTCGATGTTGTACCGAGTGGGTTGGGAGGCGGCCCGAGGCGGGATCGACCGGAAGCGGCTCCACGCCCTGGCGTCCGCGGTCAAGCTCGTCTGTTCGGAGACGGCCGGCCGCATCGTGGACCGCGGGGTCCAGATCCACGGCGGCCGCGGGTACATGCGCGAGCAACCGATCGAACGCCTGTGGCGCGAGCTCCGGGTCGATCGGATCTGGGAGGGAACCTCGGAGATCCAGCGAAACGTCATCGGAAACGAGCTGCGCAAACGCGGTCCCGAGACGTTCACGGGATGGCCCGGTCGCGGACCTGATACAACGTAGACCCGTTCACGCGCTCACGTGACGAAGCGGTAGCGCGAGGAGCAACTGGGGCGGGGGGGCGGATGTCGGAGACGTTGTTCGATCACGCCTCGGCCGGGCGGGCGCGCAACCCGTCGTCGGCCGAGGTTCCGGTGGCCAGACCGAAGGTCGGCGTGGTCCTCGCGGCCGGGCGGTCCGAACGCCTGAACGACGTGACCGGGGGCGGCTCGAAGGCGCTCGTGCGCGTCGGCGGCCGATCGCTGGTCGAACGCGCCGTCCGGGGCCTGCTCGCCGAAGGCATCGAGCGCGTGGTGGTCGTCGTCGGCTACCAGGCGGGACCCGTGGCGGCGGTGGTCGACCGGCTCGCCCCGGGCCACGTCAAGGCGGCCCTGGCCGAAGACTGGGAGCTCGGCAACGGCGCATCGCTCGCCGCGGCCGGGCCCTACGTTGCCGGCGAGGACCTGTTCCTGCTCGTGACCACCGATCACGTCTTCGGCGACGGCGCGCTCACCGCGTTGACCCGGAGCGCGGAATCGGGCCGGCCCGGCGTGCTCGTGGACCACGAGCCGGATCCCGAGGCGTGGGCCGAGGGGACGCGGGTGCGGCTCCGACAGGAACACGTGGTCGAGTTCTCGAAGGAGCTCGACGATCCCGCCATCGACTGCGGGGCCTTCCTCCTGACCCCCGGGGTGTTCGACGCGCAGCGGCGGGCCGCCGCCCGCGGCGACGCCACGTTGGCGGGCGCGGTGACCGAGCTCGCGCGCTCGGTCCCGCTCGCGGCGGTGCCCCTCCCCCGCTCCGCGTGGTGGCAGGACGTGGACACGCCCGAGGACCTCAGGCGCGTCTCGAAGCTGTTGCGTCGGTCGCTCACCAAAGACGCGGACGGGCCGGTCTCGCGGTACCTGAACCGCCCCATCTCCAGCCGTCTGTCGATGGGCCTGGCGCACCTGCCGATCCATCCGGACGTCGTCTCGTTCGTGGCGTTCGGGATGGCTGTGGCCGCCGGGGTCGCCCTCGGTGCCGGCGCGGCGATCCTCGGCGCGATCCTGGTGCACGTGTCGTCGGTGCTCGACGGCGTGGACGGGGAGATCGCGCGGCTCCAGGTCCGTGCGAGCCGAGCCGGAGCGCTGCTCGACGGCATCCTGGACCGAGTCGCCGACGCCGCCGTGCTGGCGGGCCTCGGCGTGTGGGCGCTGGACGGAGCCGGGCACCCCGGCGTCGTGATGGCGCTGGCCGTAGCGGCGACC
>DATHVC010000084.1:0-3428 GCA_035461565.1 Actinomycetota bacterium
CTCCTCGGTGCTCCTCACCTTCCTCGTCGCGTTCGATGCCGGTGAACAGCACTGCGACCCGTTCATCGGGCCGGAGCTCGCCCCGGCTCGCGAGCTCGAGCAGGCCGGCCAGCCCGGCCGACCCGGTGTGGCTGACGGGGATACCCGTCGCGTCCCTAGCCAGCACGTTCGCCTCGCGCAGTCGGTCCTCCGAGACGAGCACCGGCGCCGCGTCGGTCGCGAGCATCCCCCCCACCACCGCGGCCCAGTCGTAGGTCTCGTCGTCCAGGATGCCCTCGGCCACGCTGCGGGGCTCCTCCTCCCACGGCCACATGACCTCCGAGCGGTGGGTGCGGGCCCACGCCATCGCCTCGACGATGCTCTCGGGGTCCGCCTCGTACCCGGCGCGCTGGCGGACGCGCATGAAGGCGCGTTCGAGCGGGTGGGCGTTGCGCGTCTGGACCGCGTGCACCTTCGGCAGACGCTCGGGCGCCTCGAGCAGCGCGGCGTCCTCGAACGCGCGGACGCAGGCGCTGGCTAGCGCGCCACCGCCGACCTGCACGATGAGACGGTCCAGGGATTCGCCGTCGTGCGCGAGCTGCGAGACCAGCTCGTAGCCGAGGGTCTGGCCGCCCTCGATGGTCAGGCCGTTGTCCGGCCCCTGGCAGGTGAACGGGATCGCGCCCGCGTCGATGGCTCGCCGGAGGGCGTGGTACGTCGGATCGCCGGGCAGGCCGACCTCACGTTCGCACACCTCGATCGTGGCGCCGAGGTCGCGCAAACGGCGAACGATGGCCTCGTCGGCCCACGTCGGGACGAACACCCGGATGGGCCGCTCGGCCGCCCGGGCCACCACCGCCGCGGCGAGGGCCGCGTTCCCGCAGCTCGCGATGGCGAGCTCGCGCCCGTCCGGCGGCGCGAGCCCGGTCTGCTCGGCGACGAGCAGGTGGATCATCAGGCCCATCAGGTGCCGGGCCTTGTGCGACCCCGAGACGTTGCCCGTCTCGTCCTTCACCCAGACCGAACACCCCACGGCCTCGGACAACGCCTCACTGCGCTCGAACGGCGTCACGGCGAACCCGCGCCCGTCCACCGCCGCCACCGCCTTGTCGAGCTGCTCGACCAGATGCACGTGGTCGGCGTCGCTCATCCCGTTCTGGTGGCCGAGGTGATAGGCGTGGAACAGCTCTCGGTACCGCACGAACGGGTTCGGATCGTCGTTGTCCGGGAAGCTCACGTGGGTCGGGTCGAGCTCGCGCACCATGACGTGGTCCACGTCATCGGTTCCCGCGCTCGGGCACCGGAACGGGAACGGGTCGGCACCGGTGGCCCGCTGGCCGCAGCCCGAGCACACAACCATCGTGGCCGGCCCGCCGGTCATGCCCGTTCCTTCCCGCCCGTCCCGCGCGGCGCCCTCATGCCTCGTCCCCCAGCCCGGTGCGGGCGTTGAGCTCGCGTACTCCTTCGTCCCAGGCCGGGACGAGCTCACGCAGGCCGAGCCAGAACAACTGGTCCCGCCGGGCCGTGAAGTCCTCGATCGAGACGCCCTGCTGCTCGACCCACGTGAAGTAGCCGAGGTTGAAGATGCGCTCGCGGTCCTCGTGCCTCAGCTCGAGCGTGTCGGACGTTCCCTGGCCCTCGAGCGAGCGCCCGAACGTCTCGGCCGCCTCGGCCTCGCCGAACCCGTCGGGGAAGTCGCGCGCCAGGACCTTGTCCACCTCGGTCCGGTACATCGCCGCGCCGTCGGTGGCCACGGTCACGATCACGTCGTCGGAGGCCATCCGCAGCAGCTTCGCGGCCTTGATCGAGGCCAGCACGTTGCAGATGCTCGACAGGCCGAACCAGTCGAGCGCCCGGATCGTGGCGTCGTCGATCCCGCGGCGGCGCAGGTGTGAACGCCCCACGTCGGTGCTGAAGAGCACGTTCAGGGCATCCGTGTCGCGGTCGCTGATGTCGACGACCACGTCGGTGTTCATGACGTTGTGGATCAGCGGCACGTGTTTGTCGCCGATCCCCTGGATGGTGTGCTCGCCGAACCCATTGCGCAGCAACGTTGGACACTCGAGGGCCTCGGCGACCACGGTGGTCGAGCCGTACCGGTCCTTCAGGTGGTCGCCGGCGGCGATCGTCCCCGCCGAGCCGGAGGCCGAAACGAACGCCCGGAGCCGAAGCGAGGGCTTGCGCTCCCGGAGCGTCTCGAACACATGGGCCAGCGCCCGCCCGGTCACCAGCTCGTGCACGAGGTGGTTCGGGTATTCGGAGAACTGGTTCAGGATCACGTTGGCCGGGTCCACGGCCAACCGATTGCATTCGTCGTAGATCTCCTTGACGTTGCTCTCCACCCCGGGGGTCCGGATGATGTCGCCCGGTTCGGCCACCCACCGTTCGAGCCACTCGAACCGCTCCCGGCTCATGCCTTCGGGCAGGACGGCCACTCCGCGGCAGCCCATGATCCGGCTGATCGCCACGCCGCCCCGGCAGTAGTTGCCGGTCGATGGCCACACGGCCCGATGGACCGTCGGGTCGAACTCGCCGCCGACGATCCGCGCCGCCAGGCAGGCGTACGCGGCCAGGACCTTGTGGGCGCCGATCATCGGGAACCGGTCGCCGAGCGCCACCACGATCCGGGCGTCCACCCCCGTGAGCTCCGGGGGCAGCACGACGTGCTCGGGGACCTCGACCGTGGCCCGGCGGTCCGCGGCGTTGTACCAGTGGACCCGGAACAGGTTCAGCGGGTGGGCGGCGTCGGGGTCGATCGTCGCCAGCTCCCGGCGGATCCGCTCGGGGATCTTCCCCGGCTCGGTGAGCTGCTCGAACGTCGGCAGGACCACCTCCGCCACACGGAGGCGATCGACGGTCCGCTCGTTCGCGGCCGAGCCGGCGCTCACGTCGGTGTCTGCCCGAGTTGCATCTGGCTCGATTCTAGGCGCGCCGGCGCGGGGCCCGTACCCGCCCGCCGGATGTTCAGGGCCGGGGCTCGAGGATCAGGGGTGGGAGCGGATCCTGCGTGAAGTCGAACTCCTCCAGGAGGTCGCCCAGGATCTTGGCCTTCTCGCGAACCCGTGGCCGCGAGTCGGGGCGGCTCATCGTCTCGGGGTCCAGGCGCTGGCTCCCCAGGAACAGGTCCTCGATCAGCTTCAGATAGGCGTCGAACGACAGGATCTGCGAGTCGATCATGCCGCGTTTTGCCCACGGGCTCACCATGAACGCCGGCACGCGGATGCCGTAGCCGTTGCGGTCCACCCTCGGGGGCTCGACGTGGTCGTAGAACCCACCCCAGTCGTCCCACACCACGAAGACCGCCGTTTCCTCCCAGTCCGGGCCGCGCATCGCCGCGTTGATGACGCGGGTGACGTGGCGCTGCCCCTTCCACACCGGCTCGCCCGCCCCCGGGTGTTCGCCCACGCCCGAATACGGCATGACCCAGGACACCGGCGGCAGGGTGCCGC
>DATHVC010000085.1:0-5200 GCA_035461565.1 Actinomycetota bacterium
GAGGAGCGACAGTGAGAACGGCAATAGATGGCCGAGGGCGGCGAATGCAGATCCGAACCCGGCGATGACCGTGGCCCCGAACGCGATCAGCAGCGTTCCCCAGAACCGGTCGCGGAGCTCGGGACGTCCACGCATCCGCCACGCCGACCACAACGTGCCACCCAACAGGACGAGGTACGCCGGGGTGGAGACGATCCTCGGGAGCTGTTGGGCCGCCGAACCCTCCCCGAACACCTCCCGGCCGGACGGAAGGTCCTCGGCCAGCGCCGAGACGTCCACCGGGGCGGTCCGCACCACGGCGACCGTATAGGCCGTGACGAACACCAGGACCACGTACAGGCCCAGCCGGATGGCCGGCGACCGCACCAGCAGGTCCAACTCCCCCTGCGCCAGGAACGGCACGTTCAGGACCGCCCCGAGCGCCCAGTAGACCCGGAACTCCGCCGTCGTCCAGCCATCGGCCGCGCCGAACGCCACCGAGACCGACGCGATCGCGTACATGAGCAGCGCGATCGCCCAGAGGGCCTGGTACGACCGGCGGCGCCGAGCGAACTGGCGAGCCAGCAAGGCACCGAACGCCGCCGCCACGACCGCTGCCAGCGCCGGGAACACCCACATGCGGGGGAGAGCATAGCGACGTCCGATCGGTCGTCCGGCGGAGCGGCGCTGTTAGCATCGCCGCGGTGACACCTCCCCCACCGACCGCCGGCCCACGGCTCGCCTGCTCCACGGTCAGCGTGTTCTCGATGCCCCTTGCCGACGCGTTCGGGCTGATCGCGGATGCCGGCTTCTCCGGGATCGAGGTGATGGTGACCAAAGACCCCGACACGCGGGACGCGAGGCGGCTCCGAGAGCTGGCCGAGGACCTCGGGCTGCGGATCGAGGCCCTGCACGCGCCGTTCCTCCTGGTGACGCGGAGGGTGTGGGGCGCCAACCCGATCGGCAAGATCCGCCGCGCCGTCCAGCTGGCGGAGGAGGTGGGGGCCCCGCTCGTGGTGGCCCACCCGCCGTTCCGGTGGCAGTCCGGATACCGCCGATGGCTCCGCGAGGAGCTGTCCGTGTTCGCCGAGGCTACCCCGGTCGTCGTCGGGATCGAGAACATGTTCCCGGTTCACGTTCGGGGTCGACAGATGGCCTTCCATTCGGTCACCGCGCCGGCCGACCTGGACGGATTCGACCACGTGGTTCTCGACACCAGCCACGCCGCGGTCAGCGGCCTGGACCTGCTCGAGACGCTGGACGCGCTTCGCGGACGGATCGCGCACGTCCATCTCTCGGACAATCCCGGCAAAGGCTGGGACTCCCACCTGCCGCTGGGCGAAGGGGTGCTCCCGTTGGACCCGTTCCTCGAGGACCTGTCGTCCAGCGGGTACACGGGCGCCGTCTCGCTCGAGCTCGACCTCCGGCGGCATCAGGGAGATCCCGAAGCGTTGCGCGAGGCGCTCACCCGCAATCGCGAGTTCTGTGCGGCCCGCCTGCCGCAGGTCGCTTGAGTCGTGCGGTTTTCCTGAAGACCCGTTCACGTTGGGTGGAACGGACCTCTTCCTGCAAGTGTCTGAGGACTAACATCCGTCCGCCCGGTCACAGGGGGAGGCTCCCATGTCCATGCGCAGGCGCGGCTTCGGCCGCAAACGCAGTTCCGCCGCGGCCGCGGCCACGGCCATGGCGATCGCCCTGGCCTCGACGGTCATCTGGTCCGGGGCGGCGCCCGCCGCCGTCCCCTGCTCGAGCCCGCCGCAGACCTTCCCGACGAGCCAGATGACCCGGGGAATGTACGGGATCGGCTACACGGTGATCCAGGGCGACACTCTGGTGCCGTTCGACGTGGAGATCCTCGGGGTCCTCCCCAACGCCATCTTCCTCGGGATCGACGTGGTCGCCGCCAGGATCACGGGCCCGGCGGCATTCGTGAACATCACCGGCGGAGCGGTGGCCGGAATGTCCGGATCACCCATCTACATCAACGACCGGCTGGCCGGCGCCGTGGCCTGGGCGATCGCGGAGGACCGACAGATCTTCGGCATGACGGCCGCCGAGGACATGGTCCAGATGTTCTCGCTCCCGGGGGCCGGCCAAACGGCGCGGGGCCCCGAGCGGGTCCCGCTCACCCCCGAGGTCAGCCGGGCCGCCCGAGCCGCCGGCTCGGCCCTCGGGCCGAATCCCTCTCTCCAGGCGCTCCCGCTGCCGCTGGGCGTGTCGGGCCTGAACGGCATCCCGCTGTCGAAGGTGGAACGTTCGTTCTCCCGGCGGGGGGTCCGGGTCCTGCCCTTCCGCACCGGCTCCGTCGCGGTGCCGTCCTCCACCGAGATCGATCCGTCGCGGTTCGCCCCGGGCGACGGGATGGGAGTGGGCCTCTCGTACGGGGACGTGTCCTACTACGGGTTCGGGACGACGACGGCCGTGTGTGGCGACGTGGCGATCGGGTTTGGTCACCCCATGTTCTGGGGCCTGGGCCGGATCTCCCTCGGCATGAACGACGTCGACATCCTCGCCGTGGACAACGGGACGTTCTGGGGGTCGAAGATCGGCACGATCGGAGCGTTGCACGGCGAGATGACCCAGGATCGGTTCGCCGGGGTGGCGGGGGTCTTCGGCCAGTTCCCCTACCTGGTGGGCGTCACGAGCCGCATGTCGAGCCCCGACACCGGCCTGTCGCGGGACGGCGAGACACAGATCGCGTGGGACGAAGGCTGGTTCGTCGCCGACGCCGCCACGTACCACGCGTGGTCGAACCTGACCTACGTCCGGCAGCAGGACGGTCCCGGCACGTTGCGATTCGCGTGGAAGATCGAAGGGGCGCGCGAAGACGGCTCTGCCTTCACGGTCTCGAACTACCTCATGGACTACGACCGCAACTCGGCGGCCTCGGGCGTCTGGCGGATGGGCGACGCCCTATACACGCTCGCGTCCAACGGATTCGAGGACATCGAGTTCACCGCGGTCGACATGACGGCCGAGGTCACGGAGTCCAACCTCACCTCTCAGATCTCCCGCATCCGCCTGTCGAGCCCGCTCCAGCCCGTGCTCAAGACCAGGAACATGGTGCGAGCGAGGCCGGGCCAGACGGTCACCGTCGAGGTCACGTTCGACCCGGTGGAGGGCGACGATGTCGTGGCCAAGCTGAAGGTGAAGGTCCCGAGGCGAGCCACGGGCACGGAGGGCGTGCGGCTGGCCGGCTCCAAGGGCCGGTACCGGGGCGTGGACGCGGGAAGCCTGGACGAGCTGATCTGGGCGCTGAGCCAGGGCCCTCACGGCAACGACCTGACCGTGTCCGCGTTCGGCCGGTCCCGGATCCACCCGCAGAAGGTCGTCGTGAAGGGTTCGGCCGGGTTCGCGATCGAGGTCGTCTGACCGAACGGAGCACCGACCGGGGGCGGGGTCCTGGTGGGCCCCGCCCCCTCGGCCGCCCGGGGGCCGCTGCTACGCTCGCGTCGTGCGCCGCTGGACGCTGATCACGCTCGTCTGCCTGTTCGCCCTGCTCACCGGCGCGGCCATCTACCAGATCGCCTTGGCGCGCCGGGGGGGCGAGCGATTCCCCGGGCCGACCGAGGGCACGCCGTTCCCGACGTTGACCCGCAGTCCGTAGGGTCCGCTAGCCGGCGGCCATCTGGCTCAGGAAGATCTCGATCAGCCGGCGGACCTCCTCCGCTTTCCCGCCGGTGAGCAGGTCGGTGCCGTGGTCGTCCGAGCCCAGGACCTCGACCCGCTTCGGTTGGGGTGACTGATCGAACATCGTCTGGGCGTCTCGCGCCGCCTGGGCGTCGCCGACTCCGGCGATGAACAACTTCGCCGCCCTGATCTGGGCGAGCAGCGAAGCGTCCGCCACCAGGCCTTCGATGGACGCCGGAGCCGAGAGCGTGACGACCCCATTCACGGCGAGGTCTTCCCGCCGCGCCGCCACCAGCGAGGCCGTCCCGCCCATACTCGCGCCGACCAGCGCGACCGACCCGGCTCCACGGGAGCGCACGAACTCCGCCGCACCCACCACGTCCCGCCAGATGGACGCGACCTCGCGTTCACCTTCGGAACAGCCGGCGTCGCCGCCCGGGCAGTAGCCGCGGAAGTTGTAGGTCAGAACGAGGTAACCGCCGGCGGCCAGCCGATCGGCGAACCGGAACCAGGACGATTGATCCGCGGGCCGCATGTGCGAGAGCACCACCGCCGTCTCGCCGTCGCCGAACAGGCGGCCCGCGAGACGAACGCCGTCTTCGGACTCGAAGGTGACCACCTCGGTGCCGGTGAGGTCGACCGCTGGTCCCTCGCCCGAGCAGGCGGCGAATACGGAGACCGCGAGGAGGATCGCGAAGATCGCCGGGGGCCGGCGGGGGCGAGTCGCGCGCATCGGCGCGACGAGCCTAACGGCCCTGTTGGCGCCGCTGCCAGCGGGTCTTCTTCAGAAGCTTCTTGTGCTTCTTCTTCCGCATCTTCTTGCGGCGCTTCTTGATCAGCGAAGGCACGCGGTTCCTCTCCGTCGGCTGGCTTATTCCGACCCGAACAGGTGCTGGAGGTCGACCCGCTTGGCGCGGAAGTCCTCCTCGAGCCGGACGGACCCCAGTCTAAGCGCCTTTGGCCCCGCTGCCACGGGTGAGATCAGGCGCAGCACGCCCTCGTCGGGAGCGTGCTCCAGATACCCCAGTCCCGTATACACGCCGGCGCCGTCCGAGAGGCCGACCAGGATCCGGTGCAGGTTCGCCAGGTCGAACAACGGTGGCAGCGCCGGCATGAACACCGTCGGCTTGACCCGGAAGCGATGCAGATCCGCCGAGAAGTACCGGCGCATCGCGAGCTCCCGGTTCTCGGCCCGCTGATCCACGGTGGTCGGCACCACGCCGGGATGGACGGCCAGCGGCACGACCTCGGTCGGGAAGAAGCGCTGGATCACTCCCAGCAGCGGCAGGAGCTCCTCGCCTCGCTGGAGCCCCACGACCAAGTCCGGCCGGAGCAGCTCGACCTTGTGGAACTTCAGGATCTGCCCGGAAACTCCGGACACCAGCCCCGACGTATCCACCACCACGAATTCGGCTCCGGCTTCGACGGATCGCCGGTGAAGCGTGGCCACGCCCGCGAGCACCGACAGCAGATGCCCTTCGGGCGAGATCGAGCCAACGAACGCGAGGGCGTCCTGGTCGGCGAGCCGTTCGGGCTCCAGATCCTCCTCAGTGGCCAACGTCTTGAGCGTGATGGTTGCGGGAGGACCCAC
>DATHVC010000086.1:0-13411 GCA_035461565.1 Actinomycetota bacterium
ACTACTCGTTCAACGACATCGACGTCGACCGCTACGTGATCGAGGGGGAGCGGCGGCTCGTCATGTTCTCCACCCGCGAGGTCAGCCAGGGGGACATCCCCGAGGGCGGCCGGACGTGGCAGAACCAGCACCTGGTCTACACGCACGGGTTCGGCGCGGTGGCCTCGCAGGTGAACACGGCCACCCCGGAGGGCCAACCCGTCTTCACCCTGCGCGACATCCCGCCCGTCGGCCACCCGGAGCTCCTCGGCAACGGGCAGCGCGTCTATTACGGCGAGGGCCCGGTGAACAACTCGTCGTTCGTGGTGGTGGACTCGGCCGCCGACGAGCTCGACTACCAGGGCACGGCCGCCGACGATCAGGAGCAGGTCTCGTTCAACTACGATGGCAACGGCGGCATCCCGATCGGCGGTCTCGTCCAGCGAGCGTTGTTCGCGTGGCGGTTCCGAGACGTGAACCTGCTGATCTCCGACCTCGTCACCGGCGACAGCCGCATCATGATCCACCGCGACATCCAGGACCGCGCGCCACGCGCCGCGCCGTTCCTCCAGTTCGACGCCGACCCCTACTCGGCGGTGGTGGACGGGCGGCTCATCTGGATCTGGGACGCCTACACCACGTCCGACCGCTATCCCTATTCGCAGCCGGTGGTCCTGGACCAGGTGGCGGCGCCGCCGAGGCGAACGGGCGCGCCGAGGCTCGCGGGGACGGCCAACTACATCCGGAACTCGGTCAAGGTCGTGATCGACGCGTACGACGGCTCGATCCGCTACTACATGATGGACGAGACCGATCCCGTGCTCGCGGTGTGGCGCGCGGCCTTCCCGGACCTGTTCACGCCGCTCGAGGACGCCTCGGAGGACCTGCTGGCGCACTTCCGATACCCAGAGGGCCTGTTCCAGGTGCAGGCGGAGCGGTTCACCAACTACCACGTCGTGGATCCGCGGGTCTTCTACCAGGGGCAGGACTTCTGGGCGGTGCCGACCGACCCGACCGTCCCCGGCGAGACCCAGGTCAACATGCGGCCGTATTACGTCCTGATGCGGCTCCCTGGCGAAACGGATGAGACCTTCACCCTGGTCCAGCCCTTCACCCCCCTCGAGCGTCAGAACATGGTCGCGTGGATGGCCGCGAAGTCGGACCCCGGCGAGGACTACGGCCGGGTCCTGAGCTTCGAGTTCCCCTCCGGCGTGAACGTCGACGGCCCGGTCCAGGTGTTCGCCCGCATCAACCAGGAGTCTCGGTTCGCGCGCGAACGTACGCTGCTCGGCCAGACGGGCTCGAGCGTGATGTTCGGCGACTTCCTGGCCATCCCGCTCGCCGACTCGTTGATCTACGTCCAGCCGGTGTACGTCGTCTCCGACCAGCCGAACGCGCTCCCCGAGCTGCGGATCGTGATGGTCGTGAACGGACCGCGGATCGGCCTGGGAGCCACGCTGGGACTGGCGCTCACCGACGCCATCGGCGAGGAGGTGGATCTGCCCGACGAGGAGCCTCCGCCGGACGACGCGCCCATCGGCACCGTGGAAGAGCAGGTCCGCGAGCTGCTGGACCAGGCGGAGGGACATTTCCAGGCCGCGGACGAGGCGCTGCGCGCCGGCGACCTGGCGTCCTACCAGCGGGAGACCGACGCCGCGCAGCGGGCCATCGAGCAGGCTCTGGAGCTCCTCGGGGGCTCCCTCGTGGAAGACGAAGCCGGGGACGGCGAGGGCGACGAGGCCGCCGAGGGCTGAGGCCCTCGGGCCGGCCCGCGGTCCGCCGACTCTCGGCCGAGCGGCATGCCGGACGGGAGCCCTTCGGCCCCGCCCGCGGGCTTCGAGGCGTTCCTACGCTGGCGAGGCCGACCTGCGGAAGGGAGCCAGGATGGCCGACTTCGCGCCGAACCTCGACGACTACGAGCGGATCCGCCGCACGTTCCGCCTCGAGGTCCCCGAGCGGTTCAACTACGCCCGCGACGTGGTGGACGTTCGGGCCCGTGCCACTCCGAACGCGCTGGCACTCCTCGCGGCGGGGCCGGACGGGGAGGTCACCGACCGGTTCACGTTCGCCGACCTGTCGCGGGTCTCGAACCGCGCGGCGAACGTGCTCGCCGCGCACGGCGTCGGCAAAGGCGACCGGGTCTTTGTGATGTTGCCGAGGGTACCCGAGTGGCACCTGGCGATCCTCGGTTGTCTCAAGCTCGGCGCCGTGCCGATGCCCGGCACGCCGCTGTTGACCCCGCGCGACGCCGCGTACCGGATCGGCGCGGCGGACGCAGTGGCCGCGATCACCGACGCCGAGGGCGCGCAGAAGATCTCGGCGGTCGGCCAGGAGTGCCCGAGCCTGAAGACGCTGATCTGCGCCGGTGCGGAGCAGCTGGGGGGGCCGTGGTTGGACTGGCGGTCGCTCGTCGAGCGCTCCTCGGAGACCGCTCCCGAGACCGAACCGACCGCCGCCGAGGACCCGATGATCCTGTACTTCACGTCGGGTACCACCGGGTATCCGAAGATGGTTCTGCACACCCACGCCTCCTACGGCATCGGCCACGAGATCACGGCGCGGTTCTGGATGGACCTGCACGAGGGTGATCTGCATTGGACGGTCTCCGACACCGGCTGGGCGAAGGCCGCGTGGGGTCTGATGTTCGGGCAGTGGCGGCTCGGCGCGGCCGTGTTCCTGTGGGACCAGCGAGGCAAGCCGGACTTCGACACGCTCCTCTCGCTGATCGGACGACACCGCGTCACGACGTTCTGCGCGCCGCCGACGGTGTTCCGCTCCGTGGTCCAGGGCGATCTCGCCCGGTTCGACTGGAGCTCGCTCCGCCACGTGGTCTCGGCGGGGGAGCCCTTGAACCCCGAGGTGATGCGGGAGTGGGCGGACGCGACCGGCCGGCCGATCCACGACGGGTACGGTCAGACCGAGACCGTGAACCTGGTGGCCAACTACCGAACGGTCCCGATCCGCCCGGGCTCGATGGGCAAACCCACGCCGGGGTTCGACGTCCAGGTGGTGGACCATCTCGGGAACATGCTCGGGCCCGGGGAGACCGGCCACATCGGCGTGCGGGTATCGCCGGAGCGCCCGGTGGGGCTGTTCCGCGAGTACTGGCGGGACCCGAAAGCAACCGAGAACAGCCGGATCGGCGACTTCTACGACACCGGCGACCTGGCGTGGGCGGACGAGGACGGGTACCTGTGGTTCGTCGGCCGCGCCGACGACGTGATCACCTCGAGCGCGTACCGGATCGGCCCGTTCGAGGTCGAGTCCGCGTTGATCGAGCACGGCGCGGTGGCCGAGACCGCCGTGGTCGGCAAACCCGACGAGCTCAGGGGCGAGATCGTGAAGGCGTTCGTGGCGCTGAAGCCGGGGTTCGAGCCCGGCCCCGAGCTGGCAAAGGAGCTCCAGGACCACGTGAAACGCCTGACCGCGCCGTACAAGTACCCGCGCGAGATCGAGTTCCTGGAGGAGCTCCCCAAGACGGTGAGCGGCAAGATCCGCCGCGTCGAGCTCCGCGAGCGCGAACGCGGCCGCTGAGCGTCGAGGCCCGCACTACTCAGTCCCGCCCGCCGTGGGGCTCGTCCTGCCCGGTCGGCGCCGGCTCCTCCTGCAGCTCGTCGAACAGGGTGCCCTCCCAAGCGGGGATCCCGGCGCGATGCGCGGCCCGGCCGATCACGTGCGCGGCCACCGGCGCCGTCGCGAACTGGAAGAGCATCGCCAGGACGAGCTTCACGGTGACCGACCAGCCGGGGATGGTGAAGATCGTCCCCACGAGCACCGAGGCCAAACCGAGGCTGGAGGCCTTGGTGCTCGCGTGCAGCCGGGCGAACACGTCGGGCAGCCGCATCACTCCGACACCTGCGAGGAACATCAGGGCGGCGCCGGCGACGACGAGGACCTGTCCGGCCAGCCTCACGGCCGATCCCTCCCGATGAGCCGGGCCAGCGAGACGGAGGCCAGGAAGCCGAGCAGCGTCGCCACCAGCACCGCGTCCAGGAACCAGGGCGTCCCGTTCCGCGCCGAGAGCAGGGCGAGGGTCGCCACCACCGTGAAGAAGCAGACGTCGGCGGCGATCACGCGGTCGGCCACGCTCGGTCCCCACGCCACCCGCGCCAGCGCCGCCAGGAACGCGGCGACCAGGAACACGAGGGCGACGTCGATCGCGGTCATCGGACCAGCTCCAACCAGCGCTCCTCGAGCGCCCGGATGCGCGCGCGGGTCCGATCGGCCGAACGGACGTGGAGCGCGTGCACGAACAGGGCGGCGCGGTCCTCGGCGATCTGCAACGTCAGGGTGCCGGGGGTGAACGAGACGAGGTTCGCCAGCCCCGACACCTCGAGATCGGATTCGCAACGGATCGGGACTCGAACCACGGCGGGGCTGATCCCGTGCCGGGGCGTGACGACCTCCCAGGCGACCAGGAGGTTCGCGAGCATGAGGTTCGCCACGTAATACAGGACGAACCGCAGGAGCCGGCCGGGTCGCGTCAGGACTCGAAACGCGGTCATCGCCCCAGCACCGCCTCCACGTACGGGCCGACGTCGACCAGCCCGTCCGCGGCTCGGCCGGTCAGGGTCAGCAGCCCCTCCCCGCCCAGGCCGATGGCGAGGGCTACGGCGGCGAGGAACGCGGCGGGGGCGGCGAGCGCGGCCCGCCGCGCCGAGCCGAGCGGGGCGATCTCGACGGCCGCGCCGGCGATCGGCACGAGCTCTCCCGCGCGGCGCGATCGCTCCGCCACGGACTCCGTTGCCCTCGGTTCGCCCCAGAAGGCGCCGTCCCAGATCTTGAGCATCGACAGGAGCGTCAGGAAGCTCACCGCGATGGCCACCGCGGCCACGGCGAACTCGGACGCCTCGAACGCGGACCGCACGAGCAGCACCTTGGCCACGAACCCCGAGGTTGGCGGCAGGCCGGCCAGCGACAGCGCCGAGATGAGGAACGCCGCCGCCAGCAGACGGTCGCTCCGGGCCAGCCCGCCGAGCCGGGGCAGGGCGCCGGTGCCGCGGATCTCCTCGACCGCGCCCGCGGACAGGAACAGGGACGTCTTCACCACGATGTGATGGAGGATGTAGAAGATCCCGGCCGCCAGACCGGCGGGACCGAACAGCCCGAGCCCCATGATCATGTAGCCCACCTGGCTCGTGATGTGGAAGGACAAGATCTCGCGGAGTCGGACGCGGCCCACGGCGCCCAGCACGCCGATCGCCATCGTGAACGAGGCGGCGATCAGGAGGGCGGGCCGAAGTCCCGCGTCGCCGCCGAACAGCACGGCGACCACGCGGTACATGGCGTAGACACCCACCTTGGTGAGCAGGCCCGAGAACAACGCGGCCACGGCGGGAGGCGCCTGCGGATACGCCGTCGGCAACCACCCGTGGAACGGGACGAGCGATGCCTTCACCGCGAGGGCCAGCACGATCAGGCCGCCGGCAACGCGCAGGCCTGCCGTCCCCGGTGTTGCCGAGGCCAGACTGGCCAGGTTCACGGTTCCGGCGATCCCGTAGACGAGCGCCACCCCGATCAGCAGCAGTGTGGACCCGAGCAGGTTCGTCAGGACGTACACGACTCCCGCGCGGACCTGTTCGCGCGCCCCGGCGACGAGCAACACGTAGGACGCGATGAGGATGACCTCGATGAAGACGAACAGGTTGAACAGGTCCGCGGTGAGGAAGGCTCCGGCCAGACCCGCCGACATCACCAGTACCAGCGGATGGAAGCTGGGACGGACGTCCTCTCGGGCCAGGATGGAGAAGACCAGGCACACCAGGACCATGAGCGCGCCGACCGTGAGCATCAGGGCAGCGAAGGGATCGGCGACGAGCGGGATGGCGACTCCCCGTGGCCACCCGCCGATTTGGGCCACGAGGATCTCGCCACGCGCGGTCGCGATCACCATCCACAGTCCGAGGGCGAGCTGCGTGGCCACGGCAACGATGGACACCGGCCGCTGAACGGCTCGACGGCGGCCGGCCAGCAGGGACGCGGCGGCGCCCGCGAGCGGAACGGCGACGGCGAGAGCGATCACGTCACCCACGCCGCTCCTCCGTGTCGTCGTCGCCCTCCTCGTGCCCGGCGCGGTGGGCGAGGGACAGCAGGAACCCGGTGACGCCGAAGCCGATCACGACGGCCGTCAGGGCGAACGCCTGGGGAAGCGGATCCGCCGGCGAAGCGGGCGAGCCCTCGAACGGGACGCCGCGGCGGTCGATTCCGCCGGCCGCCAGCAGGAGCACGTTCGCGGCGTGGCCGAGCACCACGAACCCCAGCGTGATCCGAACCACGCCACGCTGGAGGATGAGGTACGTGCCCGCGGCCACCAGCGCGCCGACGACGATGGCGACGCTCACGAGACCTCCCCACCGAACCGGCGCAGGATGGTCACGACCAGCGAGAGCACGATGAGGAAGACCCCCGCGTCGAACACCAGCGAGCTCGCGACCTTCATCGAGCCGGCACCGGGCAGGGACCAGCTCCAGACGGCCGTCCGCAGGAATTCGCCGCCCATCGCGAATCCCGCGGCGCCGATGCCGATCGCGAGGAACAGACCCACGGCGAGCAGGCGACGCGCGCTGGACGGTCTCGACCTCTCGATGCCCGGAGCGCCCTGCCCCAGGAAGCGAAGTACGAGCGCCCCGCCGGCGACGAGACCGGCGATGAATCCTCCGCCGGGGGCGTCGTGGCCTCGCAGGAACAGGTACGCCGCCAGCAGCAGGATGGCGGGGACGAGCACCCGCTCCGCCATCCGAACGATCTGCGAGGCCGGGGGCGCGTCGTCGACGTTTCGGACCAGGGCGGCGATCCCCACGGCCGCGACCCCGAGTACGGTGATCTCGCCGAGCGTGTCCAGCGCGCGGAAGTCGACCAGGATCGTGTTGACAACGTTCTGGCCTCCTGCGTCGGCCGGTCCCGCCTCCAGGTAGTACCGGGCCACGTCCGACGGAGGGCGCCGGCCCGTGAACAGATACGTGCCGATCCCCGCCGTCGTCCCGACGACCAGCCCGCCGACCAGCCCCGCCACCCGGCGTGCCGTCAGGACGGCGCGGAACGTCCTGGGCAGCCGACGGAACACCAGCACGACCATGGTGACCGTCAGGGTCTCGACCAGGAGCTGGGTGATCGCCAGGTCCGGCGCCCCGAGCAGGACGTACAACGTCGCCACCAGGAACCCGACGACGCCGAGGAGGGCGACCGCCGCCACGCGCTCCCGGGCGAGGGCGACGCCGGCGGCGGCGAGCGCGACCAGGACCGCCACCACACGATCGGCCGCGAGGCTTCGGGCCGGGGACCCGAGGCCAGACGCTGCGCCGGAGACCCACGCGGCCGCCGCGAGACCGACCACCCCTGCCGTCACCCAACCGGCGTGGACGGCGGGCACCCGCGAGAGGAATGGTCGACCCACGGCTCGTCCGAGCCTCTCGACGCCGTGGTGGGCGGCCTCGAACGCGCTCGGCCCGGTGACGGGGGCGCGGATCGGGGCGACCGCCGCTTCCACCTCCCGGCGTTTGAGGAAGAGGAACAGACCGAGGACGACGGCGGTCAACGAGAGCCCGAGCTCGGGAGTGATCCCGTGCCACAACGCCAGTCCCGGTTCGAGTCCGCTCCCGCCCCGGCCCAGGGCGGACCCGGCCGCCGAGCCGACGAGCGGATCGAGCGCGCCGACCACGACGCCGACCAGGAGCCCCACGAAGGCCGCGAGGGCGGCAGGGCCGAGGAACCATGGATCGGCCCGTCGGCGGGCCCGGGTGGGCGGCCCGGCGAACGATCCGTGGAAGAACCGCGCGCCGTAGGCGAAGGTCAGGACGGATGCCGCCAGCGCCAGGGCCCCCCCGAGCCCCGGCACCCAGCCGACGGGCGCATCAACGAACGCGGCGAACACCCCCTCCTTGGCGACGAAGCCCAGGAACGGGGGGAGCCCCACCATGGAAGCCACGGCCACGCCGGCCACGATCGCCGCGCCCGGCATGGCCCTGCCGAGGCCGGACAGCCGTCGGATGTCCCGGGTCCCCTCCTCGTGATCCACGATGCCGACGACCATGAACAGGGCCACCTTGTAGAGGGCCTGTCCCACGACCAGCACCACGGCCGCGGCGATCGCCGCGCCGGTGCCGATGCCGACCAGGGCCACCATGAGCCCGAGTTGGCTCACGGTGGAGTGGGCGAGCAGCAGCTTCAGGTCGTGTTGCCGCAAGGCGAGGAGCGCGCCCGTCACCGCCGTGGCCAGTCCGACCAGGACGACGACGTCGCTCCAGGGCTCGGCCGAGGCCAGGGCGGGGGAGAACCGGGCCAGGAGGAAGACGCCGGCGGTGACCATCGTCGCGGAGTGGAGGTAGGCGCTCACCGGCGTCGGGGCCACCATCGCGTCCGGCAGCCAGAAGTGGAACGGCACCTGCGCCGACTTGGTGAACGCGCCGAGCAGGACGAGCGCCAGGACGGTCGCACCGATTCCCCCGCTCCGGACGGCGGGATGGGCGACGAGCTCGGAGAGCTCGGTGGTACCGGCGACCGTCCACGCGAGAACGAGCGCCGCGAGGAGCGCCAGTCCGCCGAGCCCGGTGACCAAGAAGACCCGTCGGGCGGCGGCGCGAGCGGTATCGGAGCCGTCCCCGCCGATCAGCAGGAACGACGTGACGCTGGTGAGCTCCCAGCAGACGAACAGCAAGATGGCGTCGCCCGCCAGCACGAGGCCGAGCATCGACGCCGCGAACAGCGCAAGGAGGCTGTAGTACCGCCCGGCCGGCTCCCGAGCGGAGAGGTATCGGGCCGAGTAGGCGAAGACCAGTCCTCCGACACCGAGCACCAGCAGGGCGAACACCAGGGAGAGGCCGTCGATCGCGACGGAGAGCCGGATCTGGGCGGACGGGAGCCAGGGAATCGAGTTCGAGACGCGTTCACCGTCGATCACCGCCGGGGCGTTGGCAGCGAGGCCGGCGGTGAGGGCGAGGGTCGCCGCGGCGAGCGGGTATCCGGCGGCACGGCCGAGGAGCCGGGCGAGGGCCGGAGCCGCGGCCGCGAGGGCGACCATCGAGGCCAAGATGGGGAGCGGATCCATCAGACGTCGGTTCGTCCGTCCTTTCGTCGCGCATCCGGTCGCTCCGTGAGATCGAAGCGAAAACCATCACGTAGCACTGTATACTAGTCGCTCATGGAGGCCTCCATCCTGGCGCTCGTGGACGGCACCGAGGGGTCGCGTCGATCCGTTCGGTATGCGGCGCAGATCGCCGGGTGGTCGGGGGCCTGTCTCGTGGTCGTCGCGCCGGTGCAGGCGCCCGTCGTTCCCCGACCGGCCCTCGTGAGCCCGAAAGCCGCCGAGCGGATCCGGGAGGAAGTGCGGGGCGACGTCCGGGGGGCCGGCTTCCGGGAGCTCGCGGCGGTCAAGGCCGACCCGTACATGGAGGTGCCGGGCGAGTACCGCCTCGTCGAGATCGAACACGACCTGGCCCAGGAAGTGACCGCCCTGCTGTTCGAAGGACACTTCCTGGGCCTGGTCATGCCCCGCACCGGGATCTCCGGCCTTCGTCCGTGGCGAAGGGACGCGACCGGCGACATCGTGAAGCAGAGCCCGGTCCCGGTCACGCTCGTCCCCTGACCGCGGTGGCAAAACAGTCCACCAGCACGTATCGGTGGCTAGAATCGAGGCATGGCCAAAGGGACGCCGGCAGACGGGGACGGCGAGCATGATCCGTCCCTGCTCAAGATCGGCGACGTCGCCGAGCGAGCGGGCGTCAGCCGTCGCACCGTCGACTTCTACACGTCACGTGGCCTGATCTCGCCCGGAGGGCGGACGGCCGGCGGTTATCGCCTGTATGAGCCGGACGTCGTGGGCCGGATCCTGCTGGTTCGGCGGCTGGAGGAGCAGGGGGTCTCTCTCGACGAGATCGTCGCGGCCCTCGGGGGCAAGGGCGGCGACGCCGAGACGCAGCTTCGCGAGCTGGACCGGAACCTCCACCAGCTGGTGCGATCGGTCCACGGCCTGACCGCCGCGGGGGGCGCCGAAGCCCAGGGCCTCGTGTCGGCGCTCGCCAGGCGGATCCAGGGACTGGTCGAGACGGCGATCGAGGTGACGTCCGGAACGCCGCCCCCCGTCTAGCGGGCTCGGCCGGCTAGCTTGTCGCTCTCGGGCTACGTTGGCTAGCATCGGTCTGCGGGGTGGAGCAGTCCGGTAGCTCGCTGGGCTCATAACCCAGAGGTCACGGGTTCAAATCCCGTCCCCGCGACGGAGGAGTAGCAGGTCAAGTGGGGTGTCGGGCAACCGGCACCCCGTTCTGTTCTCCCGGAATGCAAAAATCTGCAAACGAGCGCCGCGTGAACGCGACATCCCGAGACACAACAGGGGTGATCTTCCTTCCCGAGTGCCGTTTTCGGACGGCACCCGAAGACGAAGCGGCGATCCACCGACTGCGCGCCGAGCTCAGCCATTCCTTGCGACGCAACCGTAGGGCGCGCCTTCGTCAACCGTGAGTCCTGCGCGTCCATAGATGCTCGGACCGGCTTCGCCGCCGGTTGACGCGCGGCGCTGGTGGCGGCCCTTTGACCGGTAAGCGTCGGAACCGCTTCGGGCGCAGCCAGGAAGCGTCCAGGAAGAGATAGTGATGAACCAGGTCGCTCTAGTCGGAAACATCACCGACGATCCCGAGCTCCGCTACACCCAGAGTGGCGCGGCCCTCGCGAACTTCACGGTCGCGGTCAGCCACCGCTCCAAGCACAACGGCGAGTGGCAGGACGTCAACGACGGGTTCTTCCGCTGCACGGCATGGCGCTCGGTCGCCGAGAACGCAGCCCGCAGCCTTCACAAAGGCGACCGCGTGCTGGTCACAGGCAAGTTGATCCAGCGGACCTTCGAGGTCGAGGGTCAGAAGCGTTCGACCGTAGAGATCCAGGTCAATCACGTCGGCCCGGACCTCCAGTTCGCGACCGCCGAGGTCACCAAGACGTCTGCGGGGGACTCCCCGGCCCCTGCGGCGGCCGCCGGGTAAAACCCTCCTCACCCGGCACGTCGGGCCCGGCGTCGGCCGGGCTCCTTCGCGCCATCGATGTCGTAGAAGCGGGAATGGTAGGCAATGGTTCAGATGACCGAGCGTCTGGAGCCTCCACCCCGGACTGAGACAGAACGGCCAACCCGTGCCACGGGATAGAGCGGCCAAACTTCGAAGGCGTCGATCGACTTGTGCGGTGACGTGCTTGTATACATACGTGTCCGATATAGCACTGCTCTCCTTCCTGCCGGTGGCACTCCTGCTCACGATCACCCCCGGAGCAGACATGGCGTTGGTCCGCCGCAAGCACACTGCGGCACGGGCAGCGAGCTGCGTCCGCGACGATTCTCGGGATCTGCGTGGCGGTGGTGGTGCAAGGCTTCGCGTCGGGTGTGGGTCTGTCGGCCCTTCTGGCCGCGTCGGCTCATCTCTTCCTCATCCTCAAGCTTCTCGGTGCGGCCTACCTGGTATGGATCGGACTTCGGTCCATCTTCGGGCCAACTAACCGTGCGCCGGACGAGCGGGGAGAGCAACCTCGGCGAAACGCGCTCAAGAGGTTTCGGGAAGGGCTCCTATCGAACCTTCTGAATCCGAAGGTGACACTTTTGTACCTAGCGCTGTTGCCGCAATTCGTGGCGCCCTCGGGCAACATCGTGCTGCAATCGACGTTCCTGGGGGCGATCCACGCGCTGATGGGCATCGTGTGGTTGAGCTTCTACAGCCGAGCGCTGACGAGGGTCGCGCGTACTGCGGTGGGTTCGAAGTTGACCCGCTGGATGCAACGAGTCTCAGGCGTCGTGCTGATCGCGCTGGGCACAAGAGTAGCTACCGCGCGCCGATAGATCTCCGTCCTCGTCCAACCTCGCGTCGTTCCTTCGGTGGAGGAGTGGGCGAGATTCTTACGCCTTCTGCGACGAAAAGAAGTCGTCGATGTCCCCAGCGAGCAGTTGAGGTTCCTCCATCGCTGGGAAATGGCCGCCTGACGGCATCTCGGTCCAGCGTTGGACGTTGTAATAGCGCTCCGCCCATTCCCGAGGTGGGGCAGAGATGTCGGCCGGGAACAGCGCGATGGCGCAGGGAACCTCGATCAGTTTCCACGCGATGGGATCGGGATTGTTCGTCGCTTCGAAGTACGGGAGGAAGGAGGTGGCGATCGACCTTGTGACCCAGTAGAGGGTGATGGTGGTTAGCAGCTGGTCCTTAGTGAATCGCGATTCGACGTTTCCGCCGCAGTCACTCCAGTCACGGAACTTCTCCACGATCCAGGCGGCGAGCCCGACAGGGGAGTCGGTCAACGAGTAAGCGAGTGTTAGCGGCCGGGTCGCCTGGATGTGTGCATAGGCACCATCGGTCTGCTCCCAGCGGTTCTCTCTTTCGACATAGGCACGTTCCGCCTCAGTGAGATCGTCCGCCGACTCCGCTCCGGGTGCGTAAACACCGGTCACATGGATACCGGTTACGTGCTCGGGATAGAACATCCCGAGCTTGGCGGTGATCCCAGCGCCGAGGTCCCCACCGTGAGCCCCGAACCTCGTGTGGCCTAGTACGTCAACCATCAACGTCTTCCATAGTTCATGGATCGTTGGCATCTGCCACGGTTTCGGTGCGGGGACCGAGAACCCATAACCCGGCAACGACGGGATTACGAGGTCGTACCCGCCGCCGGCACCGACCTCACTGAGAGGTTCGATGAGATGCGTAAGTTCGTAGAAGCTGCTCGGCCAGCCGTGGGTGAGGATCAACGGGATCGCGCCGTTGCCGATCGTCGCTCGCACGAAGTGGATCTGATGTCCACGTATGTCTGCGGTGTAGTGCTTCCAGCGGTTGAGGTTTCGTTCCTGCTCTCGCCAGTCGAACTCGCCGCGCCAGTAGTCGAGGAGGTCGGTGAGGTAGTGGTGCTGCGTACCGCGCGCCCAAGCGCCGTGACCGATGTCGGGCGGTAGGTGGGTCTTTGCGAGACGCTCCTTCAGATCCTGAAGAACATCATCCTCGATGTGGGGATGGAACTCCTGAACCTTGATGAGGTTTCCCTTCGTCACGTGATTGCGTAATCACAGACTCCCAACGGTATATGGTTGCTTAGCTATATAACTATACCCACGGAACTCGTCCAGACGTTCAAGGCGCTCTCGTGCCAGAACAGGCTTCAGATCCTGGCGTGGCTCGAGGACCCGGTCAAGCACTTCCCACCGCAACGCGACGGCGACCTCGTAAAGGACGGCGTGTGTGTCGTGTTCATCGCGGAAAAGCTCGATGTAGCCCAGCCCACCGCGACCAAACATCTGCAGGAACTCGCGCGCGCCGAACTCGTGATCTCGACGCGCAAAGCCGGCTGGACGTTCTACAAGCGCAACGAGGAGGTCATCAAACGACTGATCGCAGCCTGAGCACGACCATGTCCCGATCTTCGATGTCGATAAGCAGCTCGCCTTCGAGCACGAAGAAGAACTCGTCCTCTACGTCGT
>DATHVC010000087.1:0-3822 GCA_035461565.1 Actinomycetota bacterium
CCCTTCTCGACCCGGCGAACGGTTCAGACTCCCGCGCGCAGCGAAGCTCATCGCTCGATCGGCTTTCTCGTGCGTTCGCGTACCCGCGGCGAGGTCGGTCACGCACGTGGGGTCGGCAGCTCGGAATCCGTGTGGTGGGCCGCTCGGCGCCGCTCCGTCACGCGCCGGGCCTCCGAGCCAAGAAGACGACGAACTCCGTGTCACCAGTCGGTTCCTCGTCCGAGTGGTCGCCGCGGAGCTCGATGTCCGTGAAGCCGGCCGCCTCGAGCATCAGCCGCAGCTCGTTCGTGAAATAGAGCGTCATCGCCAGGACGTACGTGTCCTGCTCGACGAGCTCGTCGCCGCGGTAGGCCGAGCCCTGCATCTCCATCTTCACGCGTTGAGAGATCGGGTCGATCTCCAGGGTTCGCGAGCGCAGCTCGAGGTCCGTACCATCGGAGGCGCGCCGGCGCCCCCGGACCTCCTTGAACGGCTCCGGGAGCGAGTCACGTACCTCCTTTGACCAGTACCGCCACGAGTCAGCGTCGTTGAACGGCACCTCGTTGTCGACGACGAACAGGCCGCCGGGCTCGAGAAGGCCATGGATGCGCCGGAGCGCCTCGAGATCATGAGCGCGGTTGCCGCCCAGCCCGAACCCACCGATCAGGTAGATCGTCGCGTACGTCCGAGGCAGATCGAGCTCGTGCATCGCCTGCGCGTAGAGGGTCGGCGACAGGCCCTCGCGCTCTGCCCGCTCCCGACAGAGGCCCAGCATGTCGGTCGAGATGTCGCAGCCATCGACGTCGAGCCCCGCCTCGAGGTACGGGATCAGCAGCCGGCCGGTGCCGCACGCGACATCCAAAGACGGCTGGCCCGCCTCGACGAACCGCTGGACGAATGGGATCTCCGGGCCGTCGCGTCGGAACTCGGCCCACCAGCGGGCCACAACCCCGTAGTGCCAGGTCTGCGGCTCGGACGGCCGCTCGGGCGACACGGCCGACGGTCAGCCGTGGTCCAGCGGCGGGCGACGCGCCGGATCGCTGTGGAGCCAGCACCGGTCCGCGTCGTTGTAGATGGAGATCACGGTCGTACACGCGGGCACGGAGCAGCGTCGACCGGTCGTCCCCCGCGCCCTGACGGGTTTCGATCCTGCCGAGAGCGTCGGCAGCCGTCTGGCGTTCGCGGTCGACATCGTCCCTCCAATTCCGTCGCGCCCGGCCCGGTGAGACCGGCGTCCGCTCGATCCGTGGAGGCGACGGAAACCGCGGCAGGAGCCGCAAGCCCGGGCGTCTTCGCGAACCTCGGGCGATCGCCCGCCCATGCACGCTAACAGGAATCGCCGCCAGCCGGCCGGCGAGTTGGCGCCACCCGCACGCCTCCCGCGCAGATCGACCAGCGCCGGCTGTGCGATCCACAGTCACCTGCCGGGCGGGACGTTCGACCTTCCTCGGCCGGGGGAGCGAGGGCCACACTCGGACTCGTGAACCAGTCAACGATCCTTGAACAGTGGGACCTCCGGAGATCGGACCCCACAGCTGCGTTCGCCGCGCTCGGCGACCCGGCGCGGCTGGCGGTGCTGCGTGAGCTCCAGAGCGGAACGACCTGTGTGTGTCAGCTCGCTCCGAGCCTCGGCATGGCGCCGAACCTCCTCTCGTATCACCTGCGGGTCCTTCGCGAGGCCGGCCTCGTCGAGGGGGCCAGACGTGGACGCCGGGTCGACTACCGGGTCCGCCCGTTGGCCCTGCAGGAGCTCGCCGTCGAGCTCGTCCGCCTCTCCATGGGCGGTGGCGAGCGTGCGGACTGAGGCGCCGAGCCGGCCGACCCCGCCGGCGGTTCGGCGGTGGGTGGTCCCGTCCGCCGCCCTGCTCGTCTGGGTCGCTCTGTACCGGGTCAACGGGCCGTTCTGGAACCGGATGCTGTTCGACTGGATCGGCCTGGACCCCGACAGCCGTCTCGGCGAGACCGTCCGGTTCTTCGTGTTCGATACGACGAAGATCCTGCTGCTGCTGACGGGGATCATCTTCGTCGTCACGGTTCTTCGCTCCTTCCTGTCCGTCGAACGGACGCGGGAGCTGCTCGGCGGTCGGCGCGAGGGCGTGGCCAACGTGGGGGCTGCGCTCCTCGGCGTGGCGACCCCGTTCTGCTCGTGCAGCGCGGTGCCTGCGTTCATCGGGTTCGTCTCCGCGGGTGTGCCGCTCGGCGTGACCCTGTCGTTCCTCATCGCGAGTCCGCTCGTGAACGAAGTGGCGGTCGTGCTGCTGTTCGGGATGTTCGGGTGGCAGATCGCGGCTCTGTACATGGCGGCCGGGCTCACCATCGCGATCGTCGCGGGTTTCGGGCTCGGCCGGCTCGGCTTGGAGCGATGGGTCGAGCCGTTCGTCTACGACGTGCCGGCCGGAGCGGCGGCGAGCGGCCCGAAGCTCGGCTGGAGCGAGCGGTTCGAGCTCGGCCGCGAGGAGGTCGGCAAGATCGTCCGCAAGGTCCTGCCGTATCTGCTGCTCGGCATCGGAATCGGCGCCGTGATCCACGGCTGGGTCCCCGAGAGCTTCTTCGAACGCTTCGCCGGCCCCGGCAACCCGCTCGCCGTGCCGTTCGCGGTCCTGCTCGGGATCCCGCTCTATTCGAACGCGGCGGGGGTGCTCCCCCTGGTCGAGGCGCTCTACGACAAGGGACTGGCCATGGGCACGCTGCTCGCCTTCATGATGGCGGTCGTTGCGCTCTCGCTGCCCGAGATGATCCTGCTCCGGCGCGTCCTAAAACCCAAACTCATCGTCTCGTTCATGGGCGTGGTCGCGGCCGGGATCCTCGCCGTCGGCTACCTGTTCAACGCGGTTCTGTGAGGGAGGTTCGTGACATGTCCGTTCACATCGAGGTCCTCGGCCCCGGCTGCGCCCGGTGCCAGACGTTGTACGAGAACGCGAAAGCCGCCGTCGACGAGCTCGGCATCGAGGCACGCGTCGACAAGATCGACGACGTCGCCGTGATGGTGATGCGAGGCATCATGCAGAGCCCGGCGCTGACGGTCAACGGAACGCTCGTGCTCGCCGGCCGCCTCGCGACCCCCCACCGGCTCGGCGAGATCATCTCCGCGGCGATCTAGCGGCTACGAAGCTCGGCGGGGTCTCCCCATCCCGCCGCGATCATGCTCGAGAACGTCTGACGCGGCCGCCTCGTCGTCTTGAACCACCCCGCGGTGGAGCGACGCTCACCCCTGCCCCGCGACCGACAGGGCGAGCTCGACGATCCGCCGGAGCTGTGCCGGGACCGCCTCCGGCGTGAGGGACCGGAACCGCGTCCACGCGCGTTCGGGCTTGTGGCGGTTGCCGCGGAGCCCGGCCACCCCTTCGAAGTCGGGTTCGAGCACGACCGTGCGATCGCGCCCGGCGGTCCTGGCGATCAGCGCGTTCAACGCTCGTTCGGCCGAGCTGGGCCGGGCCCCGGTCGGGGCGTCGCGATCGTGCACGACCACGTACGGCACACCCACGGCCCGGCAGACCTCGACGAACAGCACCAGGTTCGACTTGCCGCCGCACTCCACGATCGAGATGGCCTCCCGGTCCACGTCGTGTCCAAGCGCCAGGAACACGAACGGCAACACGAGCTGCTCGGTCCGGCCCTCGACGAGCACGGCGACTCGAGAGAGGAACAGCTCGCCGCGTTCGGCGTCGAACTCACTCATCACGCGGAACGACTCGGTCGGGTCCAGCGGCGCCGGTTGGCGGATCCGCGTCCGTCCGTCGGCCGGCCGCTCCAGGAGCGCGAACTCCTCCAGCCTCGCCACGTTCAGGAACGCCGGCGCATGCGTGCTGTACACGACCTGGTTTCCGGCCGACGCGAGCTCGC
>DATHVC010000088.1:0-4647 GCA_035461565.1 Actinomycetota bacterium
ATCGGCGGCTATCGGCTCTCGATGATCTCGGCCGCGCGGCGGCGGGCCCACGCGTCGGCGCGCTCCAGGTTGACCAGGGACACGACCGACGACGGCGCCTCGTGTTCGTCGACGACGGCCTGGACCACCTCGACGATGCGCGTCAGCGGGATCTTGCCTTCCAGGAACGCCATCACCGCCACCTCGTTGGCCGCGCTCATCACCGCGGGGAACGTCAGCCCGAGCTCTCCCACGCGGTACGCGAGGTCGACGGCCTGGAAGGCCTCGCGGTCGACGGGTTCGAATGTCAGCGGGCGGTCGGTGAGCGGCACGGGACCGATGCCTGTCGGCAAACGTTCGGGCCACCCCAGCGCGAGCTGGATCGGCAGCCGCATGTCGGCCTGTGCCAGCTGCGCCAACATCGTCCCGTCCCGGAACTCGACGAGCGCGTGGACCAGCCCCTCGGGATGGATCACCACGTGGATCTGCGAATACTCCAGCCCGAACAGGTACCGCGCCTCGATGACCTCGAGCCCCTTGTTCATCAACGTGGCCGAGTCGATCGTGATCTTCGGACCCATCTGCCACACCGGATGGGCCAGGGCCTCCTTGACGGACGCCTTGGCGAGCTCGTTGCGCGTCCATCCCCGGAACGGACCGCCCGAGCCGGTCAGGATCACCCGCTTGACGTCTTCGCGGCGTTCGCCCCGGAGGACCTGCGCCAGGGCGGCGTGCTCCGAGTCCACGGGCACCAGCCGCTCGGGCTCCCCCTTGATCAGGTCGAGGACCAGCTCGCCGCCCACGACCAGGCTCTCCTTGTTGGCCAGCGCGAGCGTCTTTCCGGCCTGGAGCGCCGCGAGCGTCGGGCCGAGCCCGGCAGAGCCGACCAGCGCGTTCAGGATGAGATCGGCCTCGGCGTCGCGGGCGAGGGTCTCCGCGGCCTCCGGTCCCACGAGGATCTGGACGCCTTTGATCCCGCTGAGCCGCTCCCGCAAATCGGCGGCGGCCTCTTCGTCGGCGATGGCGACGTGGGGCGGCAGGAACTCGCGGATCTGGCCGACGAGAAGCTCGTGGTTGGTCCCGGCGGACAGACCCACCACCTTGAACCGGTCGGGGTTGCGCCGGACGACGTCGAGCGCCTGGGTGCCGACCGATCCGGTCGAGCCGAGGATCACCAGTGTGCGCATCGGACCAAGATTACCCCTGGTCGCCAACAATCACGGGGAGCGCTCGATCCTCTCGGTCACCGGTGAGGGCGTTCCGGGGGGCTACAGGATCAGCTGGAGGTACAGGGCGGCGGCGGGCGCAACGAACAGCATCGCGTCGATCCGGTCCAGGACGCCCCCGTGACCGGGGAGGATGCTGCCCATGTCTTTGATGCCGAGGTCGCGCTTGATCAAGGACTCGGCCAGATCGCCGAGCGGAGCGAACACGGCCACGACCACGGCCAGCACCACGGAGCGCGGCACCGTGTCGAGGAGCTCGACCGCCGCCGCCACGGCGCCGACGGCCACGGCCAGCACCACCAGCGTCGCCCCGATCGCGCCCTCCCACGACTTCTTCGGGCTGACGTGCGGGGCGAGGGGGCGGCTGCCCCAGAAGTACCCCACGCCGAATGCGGCGATGTCGTACACGATCGTGAGCCCGAGGATGGCGAGAACCAGGCTGCGCCCGTCCGGGAAGCGGAGGATGAACAGGATGTACCCGGCGAGCGTCGGGATGTAGGCGATGCCGAGCACCGTCAGGCCGATGTTGGCCGTGACGTTGCGCCGGTGCTGCGGCGGAACGGCCAGATACCACAGGAACGTCGCGAACGTGCCGAGGGCGACCATCGCGAGCATGGCCGACGGCCCGCGGTAATAGGCCGCTGCGAGCACCAACCCGCCCGAGACGAGCCCGAGGGCGGTGGCCGGCTGGAAGTGACGCTTCTGGAGGGCGAAATACAGCTCGCCCTGCGCCACCAGCACCACCAGGCCGACCAGGATCGCGAACGGCCCGGGCCCGATGAGGATCGCACCGACGGCGAGCCCGGCCAGGACCAAGCCCGTCAGGAACGCCATCGGCACGTCTCGACCGGGGCCGCCCCGCTCCGGTTCCACCCCAACCTCGAGCGCGGTCGGCTCCTGCCAACTGGGGCCGCCGAGGCCCTCCTGGCCCACGCGAACGGTCCGGGCCGGCTCGGGCTCGAATGCCTCGGCCGGGCGGGCATCCTCCTCCTCGTCGGTGCCGAGCAGGGCGGCGATCTGCACCTCCTCGGTGGTCGCCCCCTCGCCGCTCTCGGCCTCCACACGGACCTCTTCACGAACAGACTCGGCGAAGTGGTCGGCCGCCGCCTCCACGGTCTCGAGGTCCGGCCTCTCCTCGACCGTCCGGTCGTCCCCCTCGTCGAGCTCGGCGACCCCGCCTTCGTCCTTGGGCCCGGGCAGGTCGACGTAGTCGCTGGGCGGCCGGGTGAACGCCTCCTCGGTGAGCTCGGGCTCGGTGTCCTCGGCCTCGGACTCGAACAGGAACGAGGTCACGCCGCCTCCCTCGTCGTGCTCCTCGTCCTCGGCCGTCCCCTGCTCCTGGGACCAGATCGACATGGCGGGCTCCGGTTCGGCCTCAGGCTCGGGGCGGCTCTCCTCCGCGAACGGCTCTCCCGCCTCCGTCTCCTCTAGCTGGGCCTCGGGTTCGGCCGGCTCGGGCTCGGCCGCCGGCGCCCGCTCGCGTTCGTGCCCCTCGGGCCAGTCCACGTCCTGGATCGGGGCGAAGAACTTGTCGAGGTCCTCGAACAGGTCCTCGCCGCTCTCGCCGCGCCCCTCGCGGTCCGCCACTCAGATCTCCTTGAGCTCGGCCTCTTTGTGCGCGACCACCTCGTCGACCTCCGCGACGTGCCGGTCCGTCACCTTCTGGAGGTCCTTCTCGGAGCGAACGAGGTCATCTTCTGAGATGGCGCCCTCCCGCTCAAGCTTCTCCAGCTCGTCCTTGGAATGCCGCCGGATGTTCCGAACGGCAACTCTCGCCTCCTCACCCCGGGCGTGGACGAGCTTGATCAGATCTTTGCGGCGCTCCTCGGTGAGCGGGGGGAAGCTCAGCCGGATCACGTTCCCGTCGTTGCTGGGCGTGATCCCCAGGTCGCTCGACATGATGGCCTTCTCCATCGAGGAGATGGCGTTCTTGTCGTACGGCTGGATCATCAGGGTGCGGGGCTCCGGCACGCTGAACGAGGCCAGCTGCTGGATCGGCACCTGCGTGCCGTAATAGTCGACGACGATCCGCGAGAGCAACGCCGGCGAGGCCCGGCCGGTGCGGATCCCCGCGAGCTCGTCCTTCAGGACCACGATGGCCTTGTCCATCTTCTCGGCGGCCTCGCCCAGCGCTTGCTCGACCGTCACCCGACACCTCCGTGCACGAGGGTTCCTATCCGCTCTCCCGAGACGGCGCGCCGGATGTTCCCCGGCTCGCGGAAGTCGAAGACGATGATCGGGAGCTTGTTCTCCATGCACAGGCTGATCGCCGTGGCGTCCATCACCTGGTACCCCTCCCGGAGGACATCCAGGTACTCGATCGAGTCGAACCGGCGGGCCGCCGGATCCACGTGCGGGTCCGCCGTGTAGACGCCGTCCACCTTCGTGCCCTTCAACACGGCCTCGGCCCCGATCTCGAGCGCGCGCTGGGCGGCCGTCGTGTCCGTCGAGAAATACGGCGCGCCGATCCCCGCGGCGAAGATCACCACCCGCCCCTTCTCCAGGTGACGGATCGCCCGGAGCGGGATGTAAGGCTCGGCGATCTGCGCCATGTGGATGGCGGTCTGCAGCCGCGTGGCCACGTGGGCCTTCTCCAGCGCGTCCTGGAGCGCGAGGGCGTTCATGACGGTGGCCAGCATGCCCATGTAGTCGGCCCGCGACCGGTCGATGTCGGGAGCCTGGCGCCCGCGGAAGATGTTGCCCCCGCCCACCACGACGGCGCACTGCACGCCGAGGTCGACCACGTCGGCGAGCTCGGCGGCGAGCAGCTTGGTCGCCGAGGTCGAGATCCCGTAGCCAATGTCCCCCGGCGCGAACGCGTCTCCGGAGAGCTTGAGCAGGACCCGGCGATACAGGGGCCGGTCCGGCGCCTCCGGCGTGCGCTCACCCTCGGGCATGGCCGTACCCTACTCGCTCTCCTCGCCGAGTCTGAACCGGGCGAACCTCCGCACCACGACCTTCTCCCCGGTCTTCGCGGACACCTCGTCGAGCAGGTCCTGGATCGTCTTCGAGTCGTCCTTCACGTACTTCTGGTCGAGCAGGACGGTCTGCTCGTAGAAGGCGTTCATCTTGCCCTCGACGATGTTGGGGATGACGTGGTCGGGTTTGCCCATCTCCTTGGCCTGCACCTCGAAGATGTGCCGCTCGGCGTCGGCCACCTGCGCCGGGATCTCGTCCCGCGACAGGTACCGCGGTGCCGACGGGCTGGCGATGTGCAGCGCAAGGTCCTTCGCGAGCTGCCGGAAGTCGTCGGTGTTGGCGACGAAGTCCGTCTCGCAGTTCACCTCTACCAGCGCGCCCACGGTGTTGTTGAAGTGGATGTACGACTCGATCCGGCCCTGGTCGGCCGATCGCCCCGCCCGTTTGGCCACCGAGGCCTGTCCGCGCTCGCGCAGCAGGACGGACGCGGCCACGGGGTCGCCTCCGGCGTCCTGGAGCGCTC
>DATHVC010000089.1:0-7350 GCA_035461565.1 Actinomycetota bacterium
AAACGATTGTAGCCGCTCGGCGCCCGAATCCGACCCGGCGGGTGGACGTTCGCGGAAGTCGGCCACCTCCGCCGACGCGGCCGTTCGGAGCTCCTCGGGGGTGGTCCGGAAGACGGCGTCGGGGGTGCCCGCGGCGGCCCAGATCTCACGGTAGCCCAACAGATCGGGATCCAGGAACGCCCGAACGCGACCCCGATGGCCGAACGGCGGGGTCCCGCCCACCGCGAACCCGGTGGCGGCCCGGGCCTCCTCGGGGGTCGCCCGCCGCGCGCTCGAGGCCCCCGACAACACCGCCAGGCGGTCGAGGTCCACCCGGTTCGCGCCGGACGTGAGCGCCAGGACGGGGCGGTCGTCGGCCACGAACACCAGCGACTTGACGATCTGCGCGACCTCGCAGCCGATCGCTCGCGCCGCGTCCTGCGCGGTCTTCGTGCCCTCTGGGAACCGACGGACCTCGACGGGGTGCCCGAGCACCTCCGCCGCCGCCAGGAACCGGTCGATGGCCGTGCTCACGGCGGGGACGATACCGGGTACGTCAGGCGGGAGGCGCCAGCCGGCCGGCCTGGCGGGCCGCGCGCGCCGCCAGGTCCTCGAGCGCCCACCGCGCCTCGCCGAGCGCCCGCTCCTGCCCCACGGCCTCGACCAGCGAGCCCACCCACACCCCGTCCGGGTGTACCTCGGCCACGCCGCACAGGATCGCCACCGGCCTGCCGGCGGTGCGGGCCTCGGCCATCACGCCGGCCGGGACCTTTCCATACAGAGAGGACTCGTCCAGCCGGCCCTCGCCGGTCAGCACCAGGTCGGCGCGGCGGATCCGCTCGCTCAGGCCGAGCGCCTCCATCACGACCTCGACCCCCGGCCGCAGGTGCGCGCCGAGGAACGCGATCAGACCCGCGCCCGTTCCTCCGGCGGCCCCGGCGCCCGGAAGGTTCCGCACGTCGATCCCCAGATCGCGGTGGATCACCGCCGCGTAGTGGGCCAGGGCCCGGTCGAGCAGGAGCACGTCGTCGAGCGAGGCACCCTTCTGCGGCGAATACACGTGCGCCGCGCCGCGCGGACCGACCAACGGGTTGTCCACGTCGCTCGCCACCGTCACCCGGAGCGAGCGCACCTCGGGGGCCAGCCCGGTGACATCCACCCGCTCCAGCGACAGCAGCCCCGCGCCGCCGTCGCCGATCGGCTCACCGCTCGCGTCGAGGAACCGGACCCCGAGGGCGGACGCCAGTCCGGCTCCCCCGTCCGTGGTGGCCGAGCCGCCGATGCACACCAGCGCCTCGGCGATCCCTTCGCGCGCCGCCGCCAGGAGCAGCTGGCCGGTCCCCCACGTGCTGGCACGCAGGGCGTCGCGGCGCGACTCGGCCACGAGCTGGAGCCCCGAGGCCCGCGCCAGCTCGACGATCCCGGTTCGCCCCCCCGCCGCCTCGACCAGCCCGAACGCCGCCTCCACCGGATCGCCGAGCGGTCCGGAGACCCGCGCGCGGCGGATCTCCCCGCCGAGCGCGGCCACCAGCGCGTCCAGGGTGCCGTCTCCCCCGTCGGCCATCGGGGCCAGGTCGATCTCGTCATCCGGGCGCTCGCGGCGCCATCCAGACGCGATGGCCCGCGCCGCCTGCTCCGCCGACAGCGTGCCCTTGAACTTGTCCGGCGCAACCAGGACGCGCACGCGCCGAGGGTACAATCCGCCGCGACCTCGGTTTGGGAGCGAAGGAGGCCATCCCCCGGTGACGTTGGATCGCGCCACGATGCTCGGCATCGCCAACGCCGAACGGCAACGGCTGGGCCGAACCATCCAGTATTTCCCGCCCACGCTCTGGGACGCCGAGAGCGTGTGCGCCGGCTGGCTCAACCGGGACGTCGTGGCGCACCTGGCCGCCCAGGAGACCGCCGCCGCCCAGCTCGTCGCCGGGGAGCCCGCCGTCGAGTTCGACGCGTTCCGCGAGGCCAACGACGGCGACCTCTGGGTCAACGGCTTCAACGAGTGGGCGGTTCGAACCCGTGAGGAGCGATCCACGCGTGAGGTGATCTCAGACTGGGGGCGGGCGGCCGACGCGTTCCTGGTGCTCTGCGCGCGCCTGGACGACGAGGGCTGGCGCTCCACCCGCGTCCGGTGGGTGGCCGGCGAGATCGGCGTTCGGTACCTCGTGCAGTCCCGGGTGGTCGAGTGGTGGCTGCACGGGGAAGACCTGCGCGAGGGCGCCGGGCAGGAGGAGAACCCGCAGCACTGGCCGGTGTACCTGATCAACGACCTGGCGATCCGGATGTTGCCGTATTCGCTGGGGCAGGCCGGGCTGTCGTTCCCCGGCCGGAGCCTGCTGGTCGAGCTCGAGGGTGTGGGTGAGGGGACGTGGCACTGGGGGCTGGCGCCGGGCGAGGCACCGCCGGAGGACCGCAAACCCGACGCGTTCGTCCAGGGGCGTGGGCTCGCGTTTGCGCTCGTGGCCGGGCGCCGACACGAGGCCTCCGCTTTCCTGGACGAGGGGAACCTCGTGGTCGGCGGCGACGAGGACCTGGCCCTGGCCGTGCTCGAGCACCTGCGCGCGTTCGTCGAGTAGCCCCGAACCGCCCCCGCCTCCCGTCCGTACACCCCTGCGATACCGTGCTGTTCGTGCGTTCGAAGGGGGGGAGCTCCGACGCGGCGCTCATGCGCGCCTTCGCCGAGCGCGAGCCGGGGGCAGCCGCCGAGCTCTTCGACCGGTTCGCCTCGCGGATCTACGGGCTGGGCATCGTCATGCTCGGCGCCGACGCCGCGGCGGAGGACCTGGTGCAGGACACGTTCGTGAAGCTCTACCGGAGCGCCGACCGCTACGACGCGGAGCGCGGCAAGCTCGAGACGTGGGTGCTGCTCATGGCCCGCAGCCTGGCCATCGACTCGCTCCGGCGCCGCGTGCTGGAGGCGCGGGCGCTCGAACGCGGCGGCACGCAGCGCGATGTCTCCGACGAGCCGGGACCCGATCTCGCGGCCGAAACGGCCGACCTGGCCGATCGCGCCCGGCGCGCCATGGCCTCACTCACCGACGGCCAGCGCGCGGCGCTCGAGCTCGCGTATTTCGGAGGCAAGACGAGCGCCGAGGTGGCCGAGCTCGAAGGCATCCCGATCGGCACGGCCAAGACCCGGATCCGGACCGCGCTGCTGAAGCTCCGCGAGGCCATGGAGGAGCACAGCCGTGACCTGTGACGACGTGCGCGAGCAGCTGGCAGAGCACCTGCTCGGCACGCTCAAGCCGGAGCTCGACGCCGAGGTGCGCGTCCACCTGCGCGGGTGCGCCGCCTGCCGGTCCGACCTTTCGGCCCTGGCCGAAGGCGTGAACACACTCGCCGCCGCCGCTCACGACATCGAACCCCCTGACGAGCTTCGCGGGCGCGTGCTCGCGGTGCTCGAGGAAGAGTGGGCGGCGGCGGCCCCCCTCGTCGGCGCCCGGTCTTCCCGCCGGTGGGTCGCGCGCGTCGCCACCGCCGCGGCGCTCGTCGCGGCGGTGGCGTGGGGGGCCGTGGCGACGGTGCAGGCCCTTCGTCTCGGCGACGAGGCGTCGAAATACGAGGAGTTCCTGGCCGTGCTGGGCGGCGAGAACGTCCGCGTCGGCGAGCTCCTGCCGGCCGACTCCCACCAGATCGACGGCAGCGTCGTGATCTACGACTCGAAGGTCGGCCAGTCGTGGGTGCTCGTGCTCGTCCGCGCGCCGGGCTGGGAGGGTTCGGCGAACGTCACGATGCTGGCCGGGGAGGAGACGCGCATCGACCTTCGTCCGATCGAGTTCGGCGGCGGCGGCGAGGCGTCCACCTGGCTCGTGACGGGGTCGGACCTCACCGAGTTCGAACGCGTGAACCTGTGGAACGACGACGGCCTGATCGCGAGCGCCGAGGTCGAACGGGCCTGACGTTCACGGCCGGACGACCAAGCGTTTGATCATGCGCGGGACGGCTCCGAAGCGGTACTTGTACGCGTAGTCGCCCTTCAGCAGATCGAACACCGAACAGCCGCTCTCGATCGCGATGCGGATGTCCTCGGCCACCAGCACCATGCCCGGAGCGACCGACTGGTACGCCCGGTCGAACGCCGAGTTGTACAGGGAGTAGGTCCCCTCGAAGCGGAAGCCGATCGTGCCGGCGAGCTTGTGATGCCCCTCCAGCTCGAGGAACGCCAGGCTGAAGATTCCCCTTGGCAGGAACGCCTCCCCGAGCCGGCGGAAGAAGATCTCCATCCCCGGCTGGAGGAACACACCTTTCGGGCCCTCGCTCGTCCGATGGAGCTCGACGAACGTGTCGAGGAACTCATCCAGGTTGTGCTGCGTCGCCAAACACAGGTGCCACGGCCCGATCTCGGCCTCGAGCTTGCGGGCCTTGCGTTTGATCTCGTGCCGGAGCTTCGACGGGAGCCGCTCCAGGTACTCCTCGTACGAGCCGGGCACCTCGAGGAACGGTGCCACGCCGTTCGGCTCGTCGGCGATCTCGACCGAGAACCCCTGCGACCCGGCGGCCTCGGCCAAGAGCGAGAGCCAGGCCCGGTCCTCCGGGAGGCCGCGCAGGTCGGCGTCGCTCCAGCCGTCCAGCCGCTCGAGCGCGGCGAACAGCTCTTTGGCCACCGTCGGCTGGTGTTCGGGGAACGCCACGGGGCCCTGGTAGTCGGTCACCTCGGTCCCGCCGAGGAACCGGAGCGTCTCATCCACCCGCTCGAACGCCACCGCCCCGACCTGCGCCCCATCGTCTTCGGCGAACGCCAGCAGCAGGTGGTCCGGCTCGTGTCCGAACTCCTCCCAGTACAACTTCAGGTACTGCGGCGTGTGGAAGAACGTCCCGGCCGGATCCGCGGTGACCAACGTGGACCAGTCGCGTCGAGCGAAGTCACGGGGGTCCTCCGAGAAGACGATGTCCACGGAGAGGCGACCCTACCAGGACCCCCCGCCTCCACCGCCTCCGCCGCCACCCGAGAACCCTCCCCCGCTCGAGAACCCGCTCCCGCCCGAGCCGGCCGGGGTCGAGGAGATGATCCCGCTGGTCGTGACGGCGAACGAGTCCATGCTGTCGGCGAACTCGTGGTAGACGAACGGCCGCGTGCTCATGTACCAGCCGAGCTCCTCCGACGGACCGCGCCCGAGCGCCTCGAACGCGCTCGCCCACTTGTCGGTCACGCCGAACACGATCGCGTACGGCAGGAACCGCGAGAACACGTTCTGCTCCTCCGCCCAGCGGGCCGTGTGTTCCTCGGCGGTCTCGATCACCCGGCGGAACCCGAGGATCCGCCGGGTCATGGCGGTGCCCTTCGCCGTCCGGCGAGGCATCCGTCTGGCCCCGATCAGCAGCAGCAGGCCGCCCAGGATCAGCGGCAGGCCGAGCAGGCCCCAATGGGTGAACACCACGAGCAGGATCGTCGCGCCGATGCCGAGGAGCAGCGCCAGGATCCCGAGCACCACCCACGCCGTTCGCACGTTGTCCGGTCGGCGGAAGAACCACCCCTTGGCGACCACCTCGTCGTAGAGGGCGTCCTTTACCTTCTCGAGACGGTTGGCGAACTTCTTCTTGAGGTCGGAGAGCTCGACCTCGTTCCCGCGCCCCTGGAACAGCCCGTTCAGGAGCGTGCGTTCGTACTCGAGCAGCTCGGCGTCGTCCTTCTCCTGCCGGATGAGCTTCCAGTCCGGCTTGCCGAGCAGCCACTTCTTCGGGATCTCCTCGATCACGATGAAGCCGCGCACCGCCAGGTCCACGATCGTCGCCGAGACGTCGAGCGTGTTGGCCCGCTCGTCGATCAACGTGCCGACCTCGCCCGGCCGGAGCTCCCCGGGCGGCGCGAACTCGACCGGCGCCTCCCCCGGCTCGAACAGCGGCACCGGGGTCGTCGGGGCGCTCTCGTCCGGCGAGCCCATCACCTGGTCCACCTGCGAGCCGATGAACCGCAGGTCCCGACCCCGTCGCCACGCCAGCCACGAGAAGCCGCCGACCACCAGGGCGCTCAGCCCGGCCGTCCACCCCACCGTGGCCGGCGTCCGGTCGAACGCGCGATCGAAGCTCCACCGCTCGTCCAGGATGGGTTCGGTGTCGGCGACCGTCCCGGGCGGAAGGGCCACGACCACCGACATCCCCGTGTACGCACCGAGATCGTCGTGCACGAAGACCGCGGCCCCGTCGCGGATCTCGGCCCGGTCGCATCCGAACGTCGAGCCGAACGGCCCCTGGAAACACGCCACCCGGGTCACCGCCGTCGGGCCCTCGACCCGGACGCGCATCCGCCCGATCGGTTGCTGCCAGTCGTCGCCGATCGCGTTCCAGTAGAGCTCGTCGTGGGTGTCGAACCCGTTCATGGCGCCGCGCACCCGGTACACGATCGTGTACGTGTGCTCCCCCGTGATCTCGACGTCGGGGTCGCCGATGCGGATCGAGAACACGCCGCCTTCGCTGTTCGTCTGCACGTCATCCGGCGTGTCCGGCGACGTCGTCACCGAGACCACGTCGATCGGGTACACGCGGTCGTAGCGGTCGTCGAAGCGGAGCCGGTCGGGGAGGTAGCGGAAGATCCCGTGCCGCGGCGTCGAGCCGAAGTCCTGGACGACCGTCTCCGTGATCTCGAGCGCTCCGCTCGGCTCGACGACGATCCGGACGTCGAAGCGCGGCGTGGACTCGAACCTCTGGGCCAGGGCGCCGGGCGTCCCGAAGAGCGCCGCCGCGGCCAGACCGACGAACGCGACTCGCACCCACCGTCTCACGAGGCCAAACGGTACACCGGG
Organism: Actinomycetota bacterium; assembly: GCA_035461565.1. Taxonomy (GTDB): domain Bacteria; phylum Actinomycetota; class UBA4738; order UBA4738; family HRBIN12; genus CALGFI01. The sequence goes on from DATHVC010000089.1 coordinate 6,717, forward strand.
CATCCCGCGGTAGCGTTCAACCGTGGACGAGTTCCCGAGCCTGTACGGCGAGCTGGCCGAGTGGTGGCCGCTGCTCTCGGCACCCGAGGAATACGACGAGGAGGCCGAGCGCTACCGGGCGATCCTGGCGGCGAGCGTCGACGGACCCCTCCGCCGCGTGCTCGAGCTCGGCTCGGGCGGCGGAAACAACGCCTCGCACCTGAAGGCCTGGTTCGAGCTCACGCTCGTCGACCGCTCGCCGCAGATGCTCGAGGTGAGCCGGCGCCTCAACCCCGAGTGTGGACACGTCGAGGGAGACATGCGCACGGTCCGGCTCGGCCGGACGTTCGACGCCGTGTTCGTGCACGACGCGATCGCCTACATCACCTCGGGCGAGGACCTCGCGGCCGTGTTCGCCACCGCGTTCGAGCACTGCCGTCCCGGCGGCGCCGCGTTGTTCGTCCCGGACTGGATCCGAGAAACGTTCCGGCCCGAGACGTCGCACGGCGGCCACGACGGGCCGGACCGGGCCCTGCGCTACCTGGAGTGGGACTGGGATCCGGACCCGGACGACGACACGCACCTCATGGAGCTCACGTACGTGATGCGACACCCCGACGGCTCGATCCGGGTCGAGCACGACACCCACGTCTGC
>DATHVC010000090.1:0-5577 GCA_035461565.1 Actinomycetota bacterium
GGACGCCCGTTCGCCGAGTTCGATCCCGAGCTGCTCGAGGCCGGCCACGATGGTCCCGGCGTCTTCGTGGCCGGCCTCCAGCGCACGGGTCAGGTCGACGATGTCCACCTGCCGGACGCCGGCCGAAGCGAGCTGGCGGGCCAGCTCGCTTCGGCCGGCGTCCGGCAGGTGGACATCGTCGACCTGACCCGCGCGCTCGAGGCCGGCCACGAAGACGCCGGGACCATTGTGGCCGGCCTCGAGCAGCTCGGGATCGAGCTCGGCGAACGGGCGGCCGGACCGGGAGGCGGCTCCGTGATGGAGCTGCTCTCCGACTACCTAACGGCGACGGCGGGAGACGACGCGGGGGCCATCCGCTCGGCCATGGGATCCGCCGGGGAGGAGATGCGAGCGGCCCAGGTCCTGGCCGTGGCCGACTACCTGGCGCTCGAAACCGACCTGGAACGCGCCGGGGAAGCTCTGGGGATCTGGTCGGCCGAGCTGTCCCGCGCGGTGGCCGATCGCGACGACCGTGAGGTGCACGCGTTGCTCCAGCCGGTCCGCGAGACGTTGACGGGCGGCGGCGAGGAGCGCCCGGCGTTGTTCGACTCGTACGTTCGCAAGGCGCTGACGCGAGAGGCCGTCCACAGGGCGCTCGCCGGCGAGGTGGAGGACGGTCACCCCCACCTGGCCGCGGTCCTGGCGCCGTTCGGCCGGCACGGGGTCGAGATCCTGCTCGACCTGCTCGCCGACGAGGCCGACCGGCAGCGCCGGGCCCTCCTGCTCGGCGCCCTTCGGCGGATCGCGTCTTCCCATCCGGACGCGGTGGCGGCACGCTTGCGGGACGAGCGCTGGTTCGTCGTGCGCAACGCCGTGTCGATCCTGGGCAGTGCGCCGAACGCCACCGTGCTGTCCCGGCTGGCCGAGGTGGCCTCCCACCCCGCGCCCGAGGTCCGACGGGAGGTGCCCGAGGCGATGGCGAACGCCGGAGGAGCCGAGGCGGCGCCGTTCCTGCGCCGGCTGGCGATCGACGGCCCGGCCGACGTCCGGACCTCCGCCTTGAACTCGCTCGCCACGCTGGTGGGACCGGAGGCATCGGCCGGCCTCGCCGAGGTCGTCCGAGTCTCGCCGGACCGAGGCCAGCGCTCCCGAGCGCTCGAGAGCCTGTCCCGGCGCCCGGACGGAGCGGAGGCGCTGCGCTCCCTGCTCCAGGGCGAGGAGGGCCCCCGGCTGTCGTGGCGCTGGCGCCGGCAGGTCCGGCGGCTGCTCTCCACGAGGTCATCGTGACCGAGCCGCGGGTCTCGGACCGGCAGATCCAGGCGATCCGCGAGCTGTTACGGGCCATGTCGTCGGGCCGCCAGGTGTACGCGCTGTATCCGCCCGGTCATCCCAAACGGCGCGAGGCCGCGAACGGGATGCGGGACCTCGTGGTGGAGCTGCGCGACGAACGCGCTGGGGACCCGGTGCTGTTCGTCACCGACGGCAACTTCTACCTGGGACCGACGCTGCTGGCGTGGGAGTCGTTGACGCTCTACGGGTTGATCCAGTCCTTCGGGGAGGCCGGCGTACAGTCGCTCGAGTTCCTTCCCATGCCCGACGAGACCGACATGGACGCGCTCCTCCGGCTCCTCACCGGAGAGCCGGATGCCCGAAACGAGCTGGGCGCCGTCGGCGTGAATCGCGCGGGCCCCTCGGCGCCCGAGGAGCCCGAAGGGACGATGAGCGACCTGCTCCAGACCTATGCCGTGGGGCTCGACCTGCTCCGGCAGGCCGCGGCCCGCCTCGTGGCCGGCCGGCCCGCCGACCTCGATGCGACGATCCGGCTCACGGAGCATCTCGCGGACGTCATCGCGACCGATCCGGCCCAGGCCCTCCTGTTGACCACGGTGAAGTCGTACGACGAATACACGTATCACCACATGGTGAACGTCTGCTGCCTCTCGCTCGCGCTGGCGCATGCCATCGGCCTGTCGAAGGAGCAGTCGGTGGTGCTGGGCATCGGCGGGTTGCTGCACGACGTCGGCAAGGTGAAGGTCCCGGCCGAGATCCTCCAACACGACGGCACGCTGGACGAGGAGCAGTGGCGCGTGATCCAGCGCCACCCAGTGGACGGCGCCGGCCTGGTCCTCATCACGACGCGCAACGCGTATCACCCCGCCGTTGCGACCGTGCTCGAGCACCACGCCGCCTTCGACGGCTCCGGGTATCCCACGCTCTCGGGGCGGCGTTCCCCCTCCCTGGCCGCCCGCATCGTGGCCGTGGCCGACTGCTTCGACGCCGTGACGAGCAAACGGTCCTACCGCAAGCCGGAGGAGCGGCGGCAGGCGCTCAGCCTGCTCCAGGCCGGCGCCGGGCGGTCGTTCGATCCGCGGGTGGTGCGGACCTTCGTGCGTATGGTGGGGATCTTCCCGGTGGGATCGCTCGTCGAGCTGGCGAACGGCGAGGTGGCGGTGGTGGTCCGCAACCACGAGCGGCTCCTGGCGCGTCCCATCGTCCGGCTGGTGCTCGATGCCCGAGGCAACGCGGCCGAGCCGGTCGAGCTGGACCTCTCCGAAACCGGGACCGACGATCGCTTCCGTCATTCCGTCGTCCGGAGCGTCGATCCGCTCGAGGCCGGCGTGGACATGTTGTCGCTGCTCGCGTCCGGGCAGTTCGACCTGCCGCCGCCCCAGGACGCCGGACCCGGCCTCGTCCACGAGCCGGCACCGACCGAGACGGCTCCCGAGGGTTACGTCGAGGCCCACGGCGAGGTCGTGTTGCCGCCGATGCCCGACGACCCGGACGCCTGAGGCGCACGCACTACACTTCGGCCATGCCCGTCGAGATCGACATCGACCACGTGGCGCGGCTGGCGCGGCTGGAGCTGACGCCCGAGGAGCGCGAGCGGCTGCGAGAGCAGCTCGGCGCGATCCTCGAACACGCGGCGACGGTCGGCGAGGTGGCCACCGCCGACGTCGAACCGACGGCGTACGCGGTCCCGCGGTCGAACGTGCTCCGGCCCGACGCGCCGCGGCCGTCGCTCTCCGTCGAGGACGTCCTGGCCAACGCGCCCGAGCGCGAGGACGACCGGTTCCGCGTCCCGCGCATCGCGGAGGTCGAATGACCGGCCTGTCGGACGCGACCGCCGCCGAGCTGGGGCGGCGGTTGCGTGCGGGCGAGATCTCGAGCGCCGAGATCGCGCGGGCCTGCCTGGACCGGATCGAATCGGTCGACCACCGTGTGAAGGCGTTTCTCACGCGCACCGACGAACTGGCTCGAGGGGGGGCCGTCGCCGCCGACTCTCGGCTGGCGACCGGCCCCGCGCCGGCCGTGGCCGGAATCCCGTTGGCGCTCAAGGACGTGTTGTCCACGCGGGGCGTGCGCACCACCTGCGGCTCGAAGATCCTGGAGTCCTACGTCCCGCCGTACGACTGCGCGGCATGGGACCGGCTCCACGCCGACGGTGGCGTCTTGCTCGGGAAGACCAACTGCGACGAGTTCGCCATGGGTTCGTCGAACGAGAACTCCGCGTTCGGACCGGTGCACAACCCCTGGGACCTCGACATGGTCCCGGGCGGTTCGAGCGGCGGTAGCGCCGCCGCGGTGGCGGCGGGCGAGGCCGTGTGGGCGCTCGGCACCGACACCGGAGGGTCGGTGCGGCAGCCCGCATCGCTCTGCGGCGTGGTGGGGCTCAAGCCCACGTACGGGCTGATCAGCCGGTACGGGCTGGTCGCGTTCGCCTCCTCCCTCGACACGGTCGGGACGTTCACCCGGAGCGTGCGGGACGCCGCCCTGCTGCTGTCCAGTATCGCCGGCAAGGACCACCTGGACGCGACGAGCCTCGACACGCCCCGCCGCGACTACACCGACGGGATCGAGGACGGGATCGCCGGGATGCGCTTCGGGGTGGTTCGTGAGGCGTTGGGTGAGGGCGTCGAACCGGGGGTGCGCGCGAGCGTGCAGGCGGCGGTGGACCGGCTCGCCGAGCTCGGCGCCTCGGTCGGCGAGGCCTCGCTGCCGCACACCGACTACGCGCTCTCCGCGTATTACCTGATCGCCCCGTCCGAGGCGTCGTCGAACCTGGCTCGGTACGACGGCGTGCGCTACGGCCTGCGGGTGGACGGGCGCGACTCGGTCGAGATGATGACGCGCACCCGGGGCGCCGGGTTCGGCCCCGAGGTGAAACGCCGGATCATGCTCGGCACGTACGCCCTCTCGGCCGGCTACTACGAGGCGTATTACGGACAGGCCCAGAAGGTCCGCACGTTGATCATCCGGGACTACGAGGCCGCGTTCTCCGAGTTCGACGTGTTGGTCTCGCCGACGTCTCCGACCACCGCGTTCCCCATCGGCGCCAAGGTCGACGATCCGCTGGCCATGTACCTGAACGACGTCTTCACGATCCCCGCCAACCTGTCCGGCATGCCGGCGATCTCGATCCCGAGCGGCCTGGACGAACAGGGGCTGCCGGTGGGCCTCCAGCTGACCACCCCGGTGCTCCAGGAGGACCGGCTGCTGCGGGCCGCCTTCGCCCTCGAGGCGGCGATCGGGTTCGACGTCCGCCCGCCGCTGCTGGACGAGCTTCCGGCCTAGGCGACCGCCTCTTCGCGTTCGGGCTCGACCACGACCGGTTCAACCCGGCGGGCGGCGCCGCCGGTCGAGATGATGATCGCCACGGCGATGATGATGACCGCGCCGGCGACGACGGTGCGGATCGTGATGGGTTCGTCGAGGATCAGCCATCCCAGGAACACGGCCACGACGGGGTTCACGTACGCATAGGTGGAGACGAGAGAGGTCCGGGCGTTCCGCAGGAGCCACACGTACGACGTGAACCCGATCCATGAGCCGAAGGTGATCAGGTACGCCAGCGCGACCAGCGAGTGCATCGAGAAGTCCTCGAATCGGATCAGCGGGATCTCGCCGCGGAGGGCCCCGAACACGATCAACACGGCGCCACCGATCATCATCTCCATGCCGGCTCCGACCAGCGGGCGGCTCGGCAGCGGGGCCTCGCGCGAGTAGAGCGACCCGCTCGTCCACGACAGCGTCGCCAACACGCACACGAGCATCCCCGACAGCGGCGCGGCCTCGTCGAACGCCGTCGTCCCGATCAACATCGCCGCCCCGCCGAACCCGAGCACCAGCCCCGCCACCGTCAGCAGGGCCACGCGGTGCCGGAGCACGACGCGGTCCACCAGCACCATCCAGAGCGGAACCAGCGCGATGATCAGCGACGCGATGCCGGAGGGGATCGTGCGCTCGGCCAGCACCACCAGCCCGTTGCCGCCCGCGACGAGCGCGATCCCGACGATGGCCGCGGCTTTCCATTGGGCCGGCCCGGGGCGGTCGCCCACCACGTCGCCCCGTCGCACCGCGATCGCGTACAGGACCGCCCCGGCCACCGCGAACCGGACGCCGGCGGCGATCAGCGGCGGCAATGTCTCGTTCGCGACGCGGATCGCCAGGTAGGTGGTGCCCCAGATGACGTAGACGGCGGACAGGGCCGTCCAGATGGCGGCGACCGGCGCCCGGCCGTGGGTGGAGGGACCGGGTGCCGTCATGCGCTCCACCTTAGGAAACGTCCGGGGGCCTGTCACTGGCGAACCCGGGATCGCC
>DATHVC010000091.1:0-8294 GCA_035461565.1 Actinomycetota bacterium
CGTCTCGCCCGCCGGGGGCGTAGAGTCGCCCTCCGCCCCGACCCCACCCGCCGTCGCCGCTGGGCGCCTGGTCGTCTGTCGCTTCGGCGTCGCGGTGCGGGCGCGGGTCCGCGATGTCGGTTCACCGGGCGGCGCAGGGGGGCCCCGGAAGGCGACTGTGAGGCGCCTACGGCCGCCGAAGCTTCCGCGGAGGGCGCCCTTGGCGCCGAACCGGAGCCTGGAGGGGCCACCCCGGAGCCGGGCGCCATGCCGGCAATACGTTCGAGTCGCTCGAGGCGGGACACGAGGGCCTCGGGGCGTTCGTCGGCTTCGGGGATCGTCGAGCGGATGAGGGCGAGCTCGAGCGAGAGCCGCGGCGAGGTGGTCCAGCGCATGTCGGTCTGGGCGGCGAGCAGGAGCGAGATCACGCGGGCGAGCTCGGGAGCGGCGTATTTCGCGGCCTGGGTGGTGAGGCGTTCGGCCTCGTCCTCGGTGACGTCGAGCAGGTCGGTCTGGCCCGGCGCCGTCTTGACCAGGAGGAGGTTGCGGAAGTGCGCGAGCACCTCGTTCGTGACGAACCGCAGGTCCTGCCCCTCCTGCACGAGGCTGCTGACGAGCTCGAACACGGCTTTGGCGTCCCCGACGGCGACCGCGTCGGCGAGCGCGTATTGCACGTCCTGCCGCCCGGTCCCGATGAGCGAGGCCACGACGTCTTCGTCCACCGACGCGCCGCCGAGCACCGAGGCTTGATCGAGCAGCGACAACGCGTCCCGGAACGACCCCTCGGACTGACGGGCCATGGCCTGCGCGGCTTCCTTCGTGAGCTCGACGCCTTCGTCCTTCGCCACGTGCAGGAGGTGGTCGGCCACGATCTCCATCGCCCCGCGCCGGAAGTCGAACCGCTGGCACCGGCCGACGATCGTGGGCGGCATCTTGTGGGGCTCGGTGGTGGCGAGCACGAACCGCACGCCGGGCGGGGGCTCCTCGAACACCTTCAGCAGCGCGTCGAACGCCTCACGCGACAGCCGCTGGGCCTCGTCGATGATGTAGACCTTCTCGCGGCCCTGGACGGGCGCTGTGGGCGCCTTCTCGCGGAGGTCGCGTGCGTCGTCCACCCCTCCGTGTGAGGCGGCGTCGATCTCAACGACGTCGAGGTGCTGGCCTTCGCGGATCGTCAGGCACTGGTCGCAGGTCCCGCACGGCTCGGCCGTGGGCCCCTGTTCGCAGTTGACCATCTTGGCGAGGATCCGGGCCGTGGAGGTCTTGCCGGTCCCGCGCGGACCGCAGAACAGGAAGGCGTGGGCGAGGCGGCCTTCGCGCACCGCGCCCATCAGCGCCCGCGTGACGTGCTCCTGCCCGAGGACCTCGCCGGGGCCCTGGGGGCGGTACTTCCGATACAGGGACTGATACTGCTGGTCCTCGGCCACGACCTTCCCCTTCGGGCCCGCTCGACGCGCAAGCGTACGGGAATGAAGTGGTGGCCGCGCACCCGCCGTCGACCTCGCCGGACTCGAGCGCGTCACCGGCCGGTAGCTCCGGCCAGGCACCCCCGCGGCACCCGCCAGCGCCCGCTTACGGCTGCTTCCTTCCGGATCTGACCGGGTTCGCAGGTTGACGTCGCGCGGGACCCGACCTTCAACGCTCCGTGCCGGGAGCGACATCGGACCCGACGGGCCTCGGGCGGGGATTCAGCCTCGCTGAAGCGGATTGCGAGTACAGGGCACCGCTGGCTCCCCGCCTAGCGCGGCCACCGAGATCGAGTATACGCGCGGCCTCAGACGTCCGATCGTGGCTGGCATCGTTCCCGCGCGGAGCTGCCAGGTCACCGGTCGCGCTCGCCGGACAGCCGGGCCACCGCCGCTCCGATCTCCGCTCGGTGCTCGGCCTCGTGCTGCGCGAGGTGATGGAGGACCCAAGCAGGAGAGACGTCGTAGTCGTCGAGATTTCGTGGTCGGTGAAGGTCAGCCGAGTCCATCGATCGCAGCTCGGCGAGAAGCTCGGTCCGGACCGCGGCGAGCGACGCGAGGTGGGTTGCGAGTGGCATCCCGGTCACCCGGGTCAGGACGCCGTGCTCATCCCTGTGATCGTGGGGAAGAAGGCTGATTAGCCATTCGGGCGGGTCGGTGCCCAGGATGTCGGTGTACAACCAGTCCGCTTCGATCAGGGCGATGTGGTACAGGATCGTTCCGATCGAGTTGCCCTCGACGGATTCGTCCACCAACGTCGGGCCGACCGTCGAGACGAGCTCCAACGTCCGAGCCCTTGCGTCCTCCAGCCGCCAGAGCGCGGCACCGACATCCGGGTCGTATCCGGAGAGACGCCCTTCGACCAGATGATCCCTCCCCATCTCAGGAGCATCGTACGAACCTCCGCACCCGGGCGTCTGACCTGTTGAACCGCCGATGAAGTCAAACGATCGCGATGACCGCGTCCATCGGCCTCGGGACGCGATCGAGATCGAGCGCGTCGACCAGCCGGGGCGCCATCCGGATCTTCCGGCCGCTGAACGTCCCGAGGAACCGCCGGAGCTGGGCCTCGACGGGTGCCCCGGCCCAGGCCGGCTGCCGCTGGAACGTTCGGAACATCTCGAGCTCGCCTTCGGACTCGATCACCGCCTCCACGGCGGAAGGATCGAGCGCGCGGATCAGCTCCTCCTCGAGATCGAGCACGCACAGGAAGAAGCCGAGCCGCTCCAGCTCGTCCCGAGACCGTGGGATGTCGAAGCCGGCACGCTCCAGCGACCGGTGGACGACGGCCTCCTCGCCGACGTCGAACAGGCCACGCAGCCGGACGCCGTCTCCATCCGGGCCGAACCGCGCCAGGAACCGGCCGAGGTTCCCGACGCCGCCCATCGACACGACCTCGACCCCTTCGCCGGCCAGGTCCCGGCCCCGGCGAGCGGCAAGCGTCTGGAGCGCGAGCCGATCGCTCTCGCCCTCGACGAGGATGACGGTGGAGACCTGCACGTCCATCGCTCCCACGGTACCGCCGGGTACCCTGCCGGCCATGTTGCCCATCGGGTCGGTGCTCGTGGACTTCGACGGCACGGCGTGCCTGCACGACGCCGCCGAACACCTACTGGTCGAGTTCGGCGATCCCTCGTGGCCGGAGCTCGACGCCGCGTGGGAGCGGGGCGAGCTCGACTCGCGGCGGGTGATCTCGGCGCAGGCCGCGATGCTCGACGCGCCTCTCGAGCGGATGGTCGCGTTCGCGCTCGAGCACTGCCCGATCGATCCGACGTTCCCGGCGTTCGTCCGGTGGCTGGAGGAGCGGGATATCGCCGTCGAGATCGTCTCGGACGGCTTCGGCTTCTACATCCCGCCGTTGCTCGCGAACGTCGGACTCCACCACGTCCGCGTCACGACGAACACGTGGACCGACAACGGCGTCGAGTTCGGCAACGCCCATCCCGAATGCCTCGGGTGCGGCACCTGCAAGATGAACGCGGTGTTCGGGGCCCAAAACCGTGGGGCGGTGGCGTTCGTGGGCGAGGGGCCCTCGGATCGGTACGGCGCGCTCTATGCGGACGTGGTGTTCGCCAAAGACGCGCTGGTCGAGATCGCGACGCGCGATGGCGTCCCGCTCCTGCGGTGGAACGACTTCGACGACGTGCGACGAGGGCTCGAAGCGCTCGACGGCCTCCCCGGTCCCACCGGCGGCGAACGGTGCCCCGGCTGGCGGGTGGCGTGAACGCCTCGGTCCCCCCCAGCTTCACCATTCGCCCTCCGACGCCGGAGGACCTGGACGCCGTCACCGCGGTGGTGGCCGCGGACGAGCTCGCCACCGACGGGGTCGTGGACATATCGGCCGACGACATCCGGAGCGGCTGGCAGCGCCCGAGCTTCGATCTCGCGAACGACGCGGTGCTCGTGCTCGAAGGCGACCGCGCCGTCGCGTACGCCGAAGTCGCGGCGTGGCGGGCGTGGGTGCACGTCCACCCGGACGTCCTCGGGCGGGGCGTCGGCGCCGCGCTCCTGGCCTGGACCGAGGGCCGGGCGCGGGAGCTCGGCGCCCAGAAGCTCGGGCAGACGAAGAGCGACCATGCGCACGCGGCGATCCGGCTCCTGACGGCGAACGGCTACGGCGTCCGGTGGACCACCTGGAGGTTCCACTACCCGCTCGACGACGAGCCGCCGACCCCGGAGCTTCCCGACGGCATCACGCTGCGCAGCGTCGAGCTCGGGCGAGACGACCGGGCCGTGCACGGCCTCATCGAGGCCACGTTCTCCGACTGGCCCGACCGGGACCCCGGCCTGTCCTTCGAAGACTGGGCGGCCTCCTATCTGTACCGAGAGGACTTCGATCCCGAGCTCACGCTGCTCCTCGAGGACGGGCACGAGCTGGTGGGGGTCTCCCACTGCCGCGTCTACGGCGACGAGGGGTGGATCGAGCAGCTCGCCGTGAAGCGCTCGCACCGGGGGCGCGGGCTGGGCGGGGCGCTGCTCCGGGCATCGTTCCGGCGGTTCTTCGAGCGCGGTCTTCGAACGGCGGGGCTCTCCACCGAGTCGCGCACCGGCGCTCGAGGCGTCTACGAACACGTCGGCATGCGCGTCAGCCGCTCGTTCAAGCGGTACTCGAAGGACCTCTGAGCCGGGCGCCTCAGTCGTCCCAACGGACGACGATGCGCCGCTCGATCCCGGGCAGCGGCAGGGACTCGGCCTCCGCAACGACCGCATCGCGAGCCGCGCGCGGGAGGCGGCGCCACGGCTGAACCGTGACCTTCTCGTCGGCGCGGCGCCAGGTCCCGACGATCTCCCCATCGACCAGGACCGCGCCCGGCCAGACGCGAGAGGTCCACAGGAGCGCGCGGCGGCCGGCGTCGGGCACCAACAGCTCGCGATCGTCCCCCTGAAGGAGGAAGTACGCATCGCCGCTCGGCAGGAGCCGCGCCGCGGCCGCCGGACCGGCGTCGGCACGCACGGCCGGCTCGTCGCGGGTGAGGATCCAGGCGTCCCCGATCGGCGTCCGCACCGGCGCGATCGAGGCGCCGAGCGCGTCGAAGGCCGCGAAACCTGCTCGCGAGCTGATCCCCGCCCACCGCGCGAACGCTTCGGGCGTGCCCGGGCCGAAGACGTGGAGGTATCGGCGCGCCAGCTCGAGCCTGGCGTCGGGCGGATCGATCTCGGCGGGCGGAACCGTCCAGAGGGTCGGAGCGCGCGCGCCCTCCCAGCGGACCAACACCCGGCCGGTGGGCGCCGCATACCGCAGCTGGTTGTGGTTCCTCAGGCCGAGCGCCTCCCCGGCCTGGCGATCGGTCATCCTCGCGCCGTCGAGCAGCGCGTCGAGACGGTCGGCCAGATCCACCGCGAGGCGCCGGGGACCCGATTCGTCCGGCCATCTGCCGAGCGAGAAGACCGCCAGGTCGCGCGCCGCCACGACGTACACGCTGTATCGAGGCCCCCAGAGCTGGACGAGCGACGGGTCCTCCCACGTGTTCGGCATGGTTCCCCGGACGCGCCCGTGGATCGACAGGAGCGCAGCGCGCGGCATGCTGTCCTGGAGCCCGGCCCACGCCGCTCGGCGCAGCGAGCGCCGTCCGCGCGGGAGTCGCTCGTCGAGCGTGCCGACGCTCCTCCGGAACGCCAGGATCTGCGATCGCGTCAGGCGGAGTCGGGCGGGCGTCAAGCTAGGAGTCGCGTTCTTCCAGCCTTGCCTGGACCTCCCGTAGGCGCCCGACGACCCCGTGCAGGATCGCCACCGCGACGCTCGGGTTCTGGAGGAGGAACGGCTCGAAGTAGACCGTCTCGATCACGAGCGCCTCCACCGGTTCGACGGCGGTGACGTTCGCCGATCGGCGGGTCCGGCCCAGCGCCGCGTGTTCACCGAAGAAGTCCGAGGGCGTTCCGGTCGAGTGTGTTCCGCCCAACAGAGCCATCTCGCCGAAGAAGTCGCCCGGCCCGAGCTGATGGATCGCGCCGCCCGCGTCGACCGAAACCGTGCCGCTGAGGATCACGAAGAGCCCGCCGGACTCGGAACCCCGTTCGACCAGGACGTCCCCCGCGCCGAACGTGCGTCGCCGGCCGACCTTCGCCACGCGGGCCAGGTCCTCGTCCGTCAGCTCGCTGAAGAAGCTCAGCGTTCGGAGCGCTTCGACATCCCTCGGCAATGCGGTCATCGGTCGCTCCTCACGAGCTCGAACGGTCCGCGGTGGCCGCGGGATTCGAACCCGCGAGGCGGTTGCCCGCCTACACGCTCTCCAGGCGTGCCCCTTCGTCCGCTCGGGCAGGCCACCGAGCAGAGTCTACGGGAGGTCATTTACAGTCGGGGCCCTCGCCGAGCACAGGAGGATGTGATGGACGCCGCGACGATGCCTCCCGGACTGGAAACGGCGCTCACCTTTCCGTTGATCGAGGCCCTGCACGGCCGGCGAGCCCGGCGGTTCTCGATGGGGGCGGTGATCGAGGACGGACCGCTCGCCTTCACCTCCCGGCACGAACCCATGCCGCTCACCGACCTCGAGAAGATGCTCGTGTTGACCTCGGCGGCCGGGAACACCGGCTGGCACTACGCGATCAGCCGGAACGCCACGTACGCGCCCCACTTCCCGAACTACTCCGCCGCCGCCGGCGGCCGGACGTTCCCCTCGGCGGCCGGGTTCCACACGTCCGAGGTGTTCTTCACCGATGACGAGGGGGTGTACCTGTTCGAGACGCGGGACGCCCCGAAGCTCGTGGAGCGAGAGCCGGGCGCGCCGGTGGACATCCACGCCGTGATCGACGCGCACCGCCGGCGCATCCGGAAGCTCGCCGACGGCCGCATAAACATCCCGCCGGCCGAGCCCTACATGGAAGGTCACAACACCTGGTGCGTGAACCGGCCGGGAAGCCTGCTGCTCATGCCGGTGGCCGACATCGCGCAGATGTTGATCGCGATCCTCTGCTTCATCACGCAGAACGGCTACTCGATGATGGACGACGTCAACGGCGAGCGCATCCCCGGGATGGAGCAGTTCCGCGGAATGGTGGACGTGGACGAGCCCTTCCCGCTGACGTTCCTCGAGCAATACGCGCTCACCGAAGCCACGGCGGAGCTCTCGGCCTGTTGTTACGCCGGGATGTTGATGCTCCAGGCGATGGGGCTCGGGGGATGGATGTTCGACGGGATCGACCGCCACACCGTGCTCGGCGCCAGCGGCGACCCCGAGGTGCCCGGGCTGGGGTTCCGCTACGACACCGACGACCGCTGGGCGCTGCCGAACCCAACGGGCCGCGAGGACGGGGTGTTCGCCGCGTATTGCCCACCGCACCACACCGACATGGCCGCGGCCGTCCAGGCGTTCGCGCAGCGCAAGTTCGGACCGGGCGGCCCGTTCAACCCGGGGACCCCGGGCGCCTGGAAGGAGAGCAGTCGAGTTCGAAGCGCCGCCCAGGTGCACTCGGAGGAGTTCAAGGCGTGTGTGGCGCTCCAGGCCCAGTACGTCTACGATCGGTTCGGCAAGTTCCCCGGGACGGTGCCGAGCACGTTCTGCCTCACGTACCTCCAGGCCCACCACCTGGACCTCGCGTTCTACGACATCCACTTCGGCCCGGGCGCCTACCTGCCGACGCAGGCCGATCACCTGTCCGCCTGGCACGGCAGCTCAGACTGACCCATGTCGGTCCCGATCCATAGAGTCGAGGCATGACGAACGCACCGATCCATCCTGGTTCCGGGATTCTGGCTCGGCGCATGGGCCTGGGACGAGGTCGCCGAGATCTTGCGCGCGAAGGGCCACGACGTCACGGCGCTGACGTTGCCCGGGCTCGAATCGGCCGACGCCGACCGATCCTCGATCACCCTCGCGGATCACGTCGACGCGATTTGCGCGGCGGTCGAGGCGGCTGGCCGCCCGGTCGTGCTCGCCGTGCACAGCGCCGCCGGGTTCAGCGGTTATGCGGCCACCGACCGGATCCCCGAACGGATCGCGCACATGGTCTACGTCGACACGGCGCCCGGGAAGGGGGCGATCAACCCCGACTTCGACGGCGACGAGCTCCCGATGAACTGGGCGGAAGTGGAGGAGGAAGAGAACCTCGATGGGCTGAGCGAGGAGCAGAAGGAGACCTTCCGTCAGCGAGCGGTCCCCGAGCCGGGCGGTCTCATCCGTGAGGGCGCCGAGCTGACGAACGACGCTCGGGGCGACATCCCCAGCACGTTCATCTGCACCGGCATGTCCTCCGAGAAGTACCTGGCGTACGCGCGCGACCACGACTGGGCCTGGCTGGCGGGCGTCGGCGAGCTTCGGAACGTCACCTGGGTCGACCTGCCGACCAGCCACTGGCCGATGTGGTCACGTCCTCGCGAGCTAGCCGGACTCATCGGCGACATCGCGACAC
>DATHVC010000092.1:0-6306 GCA_035461565.1 Actinomycetota bacterium
TGATCGTTCTCAGGGGCCGCCTCCGCGTCACGTGCGACGGGGACACCTACGAGGTCGGACCTGGTCAGGCCACGTACAACCCATCGAATGCGGAACACGCCGTCGAGGCCCTCGACGATGTCGAGGGGATCAGCTTCAAGAACCTGGTCGACCCGAGATACGAGAAAACCGGCGACCTGTCCTGATCGCGCCGCCCGGCAACGAAAGGAGCTCGATCAATGCCGTTCCTCGTCTTCGACGAGATCGACAAGGAGTTCGTGACGCCCAAGTACTCCACCGCCTTCGGCGAGCTCGTCACCGGGGAGCACATCGAGGTCGCCCGGCTCTCCTTCAGGGCCGGCGAGGGCGCCGTGGAGCACCAGCATCCGCACGAGCAGGTGATGTACGTGATCTCGGGCCGCCTGTCGGTGGACATGGACGGGGAACACGCCGAGCTCGGTCCGGGGATGGGGTTCCACGCGTTGCCGAGCCACAAACACAAGGTGCAGGCCGTCGAGGACACCCTCGTCATCAGCTGCAAACACCTGATCGAGGGCGTCGGGCACAAGATCTGAGCGCCGGGTCGTGATGGCTCCGGGTCCCGGTCGCCCTGGGCCCCACTTGACCTCGGGTGCAGGCTCTGCAGCTCGCGCAGCTCGCGAACCCCCCGCTGTAGGGGGGGTCGGGGAGGGCCGTCAGCCCGCCAGCGCGCCGCGGAAGTCGCCCGTGACGGCGAGAGCCAGCACGTCCTCGCCGCCCTCGTCCGAGACCACCGGGACGTGCACGGCGATGTCGTGCCAACCGTCCATGCCCGGGTGCATGGCCAGCTCGAACGTCAAGGTCGTGGACTGGCCCGCGGCCAGCTCGCGACTGCCGATCGTGAACGGGCCGGGGCAGCAACCCGCCCGGACCTCCGGGTGAGGCTCGCCGATCGAGACCGCCGAGCCAGACGTGTTCACCAGGGTCCAGAAGGGCCGGACGGCCACGTTCAGCGGGACCGGGCCCATCTCCCAGACTGCTCCACGGACCTCGACCCCGCCGGCGGCCGCGGAACCGGACGTGGTGCCCGGGGTCGTGACAACCGGGAGCCCCATCTCGTTGACCTCGCCGGTCCGCGCGAGTGCCACGTCGTCGCCACCGGCCCCCCACGGCTCGGCTGCAACCAGCGCGATCGCCACGGCCGCGACGATCCCGACGACGCCCAGGACGAGGGTCGCCGTCGATCTGGCGGACCACGCCGAACGTCTGGACGCCGCGGCTCGCTTCGTGCTCCTGGTCGTTCGGCGGTTGGTCATGGCGATCCGGCTCCCCTCTCACGCGGTGTAGGCGTCGACGACCGTGCTCCGGATCTCGCTGATCGGAGACCCCCGAGCGAGCATGGACCGAACCATCACGCTCTCGTCCAGGCAGACGACGCACCCGGCGGCATGCGGTTCCCATCCGCCCGCCGGTCGGACGAAGCAGTCCAGAAGCGACCGGTGATCGAGCATGGCCTCGCAGCCACAGAAACACGGGACCTCCGAGTAGGCGTTCGGATGGTCCGCGGCGGCGAGGTAGTGCTCAGCCACCGGCGCCGGCAGCGTGAGGAGGTCCAGGCCCGGATCGGCGGCCATCGGAGCCGGTCCGCGAGGGTGGGCGCCGTGGGCTCCCCCGGCCAGCAACGCCGCCCCGGCTCCCGCGCTGGTCAGGACCATCGAGAGGGCGATCGCCAGCGCGATCCCGAAGGCGCGACGATCGTTGGCGACGCGGTCCATCGATGACCTCCTCCCGACCCCGACCCGACGTGGAGCGTTCGGACAAGCATTCGGCACGTGTGGGGTCGGCCGATGGGGGCATTCGACCCTTCGTCGCCGGGCCGACCGTCCCCGTCCCGCCGGGGCCGGCTGAGGTCCTGGGGAGGGAGGCCCGACGACCCATGCAACGGAACGGACCCGAGTAAGCCGAACGACGGACGACGCCGGGCCCGGGCCTGGGGCATGATGCCCGGTGGCAGGGTCGGACGAGGTCGAGAGGAGCGTGATGGCGACCGAGGTGGAGCCTGCGGGTGAGCCGCGGACCCGGCCGATCGTCACGGCGATCCTCGTCGGGGTGGTGATCCTGGCGCTCACGTTGCTCGCCATCGATTGGGCCCGAAGCGTGCGGTGCCGCGATTACGGGCGCGCCGTGATGGCCTTCTACCAGCGCCAATCGGACATGGAGATCGAGCGAGGGATCGAGCTGTCGCCCGTGACCGTTCGGGCCGCCCTCCTCGAGGACGTGGGGTACCCGCCGCCGGGCTGCTCGATCCCGTGACGTCCCGCCGGGCCGGTTCGGAATCCGGTCCCGGGGATATCAGGGGATGGTGAACGCCCTGAGCCGTTCCTTCACCTCCCGGATCGAGCCCGCCGTGCATCGGGTCACGGGTTTGCCCGGATCCCGGTGGCCCCGGATCTTCCGCGGTACGAGGCGGCGCGCTCGTGAGGGCAGGCTGAGCCTGGTCGCGGCGGGGATCGGTTACTGGGCGACCCTGTCGCTGTTCCCCACGCTGATCGTCCTGGTCACGTTGTTCGGTCTCGTCTCGGAGGCCGGCGAGGTCGAGCGGCAGGTGAACCGCTTCCTGGGGTCGATCTCTCCGGAGGCGCGACAGGTGGTCGGCGACCAGCTCCGCTCGATCGCGGGATCCGGCGGGCTCGGCTGGGGGCTGGTCGCGGGGTTGATCGGCGTGTTGTGGACGGCGTCCAGCGGGATGGCGAGCGTGATCAAGGCAGTCTCGATGGCGTTCGGCGAGGAGGAGCAGCGGCCCTTCCTGAGGCTCCGTGTCCTCGCGCTCGGGTTCACACTCGCCGGTGCCGTCGTGGTGCTCGCCCTCCTCGCCCTGGCGACGCTGCTCCCGCTCGCGCTCGAAGACGCGGGGCCGTGGGGGGCCGTGGTGTCCGCGGGCCGCTGGATCGTGATCGTGGGGCTGATGGCCGCGGCGGTAGCGGCGCTGTATCGGTTCGCCCCGCAACACCGCCACGGAGGATGGGAGTGGTCGGTCAAGGCGGCCCTTTTCGTCTCCGTCGCCTGGGCCGTCGCGACCGGCGCGTTCTCCGTGTACGTTCGCAGCTTCGCCGACTTCGCCGCGACGTACGGGGCCCTCACCGGCGTGATCGTGCTGATGGCCTGGTTCTACCTGACCGGGCTGCTGATCACGCTCGGCGCCGCGGTGGCCGCCGAGATGCTCCACGCCGGGGAGGAGCACGCGGAGGAGGCGTTCGCTCGGCCCTCGTGATCGGGTTCCCTCACGTCTTCCGGTGGACTTCATTCACGAGAGGGCTCGCCGCGGCCGGTCGAGGACGGGTCGGCCGGCCGACCCCCATCCGGTGGGTTGACAGGCCCGGGAACGTCCGTACACTGGCACGACCATGAACGGGACGAGGAACGCGCTCGGGAAACTGCACGTCCTCGTACTTATTAGGTAGGCGCGGCCGGGCCCAGGAGGCCCCGGCTCGCGCCAGATGCCCCTCGCCGCGCGAGGGGTTTTTCTTACCCCGGGGTTCGTTCCAGGCTCGCCCACCAGGTCAGGGAGGAGATCGACATGCGATACGAGTTCGAGCGAGGCGGGCGCACCGTGGCGCGCGTGTTGTGGGAGGGGCCGGGCCAGGTCACCGTGGACGTCGCCGACCCGGCCGACCGGCCCCAGTTCGACCGGTTCTTCGGGGAAGAGGTGGCCTACCTGGACGCCGGCTTCGACTTCGGCGGGGGCCTGGACGACGCGGGGATGACCACCCATCGCCGCGACTGGACCCCGTGGGAGTTCGAGCGCCAGGTGCGGAACCTGGCCCACCGCATGGGGGCGACCGTCCACCGCGTCCCCACCGGGCCCGTGGAGGAACGTCAAGAGGCGGCGGCCCGATGAAGGTCACCGGCGCCCAGGCGCTGTTCATGGCCCTCGAGGGTGAAGGAGTCGACACCGTCTTCGGCATCCCCGGCGGCGCCATCCTTCCGGCGTACGACCCGCTGATCGAGGCCAACATCCGCCACGTCCTGTGCCGGCACGAGCAGGGAGCGGGCCACGCGGCCGAGGGATACGCCTGGGCCACCGGCAAGGTGGGGGTAGCCATCGCCACGTCCGGGCCGGGCGGCTGCAACCTGGTCACGGCGCTCGCCGACGCCAAGATGGACTCGGTCCCCGTCGTCGCGATCACCGGGCAGGTCCCGACGCCGGTAGTCGGCAACGACGCCTTCCAGGAGGCGGACATCTGCGGCATCACGATGCCGATCACCAAACACAACTACTTGGTCAAAGACGCCAACGAGCTCGCCGAGACGGTGCGCGAGGCGTTCCACATCGCCAGCACCGGGCGGCCCGGCCCGGTCCTGATCGACGTGCCCAAGGACGTCCAGCTCCAGGAGATCACGTGGAGATGGCCCGAGACGATCGACCTTCCCGGCTACCGGCCAACCACGAAGGGCAACCTCAAGCAGGTCCGGGCCGCGGTGAAGATGATCCTCGAGTCCAAGCGCCCCGTCCTGTACGTGGGCGGCGGCGTCATCAAGGCCAACGCAAGCAACGAGCTGTTCAAGCTCGCCACCGAAGGTCGGTTGCCCGTGACCACGACCTTGATGGCACGCGGCGCGTTCCCGGACACGCATGAGCTCGCGCTCGGCATGCCGGGCATGCACGGCGGCTACCCGGCGGTCACGGCGATGCAGAAGGCCGATCTGCTGGTGGCCCTCGGGGCCCGGTTCGACGATCGGGTCACCGGCCAGCTGTCGAGCTTCGCGCCGACCGCCAAGATCGTTCACGTCGACGTCGACCCGGCCGAGATCGGCAAGAACCGCACGGCCGACGTGCCGATCGTGGGCGACGCCCGCGACGTCATCTCCAAGCTGCACGCCGAGCTCAAGCGGCAGCAGGAGGAGACCGGCGGGATCCCCGACCGGTCCGAGTGGCTCGGCACGCTCGAGGGGTGGAAGCGTGACTACCCGTTCCGGTACGACCAGCCAGCCGACGGTCCGCTGAAACCCCAGTACGCCATCGAGCGCCTCTACGAGATGACGAAGGGTGAGGCCATCGTGGTCGCCGGCGTGGGCCAGCACCAGATGTGGGCGTCGCAATTCTGGAAGTTCACGGAGCCGCGGACGTGGGTGAACTCGGGCGGGCTCGGCACCATGGGGTTCGCGGTGCCGGCCGCGCTCGGCGCCGCGGCAGGTCGTCCCGACAAGCGGGTCATCGCGATCGACGGCGACGGCTGTTTCCAGATGACCGCGCAGGAGCTCGCCACCAGCCGCACCGAGAACATCCCGTTCATCACGGCGATCGTCAACAACGCGCACCTCGGGATGGTCCGCCAGTGGCAGGAGTTGTTCTACGAGGAGCGGTACTCGCAGGTGTACCTGTCCTACGACGTACCCGACTACGCCAAGCTGGCCGAGGCGTACGGAGCCGTGGGACTGCGGGCCGAACACCCGGACGAGGTCGACGCCGTCATCGACAAGGCCCTGTCGATCACGGACCGGAGCGTCGTCATCGACTTCCGTGTGGACGCCAGGGAGATGTGTTTCCCCATGGTCCCGGCGGGCGCCTCCAACGACGACATCATCACGGGTCCCGAGGGGCTTCGGCCCGTCAACGACCCTGAGGAGGCCCCGGTCGCATGAACGGGAAGACCCTGAGCACGATCTCGGTGCTGGTCGAGGACAAGCCGGGGGTCCTCACCCGGGTCGCCGGGTTGTTCGCGGCCCGCGGCTTCAACATCGACTCGCTCGCGGTGGGCCCCACCAGCGACGACGGACTCTCTCGGATGACGATCGTCGTGCATGTGGATCGCAAGCCGCTCGAGCAGATCACCAAACAGCTCAACAAGCTCGTCAACGTGATCAAGATCCTCGAGCACGAACCGGGGGAGGCCGTCGAGCGCGAGCTGATGCTGGTGAAGGTCAAGGCCGCCGGCGAGGACCGGCCCCGGGTGATGGAGATCGCCACGGTGTTCCGGGCGTCGATCGTGGACGTGACCGCGTCCACGCTCACGCTCGAGGCGACCGGGAAGCCCGAGAAGCTCGAGGCCCTGCTGTCGCTGCTCGCGGACTTCGGCGTGATCGAGCTCTCCCGGACCGGGCGCATCGCGTTGGCCAGGGGCGACCGAGGCATCCGCGAGAAGGGCCGCCGGGCCCGGGCGGCCGTGGCCGGGGGCGACGAGTGGAGCGGGGGGAGTGTCTGATGCCCGCGACGATCTACTACGAGAACGACGCCGATCCCTCCATGCTCGCCGGCCAGAGGATCGCGGTGCTCGGGTTCGGGAGCCAGGGCCACGCCCACGCGTTGAACCTCCAAGGCAGCGGGTTCGACGTGCGGGTGGGCCTCCG
>DATHVC010000093.1:0-18462 GCA_035461565.1 Actinomycetota bacterium
TCAGGCGGAACGACTTGCTCCGGACCACGCCGTCCACCGTGACGGCCCCGGCGGCGATCGCTCGCTGAGCCTCGGCCCGCGTCACGCCCAGGTGCTCGGCCACCACGGCATCCAGACGGCCCGGACCGGCCTCGAATGCCGAGGGGGCCACCTCAGGGCTCCCCGGGGCGCTCCCCAAGTCCGCCCGGCCGGGCGGACTCGTCGCGTTCTTCGTGTCCGGCCGTGGCGAGCGCCAGCAACAGTGCCCCCACCACGATCGCCGTGTCCGCCAGGTTGAACACGGGCCACACCATGAGGTCGATGAAGTCCACCACGTGCCCGGACAGGCCCGGTCCGTTCATGGCCCGATCCGTCAGGTTGCCCATAGCGCCGCCGAGGACCAGGCCGAGCGCGACCGCCACGGGGAGACGGTGGAGCCGGAACGAGAGGAAGACGATCACGGACGAGACCACGATGGTGGCGCCGGCGAACAGCCACGGCGCGCTCCGCCCGATCCCGAACGCTCCGCCGGAGTTCGTCGTGTAGTTGAACGCCAAGACGCCCCGCACGATCTCGAAAGGAGGTTCACCGCCCAGCGTCCGCTCGACGAGCACCTTCGTGACGCGGTCGGCCAGGTACGCGGCGGCGGCCGTGGCGTAGAGCCAGACGGGCGCCGCGCGGCTTCCGCACGTCACGGCGTTACCGGCGGGATTGTGCCTGGGCGTCCTTGAGGCAGAGGTCCACGTAGGGAAGCGCCTTCAGCCGCGCTTTCTCGATCGGCTTGCCGCACCGCGAACACAGGCCGTAGGTCCCTTCGTCCATCCGAGCCAGGGCCCGATCCACCTTGCCCAGCAGGTCGCGGACGTTGTTCTCGATCGACAGGTCGCGCTCCCGCTCGAACGTGAAGGTGCCGGCGTCCGCGTTCTCCTCGTCGAAGGAGACCTCTCCGGAGATGTCGGACTGCGACGTGGCGAACGACTGCTCCTGGATGGTGGTCAGCTGCGCGTCGAGCTCGTCGCGCTCCACGAGCAGGCGTTCTCGCAGGTCGTCGAGCTCCTTCTTGGAATAGGTGGTGCGCCCGGCCATGGCGCGGGGACCGTAGCACCCGGACGCACGTGCGGCAACGAACGCACTCAGCGCCTACGGGCCGAGGAGCCGGCGGTGGAGCTCAGCCGTGTCCATGCCGTCGACGTCGAAGACCTTCCTGCGCGAGCGGCCGCCCGACCGCAGCCGGACCAGGCTCGCCGGGACCCCGGCCGCGGCGGCCAGGACGCGCCTGGCCTCCTCCGTGGCACGGCCACCTTCGGGCGCGGCGCGGACCCGGACCACCAGGCCCCGGGGGTCAGCCTCGACGACCGTGCGCCCGGACCGCGGGACCACCCGAACCGTGACCGCCCCCATCTCACCCTCCACGGGAGCTACCGCTCGGCTGCGGCCGGCATCACCACCCCCTGCGCCGTGTAGCATGCCCCGGTACAGGCGACGACGGGAACGAGTAGCGGGGGTTCCCACCGAAGCGAGCCGGGGACGGTGTGAGCCCGGCGGCAGGGCCCTCGCGAACATCCTCCCCGAGCCGCCGCCCGAACGGGGCCGCGCTCCCGCGTCCCCCAGTAGACGCGGCCGGGTCCGCCCGTGACAGCGGGAGGTCGTGCCGGGGGTCGGCGAGCGAGGAGGCTCGCGGACCACCTCGCGACCGGAGAGCGGCCGGGCCCGCGAGGGTTCGGCAAGCGGGGTGGTACCGCGGGGCCCAGACGCCTCGTCCCTGCCGGGACGGGGCGTTTTGCGTGGAGCGGGAGGAGACGACGATGGCACCGTTCGAGCCGGTCGATCCCAAGGTGGACCTCCCCGCGCTCGAACGGCGAGTCCTCGAGTGGTGGCGTGAGGCCGACGTGTTCGCGCGTCAGCTCGACCAGCGCACGGACGGACCCCTTTGGGTGTTCTACGAAGGACCCCCGACGGCGAACGGACGGCCCGGCGTCCACCACGTCGAGGCCCGGACCTTCAAAGACGTATTCCCGCGGTACAAGTCCATGACCGGCCACCACGTTCCGCGCAAGGCCGGCTGGGACTGCCACGGCCTGCCGGTCGAGCTCGAGGTCGAGAAGGAGATCGGCACCAGGAGCAAGCGGGACATCGAAGCGTTCGGGATCGCTGAGTTCAACCGGTTGTGCCGGGAGTCGGTGCAACGCTACGTCGGGGAGTTCGAACGCCTCACCGAACGGATCGGGTTCTGGATCGACATGCCCGATGCCTACTGGACGATGTCGCCCGACTACATCGAGAGCGTGTGGTGGTCGCTGAAGCAACTCCACGCCCGGGGCCTCCTGGTGGAGGACGACCGGATCGCCACCTACTGCCCGCGCTGCGGCACGCCACTGTCCGATGCCGAGGTCGCCATGGGGTATGCCGAGGTCGAGGATCCCAGCGTCGTCATCGAGTTCCGCATCCTCGAGGCGGCGGATCCATCGTTCGTCGGCGCCTCCCTGCTCGGTTGGACGACCACGCCGTGGACACTCGTCTCGAACGCCGGGGTGGCGGTGGCCGAGGACGCCCCATACGTGATCGTGGAGCACGACGGGCGCCGCGCCATCCTCGCCGACGCTCGGCGCGAGGCCGTGCTTCCGGACGCTCCCGTCGTCGGCGGACCGGTGCCCGGCGCCGCGCTGGTGGGCGCCCGGTACGAGCCGCTGTATCCGAACGTCGAGGGCGCGCACCGCGTGGTCGCAACCGACTTCGTCTCGCTCGACGACGGGACCGGCGTGGTGCACATCGCCCCGGCCTTCGGCGCCGAAGACCTCGAGGTCGGTCGCCGCGAGGGATGGCCGCTGTTCCGTCCGCTCGACAACGAGGGCCGGTTCACCGACGAGGCTCCATCGTTCGTCCGGGGCGTGTACTTCAAGGACGCGGACGACGCCATCACCGAAGACCTGCGGTCCCGAGGCCTGCTGATCCGGGCCGGCACGCTCGTCCATACCTACCCGCTCTGCTGGCGGTGCGGTACCCCGCTCATCTACTTCGCCCGCACGTCGTGGTACATCCGGACGACCGCGGTCAAAGACCGGCTCCTCGCCGTGAACGAGGAGGTCAACTGGTTCCCCGAACACATCAAACACGGCCGGTACGGCGACTGGCTGGAGAACAACGTGGACTGGGCGCTCTCGCGCGAGCGGTACTGGGGCACGCCGCTGCCCATCTGGCGATGCGCGAACCGCCACGACACCGCCATCGGCTCGCTCGCCGAGCTGTCCGAACGGTCCGGACGCGACGTGAGCGGCCTGGATCCCCACCGCCCGCAGATCGACGAGGTGACGTTCGCCTGCCCGGAGTGCGGGGAGACCGCCGTCCGGGTCCCCGAGGTGATCGACACTTGGTACGACTCGGGGGCGATGCCGTTCGCGCAATGGGGCTACCAGCCCGAGCTCGGCCGCGGCGTCGACGTCTTCCGGGAGCGTTTCCCCGCCGATTTCATCAGCGAGGCCATCGACCAGACGCGTGGCTGGTTCTACACCCTCATGGCCGAGGGCGTCCTGCACTTCGACTCGATCGTGTATCGCAACGTGGTGTGCCTCGGCTTGATCATGGGCGAAGACGGGAGACGGATGAGCACGTCGCTCGGCACCGCCATCGACCCGTTCGACGTTCTCGACCGCCAGGGCGCCGATGCCCTTCGCTGGTACCTGTTGACCAATGGGTCCCCGTGGGCGGCACGGCGCGTCGGCATGTCGTTGCTCGACGACGTGGTTCGCCAGTTCCTTCTGACGCTCTGGAACGTGTATTCGTTCTTCGTTACCTACGCGAACGCGAGCGCGTTCGATCCCTCCGAGGGTGATGCCGTCGCGCCGGCCGAACGGCCCATCCTGGACCGGTGGATCCTCTCGCAGCTCGCCCGGACGGTCGGTGAGGCCCGTGACGGCCTGGAGGCCTACGACGCGACGGCGGCCGGGCGGCGGATCGCGGCGTTCGTCGACGACCTGTCCAACTGGTACGTCCGCCGGTCCCGCCGTCGGTTCTGGGACCCCGGGGGGACGGGCGGCGAAGACTCCCGCGCGGCGTTCCACACGTTGCACGAATGCCTCGTCACGCTGGCCGGGCTGCTGGCGCCGTTCACGCCCTTCGTCGCCGAGGAGCTGTGGCGCAACCTGGCCGCCGGTCGGGACGGCCGGCCGGACTCGGTGCACCTGTCGGACTACCCGGCGCCCGATCCCTCGACGGTGGACGAGCAGTTGGACGAGGCCATGTCGGCCGCCCGCACCATCGTGGAGCTCGGACGGCGAATCCGGACCGAGACGAAGGTTCGCGTACGTCAACCCCTCCTGGAAGCCGTGGTGCACCTGCCCGGCGACCGGGAGGCGCTGCGGCCGCTCCTCGACCTGGTGGCCGAGGAGCTGAACGTCAAAGACGTGCAATTCGCGGAGTCCGTGGAGCGATTCGGCCGGTGGCGGGCCAAGCCGAACTTCCGGTCGTTGGGACCCAAGCTCGGACCACGCGTCAAGGAGCTCAGCGAGCTCCTGCGCGACGACGACGGATCGCTCGCGGCCGTCCTGGCGTCGGGGCGGCCCGCCGAGCTGGACCTGCCGTCCGGCCGCGTGACGATCGAGCCGGCCGACGTGGATCTCGTGCAGGAGACGCTCGAGGGGTGGGGCGTGGCCAGCGACGGCGGCGCCACGGTGGCGCTCGAGCTCGAGCTCACGGCGGAGCTGCGACGCGAGGGGCTGGCTCGCGAGATCGTCCGGGTGGTTCAGGACGCGCGGAAGGCCGCCGGCCTGGACGTCGGCGACCGGATCGTGCTCGGATTCGCCGTCGAAGGAGACCTGGCCGCCGCACTCGAGGCCCACGCCGACGACGTGGCCGCAGAGACGCTCGCGACCGAGCTGCGTCGAGACCCCATCGAGGGAGCGCCCTACCGCGACGAGGTGTCGATCGACGGCTCGCCGCTGACGGTGACGCTGCGGCGTTCCTGAGGGCGGGGGTTACTCGTCGCCCCAGAAGAGCTCGCGGAGCGAACGCTCCCGGCCTTCGCCCGCCTGCGCCCCCTTCGGGCTGTACACCGGCTCGGTGGCGTCCACGACGACGTCGCCGGCAGGCACGGACGTGTCGTCGCCTTCGCCTTCGCCTTCGCCTTCGCCTTCGCCGAGGCGTTCGCGGATCTCGGCGACCGACGCGGCCCCGAGGTCGGCGGGTTCGGGTGCGCTCTGGGGTGCGCTCTCCGGCTCGAGGGTCTCGGCGGGCTCCGGGGCGCGCGCCGATGCCGTGGATCCCACCACGGCGGCTGCCCCGGGCGACTCGGCACGCGCCCGCAGCGTCATCACCATCGTCTTGATCTCTTCGGCGTGCGACTGCACGATCGAGCCCAGGCTCTGCAGGAACTCTCGCTCCCGGTTGAGGAACGGTGCCACGGCGGCCCGCGCGTCGCCGCCTCCGGCACCCGCGGCGGCGCGTACCGCCGCCGCCTCGCGTTCGGCGCGGCGGACGATCTCCGCGGCCTCCTCCCGGGCGCGCGTCAGGATCTCCTCCGCCTCCCGACGTGCCGCCTCGACGCCCTCGGGGGTGGCGGCGGGGGCGACCGACACGGAACCGGTGCGAAGCCGCTGGTTCTCCTCGAGGTACGAGGAGAGATCCTCGGTGACGCGGTCCAGAAAGGCGTCCACGTCGCGCTCGTTGTACCCGCGGAACGCCAGCCGGAACTCCACCTGCTGGACGTCGATCGGGGTGATCCTGCCGCCGCCGACCGCCGGCGTCTCCTGCGACTCGGACTTCTTCTTCCGCATCTCTCCCCCCGTCAGCAGTTCAGCGCGGTCCGCAGGACGGCCAGGATAACGAACGCCACGATGATGGACAGATCGAGCCCCATTCCCCCGGCGCGGACCGGAGGGATCAGCGCCCGAAGCGGACGCAGGACCGGCTCCGTCACGTCCTCGATGAGGTCGAGGATCGTGCGGAACGGTCCGGTCAGGGGCGGACGGAACCCGAACAGGAACGCCCAGGAGACGATCACGCGCACGAAGAGGATGATCGTGTAGACGGTCAGCAGGATGCACAACACCCCGAGCGCCGGATTGGTCTCCTGCGCGATCATCCAGCGGGCTCGGGCCGTCTCAGAACTGGTTGTAGAGGTCGCCGCCGGCGATCCGCTCGCGGTCCTCCGCCGACACGTCGACGTCCGCCGGCGTCAGGAGGTACACCCGGTTCGCCACCATCTCGATCTTGCCGTCGAGCCCGTAGACCAGTCCCGAGGCGAAGTCGACCAGGCGCCGGGCGATCGTGTCGTCGGTGCTCTGGAGGTTCATGATCACCGGCACCCCTTCTTTGAACCGATCCGCGATATCGCGCGCCTCGTTGAAGCGTCGCGGCTCCGACTTGTGGATCGAGCCCGCCGTGGCCTGTCGGGCCGACGGGATCGTGCGGACGATGCCTTCGGCGTCGTCGAACGGGACCTCGCGGACGGCCTGGGGCCGTTGGAGGCGACGGATCTCCGCCTGATCGGGATGCGCCGAGACGTCTTCGAGCTCCTCGAACTCGTCGTCCTCGACCAGTCCCAAGTACGTGAGCGTCTTCTTCCACACGCCGGGCATCACGTCCTCCCTCGATCCGAGGGCCGCACGCCGAAGAGCGCGGTCCCGATCCGAACCATCGTAGCGCCTTCCTCCACCGCAACCTCGTAATCGAGCGACATTCCCATGGAGAGCTCCGTGGCCTCCGGATGATGCTCTGAGACGGCGCCGAGCAACCCCCGGAGTCTCCGGAAGAACGGACGGGCACCCTCCGCGTCCGGCGTGGGCGGGGGCAGGGTCATGAGCCCTCGGAGCGCCAACCCGTCGGTGGCCGCCACCTCGTCGCACGCGGACACGACGTCGTCGGGAGCCACTCCCGTGCGTCCGCCCGTGAAGTCCACCTCGACGAGCGCCGGGATCCGCCGCCCTCGTCCCGCCGCCCTTCGGGCCAGCCGGCTCGCGGCCGTCCCCGGTACCACCGTCTGCACCCAGTCCGCCAGTTCGGCGACGTGGTGGGCACCGCTGGCCTGAAGCGTCCCGATGAAGTGCCACCGGGCGTCGGGGACCTGGTCCCACTTGCGCCGCAGCTCCTGCACGTAGTTCTCGCCGAGGTCCTCCACGCCGGCCTCCCGAACCCAGCACAACACCGACGCCTCCACCGACTTCCCGACCGCGACCAGGCGGACGTCGCGAGGGTCCCGTCCGGATCGTTCGCAGGCGGCCGCCAGTCGCTCGTGGACGGCGGCGAGGTTGTCGAGGACGGCGCGTCTCGAGCGGTCCATGGGGGAGCACGCAACGTAACAGCTCGAACAGAAGCGTTCAACGCAATACAGGAACCACAGACCCGGGCCGCCGGGTGAGACGAACGGGGGCGGAGCCTGAACCCAGAGGCGGGGGAAGGGCGCCTCTCGGTCGGATGACTCCGCCCCCGGAGGGCCGCCGCGGGAGGCCCGCAGCGGGGGTTCGTCAGCTCTTGAGGAAGTCCGGGATGTCCAGGTCCTCCTCGGCGTCGAACGAGACCGATTCGGCCGCCGGCCGGAAGATCTCGTCTTCGTCCTCCACCAGGATCGAGGGCGCCGGCCCGGGCTCCTCGGCGTCGGCGGCGACGACCTCGGGCTCCTCGCGTCGCAGCTCGGGCTCCTCGAGCAGCCGCGACAGGCGGCTTTCGAACGGCGAGGAGACCGGCGTGGCCGCGAGTTTGTCGAAGCCCGCCGCGATCACCGTCACGCGAACCTCCTCCCCGAGAGCGTCGTCGACGACCGCCCCGAAGATGATGTTGGCGTCCGGATGGGCCACCCGCGTGATGTGATCGGCCGCCGCGTTGACCTCGTGCAGCGTCAGGTCGGTCGGCCCCGAGATCGAGAGCAGGAGGCCCCGCGCGCCTTCGATCGACGACTCCAGCAACGGCGAGCTGATCGCGGCACGTGCCGCTTCTTCGGCACGGTCGTCGCCGGAGCCGAGCCCGATGCCCATGAGGGCCGAACCCGCGCCGGTCATGACCGACTTCACGTCCGCGAAGTCGAGGTTGATCAGGCCGGGAGTCGTGATGAGGGACGTGATCCCGTCCACGCCTTGGAACAGGACCTGGTCCGCCATGCGGAACGCGTCCACCATCGGCGTGTGCGGCTCGGACACCTGGAGCAACCGGTCGTTCGGTACGACGATCAGCGTGTCGACGGCCTTCTTCAGCTCTGAGATGCCGACGTCGGCCTGCGTCGCGCGAAGGCGACCCTCGAAACCGAACGGTCGGGTGACGACGCCGATCGTGAGCGCCCCGAGATTTCGCGTGATCTCCGCCAGGACCGGGGCTCCGCCGGTCCCCGTTCCTCCGCCCTCTCCGGCGGTGATGAACACCATGTCCGAACCTTTGAGGATCTCCTCGATCTCGTCGGCATGTTCCTCGGTGGCCCGGCGCCCCACCTCGGGGTCCGACCCCGCCCCGAGGCCTCGTGTGGTCTCGCGGCCGATATCGAGCTTCACCTCTGCGTCGGACATCAACAGGGTCTGGGCGTCCGTGTTCACGGCGACGAACTCGACTCCGCGCAGCCCACCTTCGATCATGCGGTTGACCGCGTTGACCCCTCCCCCGCCGATCCCGACCACCTTGATGACGGCGAGGTAGTTCTGTGGAGAATCCATCACTGCGACCTCCGCTCCCCGGGTGGGTGGTGCCCCCCGGTTCTACCTGGGGAAACGCCGTGCTGCTTCCGTGGTTCGAACGCCGGACGGGTTGGCCCGCCCGGCGCCATGCACAACCTTCAACGTCAAGTGAAGCGTGATTGTTATATCTACGTGACGTCGATGGCCCACGGTACCCGCAAACCCCAGGTCCGTCAATAGGTCCCGAGATCCCATTGCGCGCTCCGGTGACAAGTGTCGTCAGTCGGCCAAACGCACCGTCGGGAGCCGCGGCGACACGAGCGAGATGGCCTCGAGGGGCTCACCCTCGCGTTGCGACCACGTCAGCACCAGCTCGAGCGTCGCCGCCTTGCGTCCGGGCGAGGTCGCCGTTCCGTACCGAACGTTCACCCCGTCCCGCGTCCGGAGCTCGAGGGCGGCGTCGAGCCCGATCCGAACCCACCCGACGCGGGCACGCACCTCCGACGTCATCGCCCCGAGCGCGGCGGCGGCGCCCGCCACGTCCAGGCGCGCCCCGTCCAGCGCCGATACCGCCGGCACCTCGATCCGCGGCAACCGCGCGCGTCTGTCGGCGGCGCCGAGCATCGTGCCGTCCGCGGCGATGAGTTCCTTCCGGTCGCCGCGGACCACGACGGCGACCGGGGTGCGCTCGACGACCGAGATCTCGACGCGCCGTGGGTAGACGGAACGAACCTCGGCCGCGGCGACCCACGGGTGCCGCTCCAGGCGACGTTCGGCCGAACCTTCGTCCAACCACAACACGTTGGTCGACGTGGAGATCCCCACGAGGCGAACGACCTCGGCGCGCGTCAGATGCGTCATGCCGGCCACTCGGATCTCTCGAACGTGGAACAGCGAAGACCGGCTGAACGCCAGGGCGCCGGAAGCGGTGGAGACGACGATCGCGGCCGCGACTGCGATCCACCAGCGACCGAGTCGCCGAGGACGTCGGTCAGCGCCGCGCCGGATCGAGATCGCCAAGCAGATGCACCTCCGGTTCGAGTCGGACGCCGGTGCGGGACTCCACCAGGTGCTGAACGGCCCGGATCAGCTCCAGCACGTCGGCGGCCCTTGCGTCGTCGGTCGTGACGATGAAGTTCGCGTGTTTGGTGGAGACCGACGCCCCGCCCACCGCAAGGCCTTTCCCGCCGGCCCCGTCGATCAACTTCCCTGCGGTCTCGCCGGGCGGGTTCTTGAAGACGCTGCCGCAGTTGGACTCGGCGAGCGGCTGCGTGCGGCGCCGCCACTCCCGCGCGTGATCCATCCGCCCCCGCACCTCGTCGGGCTCGGCCGGTGTGAGCTCGACGGTCGCGGCGACGACCACTCCCCCGGCGGGGAGCTCGGATCGCCGATACCCGAAGCCGGCCTCGCGAGCCGGGACCGTGCGCGCCGACCCGGACCCGAACTCGAACACCTCGACGACCTCGAGGACGTCGGCGAGCTCGGAGCCGTGGGCCCCCGCGTTCATCTTCACGGCCCCCCCCACGGACCCGGGGATGGCCACGCCGAACTCCAGGCCGGACAGGCCGTGGGCGAGCGCCACGCCGGCGAAGGCCGGCAACGCCATCGCGGCGCCGCCCCGCAGGCGCCGCCCGTCGCGCGCGGACCAGCGAAACGCCCGGCCGAGCCGAATCACCAGCCCGGGAAACCCGTCGTCGGCGATCAACACGTTCGACCCCTTGCCCAGGACCGCGTACGGCAGGTCGGTCTCGCCCAGGGCCTCTGCGGCGGCCAGGAGGTCGGCCTCGGACTCGGGCTCGAGGAACAACGCTGCCGGCCCGCCGATCCGGAACGTGGTGAAGGGCGCGAGCCGAACCGCCGTGCGAACGCGCTCGCCGCAGGCGGCCCGCAGGATCGACTCGGCGCGGGACACCGGATCGGTCACGCCGAACCTTCCCGGATGCGTTCGAGGGCGGCGTCGCCGAGCATCCACACGTCGCCGCACCCCATCGTGATCACGAGGTCGCCGCCACGAACCTCGCGGTCGAGGAACTCCACGACGTCGCTGCGATGCGGCAGGTACACGACCCGCCGGCCCGGCGCCGCCTCCGCGATGCCTCGCACCACGAGTTTGCCCGTGACCCCCGGGATGGGATCCTGGGCCGCGCCGTAGACGTCCGTGATGACGACGACGTCGGCCTCCACGAGGCCGGCCCCCAGCTCCCGCCACAGTGCCTGCGTCCGCGAGTAGCGGTGCGGCTGGAACACGGCGACCAGTCGCGTCGGATCCGTTCGGCGGGCGACGTCGAGCGTGACCGCGAGCTCCGTGGGGACGTGCCCGTAGTCGTCGTAGAAGTCGGCTCCCCGGGCCGACCCACGCAGTTCGAACCGGCGATGGACGCCGCGGAACGCCGCGAGGGCATCCACGGCGACCTCCGGCGCCACCCCCAGTTCTCGGGCCACGGCGACGGCGGCGGCGGCGTTCAGAAGGTTGTGGACGCCGTCCACCGCGAGCCGCAGGTGATGCTCGCGGCCGTCGATCTGAAGCGTGGCCTCGGACCGACCGGGACCGAGCGCCTCGACCCGGACCCGGACGTCCACGTCGTCGCCCAGGCCGTAGGTGACCGTCGGGACCCCCGCGCGGCGGACGGACCTCACGGCCCCGTCGTCGTCCGCGCAGACCACGACCAGATCACATCGGCGGGCGAAGGCATCGATCGCCGCCTCGATCTCCTCGAGCCCCCCGCGATAGAAGTCGACGTGGTCGAGCTCGACGTTCGTGACGACGCCGATGGCCGGGCGCATCAGCAGGAACGACCCGTCGCTCTCGTCCGCCTCGGCCACGAAGACGTCGCCCCGGCCCGAGCGGGCTCCGCTCCCGGACTCGTTCGGGTCGCCTCCGATCACGTAGGTGGGGTCGAGCCCGGCTCGTTCGAGCACCAGCGACACCATGGAGGTGGTGGTGGTCTTCCCGTGGGTCCCCGTGATGGCCACGGCGCGCTGGTCGGCCGCCGCCGAGGCAAGGGCCTGGGCGCGCATCCACACGGGGATGTCCCGCCGGCGCGCCTCCAGCAGCTCCGGGTTCTCCTCGTGGATGGCGGACGACACGACGACCGCGTCCGGGTCGCCCATCCGACCGGCCTCGTGGCCAACCCAGACCGTGGCGCCGCCCTCTGCCAGCTCGAGCAAGCCTTTGGACTCCTTCAGGTCGGAGCCGCTCACCTCGATGCCGCGGGCCAGGAACAGCCGGGCCAGGTTGCGCATCCCCGCGCCGCCGATCCCGATCATGTGGATATGTCGGACGCCGTCGAGCGCGGGAACCGGCAGCGTTGGGATCGTGCCCGGGCGCGGCGTATACGCCGTCATCTCGGTCTCGTCCGGAGCGCCCGCGCCCTGCGCGCTCATCTCGCGCGCTCCCCGCCGGGTCTCGCGCCGCGCGCCCCGCCCACCGCCGCCTCCAGCACCACGTCCGCGAGTACCTCGGACGCCTCGGGACGGGACCAGGCCCGGGCGCGTTCCCCCATCGTCCGGAGGGTGTCGACATCGGCCAGCAAGGTGTGGATCCGTTCGGCGAGCGTGGGCCCGTCGAGCTCGTCGTCCAGGAGCATCGCGGCGGCGCCGGCGCGCCGGAGGGCTCGGGCGTTCGCCTCTTGGTGGCGTCCGGTGGCGTACGGATAGGGGACGAGCAGGGAGGGCAGGCCGCACACGGCGAGCTCGGCCACCGTGGTGGCGCCGGCCCGGGCCACCACCAGATCCGCGATCGCGTACGCGAGCTCCATCCGGTCCAGGAACGGCACCACCCGGACCGGGATGGACGGGGACTCCCCCAAGCCCCGCCGCACGGGGTCGGCATGGGCCCGCCCGCTCAACAACAGGACCTGGAGGTCGTCCGAGCGCAGGCGGGCCACGGCATCGACCACCGAGCGGTTGAGGTGCAACGCGCCCTGGCTCCCGCCGAACACGACGATCGTTCGGCGCGCCGGATCGAGCTCGAGCTCGCCCGCCGCCTCCTTCGCCAACCGGTCACGTTCGGCCGGCACCGAGCGGATCTCCTCCCGCACCGGGTTCCCCGTCACGAACGTGCGGGTCCGCCGGGGGAAGGCCCGGGCCGCCTCCGCGAAGGACAACGTCACGAGCCGTGCCAGGCGCGCTAGGACGCGATTGGCCAGGCCGGGGACCGCGTTCTGCTCGTGGAGGATCAGCGCACGGCGCCCGCTGAGCGCGGCCAGCGCCGCCGGCACGCTCACGTACCCGCCCATGCCGAGTACGACGTCCGAGGCCTCCACGAGCGGCCGGCACCGCCGAACCGATCGAGCGGCCACGACCGGCGCCGCCAGCGCGCGCGGCGACATCTTGCGGACGAGCGGGCTCGACTCGATCTCCTCGAAGTCGAACCCGGCCGCCGGGACCAGGCGGGCCTCCGGGCCGGAGCGCGTGCCCACGAACCGCACCACATGGCCGAGCTCGCGGAGCCGGCCCGCCACCGCCAACGCCGGGAAGACGTGCCCCGCCGTCCCCCCGCCGGCGATCAGCACGTTCACGATGCCTCCGCCCCTCTGGACCGCCGGGCCCGGCCGGTCCGGCCATCGCCGCTGCGGCCCGGCGCCTTCGCGATGTTCACCAGGACCCCAACCGCGGCGAGCGACACCACGAGCGAAGAGCCACCGTACGACAGGAACGGCAGCGGCACCCCCGTGATCGGCAGGAGCCCGGTGACGGCCCCCAGGTTCACCAGCGTCTGCACGGCGAACCACGACACGATCCCGGCGGCCAGGAGCCGTCCGAAGACGTCGCGGGCCTGGGCGGCGATGCGGACGCCGGCGAACACGAGCGCCCCGAACGCGAGGAGCACGACGACCTCGCCCAGCAGGCCGAGCTCCTCCCCCAGGATCGAGAAGATGAAGTCGGTGTGTGCATTCGGGACGTATTGCCACTTCTGCCGCGACGCGCCGAGCCCCACGCCGGTGAGCCCGCCCGAGCCGAGCGCGATCAGCGACTGCGCGAGCTGATAGCCGGTGTTCCGGACGTCCTCCCACGGATGCAGGAACGAGAGGAACCGCACCCGGCGGTAGTCGGCGCTCATGATCAACCCGAGCGCGGCCACGGCCGAAACCAGCCCGGCCACGGAGAGGTAGCGGAGCCGCACCCCCGCGACGAACAACAGCCCCAGCACGGAGGCGCTCAGGATCACCGTCGTGCCGAGGTCGGGCTGAAGCATCACCATCCCGCCGACGAGTAGGGCCACCGGCGCGATCGGGACGATGAGATGGCCGAGGTCATCGAGGCGGCCCCACTTCTTGGCCAGCACCGCAGCGGTGAACACGACCAACGCCAGCTTGGCGACCTCAGAAGGCTGGACCGTCACCGGGCCGACCTGGAACCATCGCTGGGACCCGTACGCCTCGATCCCCGCCGACGGCGACAGGACCAGGCCGAGCATCGCCACCGTGACGATGAGGAACGGCAGGGCCAGCGTTCGCCAGACCTCGTACCGCATGCGCGACGTCAGCCACAACGCCCCCACGCCGATCACCGCATACGTGGCCTGCCGCTGGAAGTACCGGAACGAGTCCCCGTGTTGCGCGAACGACGACACGGAGCTGGCCGACAACACCATGATCAGCCCCCCCACGACGAGGAAGGCCGTGGACCCGACCAGCAGGGCGACGGTTCGCCGCGAGGAGGCTCGGGTGCGCGCCCCGGCGCGGACGAGCTCGCTCGGGCGGACCAGCCGAAGGTGACGTGAGCGCGACGTGACGGCCGCGCTCACGCGCTCACCCCCGCCAGGTCGCGAGCTGCGACGGCGAACCGGTCGCCGCGCTCCCGGTAGTCCCGAAACAGGTCCCAGCTCGCGCAGGCCGGCGCCAACAACACCGTGCCCGGCGACGGCGCGAGCTCGTAGGCCATCGCGACGGCCTCTTCGATCGTCTCGGCCCGCCGCGTCGGGATCCGCTCTTCGAACAGGGACACGACCTCGTCCGCGGAGGCACCGATCGCCACCACCCCGGCCAGCCGCCCCGCCAGAGCGCCGATCGGAGACAGATCCACGCCCTTCGCGTCGCCCCCCGCGATCAACACCACGCCCGACGCGTCCCCGACGGCCGCCAGGGTGGCGTGGGGATTCGTCGCCTTCGAGTTGTCCACGAACCGCACCCCGTCGATCGTCACGACGACCTCGCCCCGATGACGTCCCGGCTCGAATCCCGTCAAGCCTCGCCGGATCGAGTCCGCGCGTGCGCCGAACGCGTGGCACGCCGCGGCGCACGCGGCCGCGTCCGCGCGCAGCGCGGGAAGGTCGAACGCCGGTCGCCCCAGCCACTCGTCGGCGTCCCACCGGCCGATGAGCTCCCCGTTCACGTACCCGGTCCCGCCGACCTCGGGCTCCCCCAGCGTGAACCACGAGATGTCGCAGTGCGCCGACCCCGAGATCGCCGCCCCGGTCGCGTCGTCGCGGTTGCCCACGTGCACGTCGCCATCTCGTTGATTCGCGAACACGCGCGCCTTCGCGGCCGCGTACTCCTCGAAGGAACCGTGCCAGTCGAGATGGTCCGGGGCGACGTTCAGCAGCACGGAGACGCGAGGGTGGAACGACTCCTGCATCCGGAGCTGGAAGGAGGAGCACTCGACGACCAAGACGTCGTGGGGCCCTCGGGCCGCGACCGGGAACGGGTGCCCGATGTTGCCGCAGGCGATCGCGTCCAGCCCGTCGGCGCGCAGGCACGCCGCGATCATCTCGGTGGTGGTGGTCTTGCCGTTCGTGCCGGTGACCGACACGTACGGCGCGGCCGCAAGGCGCGCCCCGAGCTCGAGCTCACCCCAGACGGGCAGCCCCAGCTCGCGCGCCCATCGCAGAACCGGCGCGTCCGGCGTCACCCCTGGGCTCGCCACGACCAGCGTCGCGTCCTCCAGGTGCCGCCGGTCGTGGCCGCCCAGGCGCACCCGGATGCCGCGCAGGTCCGCGCTCGTGTCGACGTGGTCGCGCGCCTCGCTCACCACGACGTCGGCCCCTTCGTCGGCGAGCACGCGGGCCGCGGCGGCGCCGGCGACGCCGAGGCCGATCACCACGGCTCGCTCGCCCTCGAACGCCCGGGTCACTCGATGCCCCCGAGCGCGACGAAGTCGGCGTAGAACAACCCGAGGGCGACGGCGACGCACAGTCCCGCCACGATCCAGAAGCGCACGATCACGGTGAACTCCGGCCAGCCGGCCAGCTCGAAATGGTGATGGATCGGCGACATCCGGAAGACGCGGCGTCTGAACCCGCGGAACGAGATCACCTGCACGATGACCGAGCTCACCTCGATCACGAACAGTCCGCCGAGGACGATCAACAGGAGCTGGGTGTTGGTGACGATCGCCAGGGCTCCGATCAGGCCGCCGAGCCCGAGCGCACCCGTGTCCCCCATGAAGATCCGCGCCGGCGCGGCGTTCCACCACAGGAACCCGGCGACCGCTCCCGCCGCGGCCGCCGCCACGATCGCGACGTCGAGCGCGGAGTTCGTGTCGATCCCGTAGCAGGCGGGGCCGGGCGCGAGCTGGCAGGTGTGCCGGTACTGCCAGAAGGCGATGAACGCGTACCCGGACAGCACGAGGATCGACGAGCCGGACGCCAGTCCGTCCAGCCCGTCGGTCAGGTTCACCCCGTTGGAGGAGGACCACAAGATGACGAACACCCACACGTAGAACACCAGGCCGAGGTTCAGCCCCGTCTCCCGCACGAACGAGAGCGTCGTCGGCACGTCGGCGGCGTGCACGGCGACGAGACCGAACAGCACGGCGGCGATCGCCTGACCGGCCGACTTCGCGGCGATCGACAGCCCGAGCGAACGCCGCCGCCGCACCTTGATGAAGTCGTCCAGGAACCCCAGCGCTCCGAACAAGGTCGCGGCCAGGAGCAGCGCCAGCCCGGCGGCCGTCACCGTGTGGAACACGAGCCGGGTCACGAGGTAGGCGACGGCGATGCCGAGCAGGATCACGGTACCGCCCATCGTCGGCGTGCCCATCTTCTCGAAGTGGGTGTGCGGCCCGTCCTCCCGGATCCGTTGCCCCCACCCCCAGACCCGCAACGCCCGGATCGCGATCGGGGTCCCGAGCAGCGTGACGGCGAGCCCGACAGCGGCGGCGATCAGGATCTGCCTCACCGCAGCGCCTCCGCCACCCGCTCGAGCCCGGCCACACGCGAACCCTTGAGGACGACCACGTCGCCGGCTCGAGTCCACGAGCTCACGTCCCGCACTGCAGAGGCCGCGTCGTCGTAGCTGCCAACGTCCTCCGGGAGCTGCCCCTCGCGGATCGCGGCCCGCGCGATGGCCCGGGCCGGAGCGCCCACGGTGATCAGCCGCTCCACCCCGATTCGCACCACGAGCTCGCCGAGCCGCTCGTGTTCCTCGACGGCGATCGGGCCGAGCTCGGCCATGTGCCCCAACACGGCGACCAGCCGGCGGCCGCGAGCCATCCAGCGGGCGGCCTTGAGCCCGGCCGCCATCGACTCGGGGTTCGCGTTATAGGCGTCGTTGAGGATCAGGACCCCGCCGGCCGTGGTGAACGTCTCCATACGCCAGGCCGAGACGCGCGCGCCCTTGAGTGCGGCGGCGCATTCGGCGGCCGACAGCCCGAGCTCGA
Source organism: Actinomycetota bacterium (assembly GCA_035461565.1). Classification (GTDB taxonomy): domain Bacteria; phylum Actinomycetota; class UBA4738; order UBA4738; family HRBIN12; genus CALGFI01. The sequence continues at coordinate 17,172 of DATHVC010000093.1, forward strand.
GTCCGCACGCCGCCGCGGCGAGCGCGTTCGGGACCATGTGTTCGCCGGGGACGGCGAGATCCACCCACTCCCGCTCGCCTCCCGCCTCGAGCGCGAACGCGGCCCGGGCGTCGTCGCCCAGCGAGACGTCGGCGGCGCGAACGTCCGCCTGGGCCTCGACGCCGAACGTGACGACCCGCGCTCGCGTCTCGGCCACGTACCCACGGACCACGGGGTCGTCCGCGTTCAGGATCGCCACGCGGTCGGGTTCGAGGGAGCGAACCGGTTCGGCTCCCGAACGAACGATGGCCTCCCACGAGCCGAACACGCCGATGTGCGCCACCCCGATGTTGGTCACGACCACCACGTCGGGCCGCGCCACCTCACACAACGTCGTGACGTCGCCGAGCCGCCGCGCCCCAAGTTCGGCCACGAGGACCTCCGTCCCCTCGGGCACGCCCAGCAGCGTCAGCGGCAGGCCGATCTCGTTGTTGAACGACGCCGGGCTGGCGTGGGTCCGGAACCGGGTGCCGAGGACCGCCGCGGCGAGGTCTTTGGTCGAGGTCTTGCCGTTGGCGCCGGTGATCCCGATGACGGTGGCGCTCATCCGCCGGCGTTCGTCGGCCGCCAGGTCCAGCAGCGCCCGCCCGGTGTCGGACACCACGATCTCGGGGCCGGCGCCCGCGGATCGGGACACCAACGCGGCCCTGGCTCCCCGGGCGATCGCGTCTCCCAGGTAGTCGTGGCCGTCCTGGTGTTCGCCACGGATCGCCACGAACAGCTGGCCGGGGGTGATCGCGCGGGAGTCGGTGGACACCCCGGACACGACGACGTCCTCGCCGCCGACGGCGCCGCCCACCGCGGCGGCGATCTCCGAGAGCGGCCGCGCTATCACGGGCTCGCTCCACCCAGGGACCGGATCTCCTCGGCCGCCACTGCGCGATCGTCGAACGGGATCGTCCGGTCCGCGAGCTCCTGGTAGGACTCGTGTCCCTTGCCCGCCACGACCACTACGTCACCGGGGTGGGCCGAGGACACGGCGAGCCGAATCGCCGCCCGCCGATCGGGTTCGACGACGAACTCACCGCCCCCCTCCCGCGCGCCCGTCACGATCTCGTCGATGATCGCCTGCGGGTCCTCGCTGCGCGGGTTGTCGCTCGTCACGACGGTGAGGTCGGCGTTGGCCGTCGCCGCCCGCCCCATCAGCGGCCGTTTGCCGCGATCGCGATCGCCGCCACAGCCCATCACCACGATGACCCGTCCATCCGTCAGACCCCGGGCGGTCCGAAGCACCTTCTCCATCCCATCGGGT
>DATHVC010000094.1:0-27966 GCA_035461565.1 Actinomycetota bacterium
AGCCGGCCGGCCGAGGTCCACGACCAGACCCGGGTGGCCAGCGTCTCGAACCCGGTGGGCCGCAGCAGCAAGGTGGCCGGAAGCTCCTTCATCACCGTCAGGAACACCAGAGCGGCGCCCGCCAGCGCCGGCGCCGCCACCTGTGGCACGACAACCTCTCGAAAGGCCTGGAGCCGGGTCCGGCCGAGCGTTCTGGCGGCCTCCTCCAGCCGCGGGTTCACCTGCTGGATGGCGTTCTTCAGCGGCTGGCTGGCCTGGGGCAGGAACAGCACCACATAGGCCAAGAGGACCAGCGGGATGGTTTGGTACGCGGCGGGCGCGACCCGAACGGCCAGGAACACGAAGGCCAGGCCCACCACCAGGCCCGGCAGGGCGTAGCCGACGTACGCGGCTCGTTCGATCGCCGAAGACAACCGCCCCGGATGCCGCGCGGCGATGATCGCCACGGGGACGGCCGCGAGCAGCGTGAGCGCGGCCCCGCTAGCGGCCACGCCGATCGCCCCGCCGGCGGCCGACCACGTGAGGTCCAACGCCACGCCGTCCCGCCGGCCCCTCCCGAGCCAGAACGCCAACACGGCCACGGGCATCACGAGCGACGCGATCACGACGACGGTCGAGACGACCACGGCCGGCCATCGCCACCGCCCGAGCGCGACCGGGCCGACCGGCCGAGCCGAGGCCGTGCGGTGGTACCGGGCGCGGCCCCGGGCCCGCTGCTCGACGGCCAGCACCAGGACCGCCAGCAGGATCAGCGCCAGCGACAGGACGGCCGCGGGCGTCCGGTCGAAGGCCGCGCGGTACTGGACGAAGATCGCCTGGGTGAACGTCTGGAAGCGCATGAGCGAGACCGCGCCGAAGTCGTGCAGGCAATACAGGGCCACCAAGAGGCTCCCCGCGGTGATCGACGGCCGCAGGAGCGGAAGCGTCACCCCGACGAACGTCCGCCACCGTCCGCGACCGAGCGTGCGGCTCGCCTCCTCGACGGACGGATCGAGACCGCGGATCCCGGCCGCGGTGACGAGGAACACGTAGGGGAAACAGAGCAGGGTCAGGGCCATGAATGCGCCGAAGAACCCCGAGATCGTGGGCAGGCCGTCGATCCCGAGCGGCCGCAGCAGCGTCGCCACCATCCCCCGATCGCCGAAGGAGCCCGTGAGAGCGAGCGCGAAGACATAACTCGGGAACGCGAGCGGCAGCGCGAACAAGGTGGCCCAGACGCGGCGTCCGGGAAGGTCGGTGCGGGTGGTGAGCCACGCCAGGGGTACGCCGATCGCGATACATGCGGCGGTCACCGTCACCGCGAGCCCGAGGCTGCGAGCGAACAGCCAGGCCGTCGACGAGCGCAGAACGACTTCCCAGGTCTGCGAGGTCGCCTCCGTCGCCCGGATCAGGAGATATGCCGCCGGCAGAAGGGCGGCGGCGCCGACGATCGTCGCCAGCGCGGCCGTCGCGGCGGGCAGGGGACGGGCCGAGGTTCGCGCCCGGTCCAACGCCGGCGCTCGGCTGCTCGAGTTCATCGCGTCCCTCCCGTCGGCCTGCCACGCGAGATGTTCGGTAACCCTGACAGATGCTGTACGGAGTGCTTGACGGAAATCCTATCCCGCTCATAGGATTTCGCGCCATGCTGCGTCTCACAGCCGCTCTCGCGCTCGTCCTCGCGGCCGCCCCGGCCTGTGGCGGTGATGACGGAGAGCTCACGGTGTACACGGGCCGGGAGGAGTCCCTGGTCGCCCCGCTGTTCGACTCGTTCGAGGAGGAAACCGGCATCGAGGTCCAGGTCCGGTACGGCGACACGGCCGAGATGGCCTCGACCATCCTCGAGGAAGGCGACGGCACACCCGCGGACGTGTTCTTCGCCCAGGACGCCGGCGCGCTCGGAGCGCTGGAGGACGCTGGGATGGTGCGGGAGCTGCCCGGGGAGATCCTGGAGGAGGTCCCGTCCCGGTTCCGGTCGCGCGACGGCGCCTGGGTGGGCATCTCCGGCCGGGCCCGGGTCGTGGCGTACTCCACCGAGCGGGTCGACCCCGCGGAGTTGCCGGACTCGATCCTGGGCTTCACGGACCCGCGGTGGTCGCGGCGGATCGGCTGGGCTCCGACGAACGGCTCGTTCCAGGCCTTCGTCACGGCGCTTCGCCTCGTGGAGGGTGAAGAGGCGACGCGCGACTGGCTCGAGGGTGTCCTCGCCAACGACCCCGTGGTCTACGAGAGCAACACGCCCGCGCTCGAGGGGATCGCGGCCGGCGAGGTGGACGTGGCCTTCGTCAACCACTACTACCTGTTCGTGAAGCGGGACGAAGAGGGTCCCGACTACCCGGTCGAAAACGCCTTCCTGGGCGGCGGCGACGCCGGCGCCCTGGTCAACGTGGCGGGTGCCGCGATCCTCGACTCGTCCGACGCGGTGGGTGCCGCGGAGCGGTTCGTCGAGTTCCTGCTCTCGGAGGAGGCGCAGTCCTACTTCGCAGAGGAGACCCACGAGTACCCGCTCGTGGACGGTGTTCCGGCCGAGCCCGGGCTGACGCCGCTGGAGGACCTGGATCCGCCGGACATCGATCTCGGGGCGCTCGAGGACCTGCAGGGGACGCTCCGGCTCCTGCAGGAGGTCGGCGTGCTTCCGTAGGAACGTTATGGCCTGAGCTCGACCCAGAGGTTGTCGGCCAGGTGTGCGCCGAGCGCGACCGGCCGCCCGTCCACGGTCAGGCTCATCGCGCCGTCGGGCGCGACGCCCTGCACGCGAAACGTCGCTCCGGGCATGAGCCCGCTGTCCTCGAGGAAGCGCATCACGTCGATCTCGAGCTCGAGGTCCTCGGTGAGCCGGCGGAGCGTGACCTCCGCCGGCGGGCGGAGCTCGGCGAGCGGCCGCAGGTCGCTGTGGTCCACGACGTTGGTTGAGCCGGGGATGGGGTTCCCGTGCGGACACGCCCCCGGGTCGTCGAGCAGGGCAACCAGACGTTCCTCGACCGCGTCGGAGATGACGCGCTCCCAGCGTTCGGCCTCGGCGTGCGCCAGGTGCCAAGGCAGCCCGATGATCCCGACCAGGAGGTGCTCGGCCAGCCGATGCCGGCGGACGAGCACGACCGCCATGGCTTCCCCGGCTGCCGTGAATCCGAGCTCGCGGCCGGTCGCCGTGACCAAACCGTCGGCGACCAGACGACGGACATGTTCGGAGGCCGAGGTCCGGCTGACGCCCATCCACCGGGCGAGCTCGGCCTGGACCGGCGGGAGGTTCTCCTCGCGGATCTCGTAGAGCGCCTCGAGATAGTCGGCGGATGGGTGCCGTTCGGTCGAGGTGGTCGCCACGGCTCGAAGGCTACGACACCCGCGCTCGCCCGAACGAGCGGGTCCGGCGCCGACGGCGTCGTTACGATGGCCTCGTGGGCGGCCCGGTCTGGCGTGTCGGCGATCGCGCGTTCGACTGCTCGGAGCGAACGTTTGTCATGGGGATCGTGAACGTCACGCCGGACTCGTTCTCCGACGGGGGACGGTTCCTGGCGCCCGAGGCTGCCGTGGAGCACGGCCTCCGCCTGGTGGCCGAGGGCGCCGACGTGCTCGACGTGGGGGGCGAGTCGACCCGGCCGGGCTCCGACTCCGTCCCCGCAGAGGAGGAGACCGCCCGCGTGGTCCCCGTGGTCGGCGCACTCGCCGCAGCGGTGCCCGGCACGCCGATCTCGATCGACACCCGCAAGGCGGTCGTCGCCGCGGCCGCCTTCGACGCCGGCGCGACGATCGTGAACGACGTGTCCGCCGGCCGCGATCCCGAGATGTTCCCGCTCGTGGCCGATCGCGGTGCCGCGATCGTGCTGATGCACCTGAGGGGCGAACCGAAGACCATGCAGCAGGCGCCCGTGTACGAGGACGTGGTGGCCGAGGTTCGCGACTACCTTCGCGGACGACTCGACGCCGCCCGCGCGGCCGGGATCGACGCGGACCGAGTCGCCGTGGACCCGGGGATCGGGTTCGGCAAGGAGCTGGAGCACAACCTGGAGCTGCTGCGGCGGATCGGCGCGTTGACCGAGCTGGGCCGGCCCGTGCTCGTGGGGCCGTCGCGCAAACGGTTCCTGGGGGCGATCCTGGATCTGCCCGAGGACCAACGCGTGGAGGGGACCATCGCCGCCGTGGTGTGGGTGATCTCGCGCGGCGCGCACATCGTCCGCGTGCACGACGTTGGCCAGGTGGTGCGCGCCGTTCGGGTGGCCGACGCGATCGGCGGATCGGGACCGTGATCGAAGGCGAGAAGCGCCGGGTTGTGGTCCCCGGTGGGCAGATGGCGTTCGTCGAGGCCGGGGACCCGGAGGCGCCGCCGGTGGTGCTGTTGAGCGGCGGGTTCACATCGTCGTTCCTCTGGCGGGATCTCGTGCCGATGTTCTCGCCGTTCCTGCGGGTGATCGCCCCCGATCTGCTGGGGTCGGGCGACTCCGTCGCCGAGCCGGCCGCGGACCTGACGCTGGCCGCCCACGCCCGCACCGTTCGAGCGCTTCTCGAACGGCTCGGGATCGAGCGATTCGCCTTGGCGGGACACGGGCACGGGGGAGGCGTCGCGCAACTCGTGGCACAGGACGCCGGCGTCGAGGCTCTGCTCCTGGTGGACAGCATCGCGTTCGACGCATGGCCGGCCCCGGGCGTCCGGGCCCTCCGCGAAACCTTGGCGAGGGGGGGCCGTGTCGATCCCGAGGGATGGGTACGCGCCATGGTCGAAGCCGGAACGTCCCGATCGGAGCGCCGCTCGCCGGAGGTGATCGCCGGGTACACACGGCCGTTCGCCGGAGCCGACGGGCTCGAGCGGCTGGCGCGGGTGGCGGCGTCGTTCGACGGCGAGGGACTGTCGGGTTCGGAGCCCCGGCTCGCCGCGCTCGACGTCCCGGCGTTGGTGCTCTGGGGGGAAGACGACCCGTTCGTCCCCGCGGAGATGGCCGAACGCCTGGGCGAGGTCCTGCCGCGGGCGGCGGTGGCCCTCCTTCCCGGGTGCGGTCATCTCCTGCTGGAAGATGCGTTCGAGACTGTTGCGCCGCTGATGTTCCGGTGGCTCCAGTCGCAATACCTGAAGCTCGAGCACCGCCACGAGGGCGGGCCGGTGACCGTGACGCTCGGTCGCCGACCGCCGGAGGAGGACTGGTCGTGAAGACGTCGAGGGTGTTCCTGAGCGGGATCCGGGCCTCCGGCCATCACGGCGCCAACCCGGGTGAGCAGGACCGGCCGCAGGACTTCGTCGTGGACCTCGACGTGGAGGTCGAGGTGTCCGGCGACGACATCGGGGCCACGGCCGACTACCGGGAGCTGATCCGGACGGCGCGCGAAACGGTGGAGCGGGAGCGGTTCGCGCTCTTGGAGAACCTCGCCGACGCCGTGGCCCGCGCCGTCGCCACCCGCCCCGCCGTGACCCGGGCGAACGCGGTCGTCCACAAGCCCGCCGCGGCGGACTCGAACGACGTCCAGGGCGTGGCCGCGGCCGCCTCGGCCGAGTCCGGAGCCTGATCGACGCGTGGCCGTCTCTGCCTACCTCGCGCTCGGCGCGAACCTCGGGGACCGACTCGCCGCGTTGCAGCGGGCGGTGGACCTCCTGAACGAGCGCGACGGTCTCGACGTCATCCGGTCCTCCCGGGTCTACGAGACCGAGCCGGTCGGGCCGCCTCAGCCCCCGTACCTCAACGCGGTGGTCGAGGTCCGGACCGAGCTCGAGCCCGCCCACCTGCTCAGCGCGTGCCTCGACGTGGAGGCCCGGCTCGGCCGCGTCCGGGCCGAGCGGTGGGGGCCGCGGTCGATCGACGTGGACGTGTTGACGTACGACCGCTGCGTCGTGGACGAGCCGGACCTGACGATCCCGCATCCCCGGATGCACGAGCGCGGGTTCGTCCTGGCGCCGCTGGCCGAGCTCGACCCCGACCCGATGCTCCCCGGGCAGCGGACGCTTGCCTCCCTTCGCCTCCCGCCCGGCGCCGTATTGGGGGTTCGGACGTTCGCCCCGCCCCTTCGGGTGAGCTCAGGATCCGCGACCGCCGAGCGATAGTCGCGCGAGCGGACTGGCGCGATACTGCGCCGCATGGACATCGCGGTTGTCGGCGCCGGCCGCGTGGGCACGGCTCTGGCGGTTTTGTGGGCGAAGGCCGGGCACACGATCACGGCGGTGTCCGGCCGCGCCGCCACCCGCGAACGCGCCGAGCGATACCTCCCCGGCGTCCCCCTGGCAGACGCGGCGACGGCACCACGGGACGCCGACGTCGTCGTGATCGCCACACCCGACGTCGCCATCGCTGCGGCGTGTGCCGACATCGCCGGCGGGGGGAATCTCGCGCCCGGGACGGCGGTGGCGCACGTGTCGGGCGCGACCGGCCTGGAGGCGCTCGACGCCGCGCGCTCGGCAGGCGCCACAACGCTGTCGTTGCACCCGCTCCAGACGTGCCCGACCGTGGAGGCCGCCCTGGAGCGCCTTCCCGGAGCGACGTTCGCGGTCACGTCCGGAACGCCCGACGGCCTGGAGGTCGGCGAGCGGCTGGCCCTCGACGCCGGGGGCCGGCCGTTCGAGCTCGACGACGCGGCCAAAGGCCTGTACCACGCCGCCGCCGTGTTCGCCTCGAACTACCTGGTCACGATCACCGCGCTCGCGGAAGAGCTCGAACGCGCCGCCGGCGTCCCCGACCCCGCCGGGGCGCTCGCCCCGCTCCAGGAGGCCACCATGGCCAACGTGGCCCGCGTCGGCCCGGCGGAGGCCCTCACGGGCCCGGCCGTCCGCGGCGACGCCGGCACGGTGGCGCGCAACCTCGAGGCGCTCGCTCGCGACGCGCCCCAGGCGGTCCGGCCCTACGTCGTGCTCGCCGACGTCGCGCTGGATCTGGCGGAGCGTTCGGGCCGCCTTGCCGCGGAAGGCCGCGACGCCGTTGAGGAGGTGCTCGCGCGCTGGAGGTGATCCGCACGGTGGCCGGGACGTTCGAGCGGTGCGAGCGAGCCCGCGCCGCGGGGGCGTCCGTCGGCTTCGCGCCCACGATGGGGGCGCTCCACGAGGGACATGCGTCCTTGGTGCGCCGGGCCCGGGACGAGAACGACTTGGTGGTCGTGTCGGTCTTCGTGAACCCGCTGCAGTTCGGCGACCCTGCCGACCTCGCCGCATACCGCCGCGATGAGGAGCGGGACCTCGCGCTGCTCGAGGAACTCGGGACGGACGTGGTGTTCGCCCCGGACGACGCCGAGATGTACCCGAGCGGCGAACCCGAGGTCACCGTCGATCCAGGCCCTCTCGGTGCGCGCTTGGAGGGCGCCGCCCGCCCCGGCCACTTCCGTGGCGTGGCCACCGTGATCGCGAAGCTGCTGCATGCGGTGGGGCCCTGCGCCGCGTATTTCGGCGAGAAGGACGCCCAGCAGCTCGCCCTGGTCCGACGCCTAGTGCGCGACCTGTCGTTCCCGGTCCGGGTGGTGGCGTGCCCGACCGTGCGAGAGCCCGACGGCCTGGCCCTGTCCTCCCGGAACGAACGCCTGACGCCCGAGCAGCGCGAGGCGGCCGGGTGTCTGTTCCTCGCCCTGTCCGAGGCCGCAGAGCTCGCTCGCGCCGGCGAGCGGGATGCTCGAGTGCTGGTCGCCGCGATGGCCCGGGAGGTCGGCGCCACGCCCCTGGCCCGGCTCGATTACGCCGCCGTGGTGGATGAGGAGACGTTCGAGTCCGTGGACGAGCTGGGAGCGCGCAACCGCGCCGTGGTGGCGGCGCGGTTCGGCGACGTCCGCCTGATCGACACGCTGGCCCTGCCGTCTCCCTGACGCGCGTGTCGTGCCCCGCCCCGCATGGCAGGATGGCGCGTCCGAGGAGGTGGATCCGTGCTGCTCGCCGTGAACGTCGGGAACACGAACACGGTGCTCGGCGTGTTCCAGGGCTCCCGGCTCGAGCACCAGTGGGCCATCTCGACAGAACCCGAACGGACCGCCGACGAACACGCGGTCCTGTTCGCAGGCCTCCTCGAGCAGGCCGGGCTGTCGTTCTCGCGACAGATCACCGGGGTGGCCATCAGCTCCGTCGTCCCCCGGTCCACGTCCGCCCTTCGCGACATGGTGCAGCGCTACTTCAACTTCCCGCCGGTGGTGGTCGGGCCGGGCACGAAGACCGGCATCTCGATCCTCACCGACAACCCGCGCGAGCTCGGGGCCGACCGCGTGGTGAACGCGCTGGCGGCGTTCGAGCGCTACGGCGGCCCGTGCATCGTGATCGACTTCGGTACGGCGACGACCTACGACGCCGTGTCCGAACGCGGCGAGTTGCTCGGCGGCGCCATCTCCCCCGGCGTCCAGACGAAGAACACCTCCCTCGCCCGCGAGACGGCTCGGCTCCCGCAGGTGGAGCTGCAGACCCCGCGGACCGCGGTGGGCAAGAACACCGTCGAGGCCATCCAGGCTGCGCTCCTGTACGGGTCGGCCGCCGAGGCCGACGGCATGATCGAACGGATCCGCAAGGAGCTGGGCGGTTCGGCGACGGTGGTCGCCACCGGCGGCCTGGCACCGCTGGTGGTGCCCCATTGCCAGTTCGTCGACGAGCACGATCCCTGGCTGACCCTCGAGGGGCTCCGCCTCGTGTTCGAACGCAACGTCGGACCGGCCGACGATGACTGAGGAGGCCACCGGCCGCGAGGCCGAGATCCTGCGGGCTCGCCGCGAGAGCCGGGAGCGGCTGGGCGATCGGGCCTTCGCCCTCGACCTCCACCAGGCCCTCGGGGTGCGCGAGGCCGAGACGGCCGAGTCCGTCCGGGCGGCGCACCCGTCCCTCGCGGCCGACACGATCACCGAGGACCGGCGGACCCTGGCCGGCCGCGTCGTGCGCAAACGCGATCTCGGAGGACTGGTCTTCCTGGTGGTGCGCGACCGGACCGGAGACCTTCAGGTCGTCCTGAACCAGGGCACGGACCCCGACAGCTTCGCCCTGCGCGAGGAGGTCGACCTCGGGGACATCGTCGCGGCCACCGGCCGGGTCGGAACCACTCGGAAGGGAGAGCTCTCGCTGTTCGCCGAACGCATGGCGATGTTGACGAAGGCGCTTCGGCCCTTGCCCGAGAAATGGCACGGGCTGAAAGACCCGGATCTCCAGCAGCGACAGCGTCATCTGCACCTCGCGACCGATCTCGGCTTTCGTCGGGTGGTCGACGCCCGAGCGAAGACGCTGCACGCCATCCGCTCGTACCTGGACGACCGCGGCTTCGTGGAGGTCGAGACGCCGGTCCTCCAGTCGATCGCCGGGGGGGCGATGGCGCGCCCCTTCGTCACGCACCACCGCGAGCTCGACATGGACCTATACCTGCGGATCTCGCTCGAGCTGTTCCTGAAGCGCCTGCTGGTCGGGGGGCTCGAGCGCGTCTACGAGATCGGGCGCAACTTCCGCAACGAAGGCGTGGGATGGAAGTACAACCCCGAGTTCACGATGCTCGAGCTCTACCAGGCGTACGCCGACTACGTCACGGTCATGGACATCACCCGCGAGCTCGTGCAGGCGAGCGCGCTCGCGGCCGTCGGCACGTTGCAGGTGACGTTCCGCGGGCACGAGATCGACCTCGGCGGCACCTGGCCTCGAGTCACGGTCCTCGGCAGCGTCTCCGAGGCCGTCGGCGAGGAGGTCACGCTCGATCGGACCGACCTCCTCGACATCGCCAGGAGATACGACCTCCCGGTTGACACCTCGTGGCCGGCCGGCAAGGTCGTGCTCGAGCTGTTCGAGAAGCTGGTGGAGCCGAACCTGATCCAGCCCACCTTCGTCTGCGACTTCCCCCGCGACGTCTCGCCGCTGGCGCGGCCGCACCGGGACGACCCCGCGCTCACCGAACACGTCGACCCGGTGGTCGGCGGGATGGAGCTGGGGACCGGCTACTCGGAGCTCACGGACCCCGACGAGCAGCGAGCCAAGTTCGTCCTGCAGCAGGTGGCCCGTCAGGCGGGTGAGGAGGAGACCCACCCCTTCGACGAGGACTTCCTCATCGCGCTCGAACACGGCATGCCGCCGGCGGGTGGGCTCGGGATCGGGATCGACCGGCTGCTGATGTTGTTGCTGGACGCCTCGAGCCTCCGCGACGTGATCCTGTTCCCGCACCACCGCCCGGAGAGCGGGAGCGTGGACTAGGCCGGCCTGGCGGACCGGCTGGGCTCGGCTGCCTCCTGCAGGACGACGACGAGCTCCTCCAGGGCCGTTCCCTTCGCGAGGAACCCCGAGGCCCCCGCCTCAAGCGCCTCCCGTTCCACGCCGGAGTCGGCGTGCGCGGTCAAGATGACCACCGGAAGGTCGGGTTTGGTCTCGTGGATCCGGCGCATGGCCTCGATGCCGTCAAGGTCGGGCATCGACAGATCCATCAGGACCAGGTCGGGGTTGCCCTGGACGGCCCGCTCAGCAGCCTCGACACCGCCGCCGGCCTCGGCGGCGACCTCGATATCCTTGACCAGCCTCAGGGCAGACGTGAGCGCCCGGCGAAACGCCGGGTGGTCGTCGACCACCAAGATGCGCAACAGGACGTTCTCCTTCCGGGAAGGATCCTCGGGGGGGAAGATCCGGCTCGCCGTACGAATCGTCGCCGACGATTGCGTTTCCGGCCATTCCCCAGAAGGGGGAATCTGGATTGGCCCATTCGGCCGATATCGCGGAGGGTGGCCGACATCTTTCCCATCGGCTCATCTCGAACGCGATCGTGACCGAATATACGGTACGAAGGGTCCGGGGGGTCAAGAAGCGAGCGCGAACGCGCGAGCGGTAGCCCCCGGATTGAACACACCGGGTTCGGGAAAGGAGACGGGTGTCGGCCGAACGGCCGTATCGGGGGCCAGGGGTATACTGACCCTCGTGGGGCGCTTCGGAAGGCGCGCTGAAAGGCGCACCACCGGGGCGCCCGAGCCGCCTCGGGGGTAGGACGGGGTCCGAGGATCCCCGAGGGTGTTCCGCCAGAAGGGATAGGGGCCCGCGGGCCCCGGGGGAGTCATATGTTCGAGCGCTTCACCGACCGAGCCCGCCGGGTCGTCGTCCTCGCCCAGGAAGAGGCGAGGATGCTGAACCACAACTACATCGGGACCGAGCACATCCTGCTCGGCCTGATCCACGAGGGAGAGGGTGTCGCCGCCAAGGCGCTCGACAGCCTCAGCATCAACCTCGACGCCGTCCGCCAGCAGGTGGAGGAGATCATCGGCCAGGGCCAGGCGGCGCCGACCGGACACATCCCCTTCACGCCGCGGGCGAAGAAGGTCCTCGAGCTGTCGCTTCGCGAGGCGCTTCAGCTCGGGCACAACTACATCGGGACCGAGCACATCCTGCTCGGCCTGATCCGCGAGGGAGAAGGGGTCGCCGCGCAGGTCCTCCAGAAGCTCGGCGCCGACCTCAACCGCGTTCGCCAGACGGTCATCCAGCTCCTGTCCGGGTACACGGGCGGCAAAGGCGAGACCACGCCCGGCGGCCAGGGCGAGGGCCAGGGACAGGGCTCGATGGTGCTGGATCAGTTCGGCAGGAACCTCACGCAGCACGCGCGCGAGGCCAAGCTCGACCCCGTGATCGGGCGCGCGAAGGAGATCGAGCGTGTGATGCAGGTCCTCTCTCGCCGCACCAAGAACAACCCGGTCCTGATCGGCGAACCCGGTGTGGGCAAGACCGCCATCGTCGAGGGCCTGGCTCAGGACATCGTCAAAGGCGAGGTCCCCGAGACCCTGAAGGGCAAGCAGATCTACACGCTCGACCTCGGAGCGCTCGTCGCCGGTTCCCGCTACCGCGGCGACTTCGAGGAGCGCCTGAAGAAGGTCCTGAAGGAGATCCGCACCCGCGGCGACATCGTGCTGTTCATCGACGAGCTGCACACGCTCGTCGGCGCCGGCGCGGCCGAAGGCGCCATCGACGCTGCCAGTATCCTCAAGCCGATGCTCGCGCGCGGCGAGCTCCAGACGATCGGGGCCACCACTCGCGATGAATACCGGAAGTACCTCGAGAAGGATGCGGCGCTCGAGCGGCGGTTCCAGCCGATCAACGTCGACGAGCCCACCGTGGCCCACACGATCGAGATCCTGAAGGGCCTGCGCGACCGGTACGAGGCGCACCACCGCGTGAACTTCACCGACGACGCGCTGGTCGCGGCGGCCAACCTCGCCGACCGCTACATCAGCGACCGGTACCTGCCCGACAAGGCCATCGACCTGATCGACGAGGCCGGCTCGCGCATGCGCATCCGCCGCATGACGGCGCCGCCGAATGTGCGCGAGATCGACGAGAAGATCGCGGACGTCCGCCTGCGCAAGGAGTCGGCCATCGACGCCCAGGACTTCGAGCAGGCCGCGTCCCTGCGGGACGAGGAGGGCCAGCTCCGCGCGGAGCGCGAACGCCGCGAGCGCGAGTGGAAGTCCGGCGAGATGGACATCCTGTCCGAGGTCGACGAGGAGGAGATCGCCGAGGTCCTATCCACCTGGACCGGCATCCCCGTCTTCAAGCTGACCGAGGAGGAGACGGAGAAGCTGCTTCGGATGGAGGAGGAGCTCCACAAGCGGATCATCAGCCAGGACGACTCGATCAAGGCGGTCTCGAAGGCCATCCGGCGGACCCGCGCCGGCCTGAAGGACCCCAAACGCCCCGCCGGGTCGTTCATCTTCCTCGGCCCCTCCGGCGTCGGGAAGACCGAGCTGTCCAAGGCGCTGGCCGAGTTCCTGTTCGGCGACGAAGACGCCTTGATCCAGCTCGACATGTCCGAGTACATGGAGAAACACACCGTCAGCCGGCTGATCGGTTCGCCCCCCGGCTACGTGGGCTACGAGGAGGGCGGCCAGCTCACCGAGGCTGTGCGCCGCAAGCCGTTCAGCGTGATCCTGTTCGACGAGATCGAGAAGGCCCATCCCGACGTGTTCAACACGCTCCTCCAGATCCTGGAGGACGGGCGCCTGACCGACTCGCAGGGCCACCACGTCGATTTCAAGAACACGATCATCATCATGACCTCGAACCTCGGGACGCGGGACATCCAGAAGGGCTCCTCCATCGGGTTCGCGGCCCGTCCCGACGAGAAGGTCACCTACGAGAAGATGCGGGACAAGGTGATGGAGGAGCTCAAACACTCCTTCCGTCCCGAGTTCCTGAACCGGATCGACGAGATCATCGTGTTCCACTCGCTCACGCAGGAAGACGTGAAGCGCATCGTCGACCTGATGATGAAGCGGGTGCGCGAGCAGCTGAAGGCGAAGGACCTCGAGATCGAGCTCACCGACGAGGCGAAGACGCTCCTGGCGGAGAAGGGCTACGACCCGGCGCTCGGCGCCCGGCCGCTGCGCCGGACGATCCAGCGGATGGTCGAGGACTCCCTGTCCGAGAAGCTCCTGTGGAAGGAGTTCCGGGCCGGCCAAACGATCATCGTGGACGCTCGCGACGGCGAGATCGTGTTCGAGGGCGCCGGCGTACCGCCGGACGTACCGCCGGTCGAGCTCGCCGGCTCGCAGGAGGGCTGACGCTCAAGGAGCGGGGCGAGAGCGCCGAGAAGAAGGCGTTCGCGGAGGACCCGGACGTCGGGCGGCCTCGGTCGTCCGACTGCAAGACCGAAGGCCCGGCAACCGAGAGGCTGCCGGGCCGTTCGGTGTCCCCAGATCGTGAGGCCGTCGCCGGAGCATCGCCGGTCTCGCGATCTCTTTCGATCAGAAGGGGCAGACGCCCGGGTCCTCGGCCGGGATGAACGGGCTCGTCACGTCCGCCGGGACGTCGAAGTACATGACGTACAACGAGACGACGTCGGTCCCCTCGTTCCTGGCGCTGTGCACGTGGCCCTGGCCGATGTCGACGAAGCTCTCGCCTGGCCCGTACGGGATGCCGGTGCAGCTCTCGTCCTCGCCGTCGTAGTAGGTGAAGGTCCCCTGGGCCACCACCACGAACGCCGGACCCGGATGTGAGTGCCACCCCGTGAACCCGTCCGGCTGGACCGTGATCTGCTGGACGATCGTGTCGGCCGAGTCGTGGACCTGGGCCAGCTCGAGGTTGCCTCCGATCCGGGCCTTGACCTTCAGGTCAAGCTGCTCGGTGAACGGCCCCCTGGCCAGGATCGTGCCGTGGACCGGCAGGTGATCGGCCTGGACGAACTGGATCCCGCCGATGGTCGCCAGGATCAGTCCGGCGGTGAGGATCGCCGCCGCCCGCCTGAGCCGGGGCAACCTCAAGGCGCTTGATCGACTCATCGCGCTCCCTCCCTTCCTCTCGAGCGTGCGGATCGCGACACCGCTCCGGTGGCGCTGCGCCCGCCTACACCTCGTACGACCTGATGATCCGCGTGTCGCTGTCGAGCCACTCGGCCGGCCCGCCCGCCCGCGACCTTCGTCGACTCGCCGCGCGCGACATCAACGACGAAGGCCTCGCCCGCATCCGGGTACGTGACCTGCATCCCGTTGGGGGACCAGCGAGGCGGTCGATCTCGCATCCCTCGGCGATCACTCGGGTCTCCATCGTTATCTGGTGCTGAGCCGGAGCCAGGTTCGCTCGAGCCCGAGCCCGCCGCGGGCCGAACAGCCATCGTCGTCCACGCTCGAACGGAGGACGCCGACGATGCCGGGGGCGGGAGCCGGCGACCCTCGCTCGACCGTCCAGATCATCCGGTCTCCGTCGGCGCATCTGGGCGAATCACTGCCGCTCGTGAACGCGACCGACCCTCGGATGATCTCGACCGTCCCGACGTCGGCCGGCTCGACGCCGAGACCGGACGCCTCGTGGATCTCGTACGCGCCGTTGAGCCCGACCATGAGCAGAAGCTCGCCGTCGTCGCTCACCCAAACGCCCTGGAGCGACGGGAGATCCTCGAGTTCGTGGGGGGCGAACTCGGCGTCGTCCGCGACTCGGATGGCCTCGCTCGCGGGGGACCCGGGGAACACCCGCATCCACCCGCGTCGGGCGCCCACGGGCGCCGGTGCCGCCCTGCTCTCGACGACGACGGCGCGGAGCCATCCGTCCTCGGTGAGTCCGGCCCTCGTCACGAACTCGTCGTTGCCGCAATCCCAGGCGATCCGGTCGCCGTCGAGCGCGTAGGTGCCCCGGCAGTACGGGAATGCGAGGTCTGCCCCGTTGTCGAGCCGGACCTGCCCGTCCGCCGTGAACCAGACGACGGTTGGAGGCACCCCCGTTCCGGAGATCCCGCGTTCGGTCACGTCCTCGAGCCAGAACCCGGCGAGTCCCTCCGCCGTCGGCGGGGCCCCTTCGGGTCGCTCGATCGGGACCTCGTTCGGATCGTCGGCGGGCACGCCTGCCGGGTCACCCTGACGCAGCAGGCTCACGGCGAGGGCCGCACCACCGATGGCCAGAAGGACCACCAGGGCGTAGACGCCGACCCTCCTGCGATTGGTGTGCCGCCGCTGACGGCGTTCCTGCTCCCTCCAGACGTCCAGCTCGGGCTCGGTCTGTTTGGTCACCATCTCGAACACCTCCCTCAGCTCAGACATGCAGGCCTCCTGAGGCTCGGAGCACGGCTCGGCCCTGTGAGGCGAGCGCCCGGACCGTCGAGGGACGGATGCCCATGATCCGGGCGGCCTCTTCGGAATCGAGGCCGTACAGGTCGAGCAGGACGAGGGCGGCGCGTTGCCGAGGCGACAGCTCGAGCAGCATCTTCCGGACGTCCTCCCTGAGGTTCACCTCGTCGAATGGATCGTGGGACGTGGCGACCGGTACCAACCTCCGCGCGGCCCGGCGTGCGGCGCGCGCCCGCATCCGGAATCCGTTCAACGCCACGCGGAACAGGTACGCCCGCGGGTCGGAGATCTTGTCGATCCGGTCCCACCGTTCCCACAGCTTCAGGAACGCGTCCTGCATCAGCTCGGCGGCATCGGCCCGGTTCCCCGTCACGAAGTACAGGAGCTTGAACAGCCCCCGATGCTCCTCGGCGAAGAACGCCGAGAAGTCCACGGGGCGCTCCTCCGCGACTGGGAGCCGCACGACGTTGCCCTCTGCCTGCATGGATGAGAGATGCCGATCCGCTGCCAAACGCTTAGGTGGATCAGGATGACGCACAAGAGGGGCGCGGTCCACGGCCGGCGCCCACGGTTCCGCGTTTGTCGCGGGTCGAGCGTAGGGTCTGTCTCAATGCCGGTGGGGAACGAGGAGTGCTGGGCCGTCGAGACCTCTCGCGACGGCGAGCGCTGGCGGTTCTTCGGCAAGGCATGGAAGTCGCCGCGGGAACCGGTGCTCCTGCACGCACCGGTGCGGTTCGTGCGGTTCCGGCAGCTCTTGCCGGTCGAAGACCCCGATTGGAGCGCGCCGCTGGAAACGCTCGGCGACCACCCCGTCACGCTGGTGCGGATGGAGGAGTGCTCGCGCGAGGACGTGTGGCCCGACGAGCGGCACCTGGGCCTGCCCATGCTCCTCCCCGGCGGTGAGGTGGGCCGGCTGCGAGACTTCGAGCACGCCGAGGACGACTCGAGCTGGCGATACGTGCTCGAGTTCCGCGGCGCGCGCCGGGGCTGACTCAGATCTCGATCCCCACCCGCAGGTCCTCCGGGACCAGGTCCGCGAATTGCCACGCGCTCCACAGGTCCTTGGCGATCCGGTGCGGCTTCGACCGAACCCCGTACCGGCCGAGGTGTTCGAAGATGCGGACCACGTCGCGTTCGAGCAACGTGAACGCGTGGCGGTTCTTCCGCGGGTCCACGGCCTGGGGGAGGTCGATGACGGTTGCGCGCCCCTCCCACACCAGGACGTTGAACGCCGACAGGTCCCCGTGGATCACGTTGCGGTACAACATGTGCTCGACGGCGCGAACGATCTGCTCGAACAGGTCACGAGCCTCGTCGGGAGACGGCCGGTACGACCGAAGCTGCGGCGCCGCCTGCGCCTCGTCCCCGATGTAGGTCATGAGGATCGCCTCGTCGGTCGCGTCGAGCGGGCGGGGAACGGGTGCGCCCGCCCCGGCGAGCTCGCGCAGGGTCTCCCACTCGCGCGTGACCCACAGAGCGCCCTGGACCTCCCGGCCGAACCGGGTCCGCTTCTCGAGCGCGACGCGGACGCGTCGCTCCTTGATGTATTCGCCGTCGCGGTACAACCACTCGTCGCGGAAGTCCCGGCGATGGAGTGGGTGGTACACCTTCAGGGCGAGCAGGTCCTCGCCGGTGGATGGGTTGGCCCGGCACAGGTAGACCGAGGCCTCCTTGCCGGTCTTGATGATGCGGACGACGTCCGTGATCAGTCCCTCGTCCACGAAGAACTGCACGGGGCCGTCTTGCTCGTTCACCTCTGGGTTCAACGCGGGTTCCTTTCGGTCGTTGGCGGGAGCGGTGTGCCGCCGAGGACGGGTCGGCGGCGCGACGTTGGCGCCGGCGCCGGACAAAACAAACGCCGCCCCCTGGGGGCGGCGTGATGGTTCGGAGACCCGGATGGGTGGGCTAGCGCACGCTCCCCGAGGGATGCGGCATCACGACGACGACGGTGGCGGCCATGTGGACATCCCTCCTTTCGAGCGTTTGACCAACGTACGGGGGCGAGTGTACCGCGGCCGCCCGGCGGTGTCAGAGGGGGCCGCTAGGGTCGGCGACGTGGGCAAGACGCGGACGGTGCTGGCCTGTCGTGACTGCGGGCAGCAGCTCGCGCAATGGGCCGGGCGGTGCCCCGGCTGCGGGGCATGGGGAACGATCGAGGAGCGGGCCTCCGGTATCGGCGGCACGGCAGCCGATACGGTCGATCTCCGCCCGCTCGTCGCCGAGCCCGAACACGAGCGACGGGTCCCGACCGGCATCGCGGGGATCGACCGGGTCCTCGGCGGGGGGCTGGTCCCGGCCGCGGTCGCCCTCCTGGCCGGCGAGCCCGGCATCGGCAAGTCCACCCTTCTCCTCCAGCTGGTGGACGCGTTGTCGAGCGCCGGGCTCTCCTGCCTGCTGACGTCCGGGGAGGAGTCGCGGCAGCAGGTGGCGGCGAGAGCCTCGCGTCTGGGGATCGACGGCTCGAAGATCTCCTTCCTTCCCGGCCGAGAGCTGCCGTCGGTGCTGGAGGCAGCCCGAGAAGCCAAGCCGTTCCTGCTCGCCGTGGACTCCATCCAGACGCTGCGCGACCCGGGCGGATCGCAGGTGCCGGGCGGCCCCGCGCAGGTTCGGGCCTGCACGGACGCGCTCGTGGGGCTGGCCAAGTCCCATGGCATCGCCGTGGTCCTGACCGGCCACGTCACCAAAGACGGCGACGTCGCCGGCCCGCGGACGCTCGAACACGCCGTCGACGTCGTGCTGACGTTCGACGGCGACCCGCGCTCCGGCCTCCGGGTGCTCTCGGGCGCGAAGAACCGCTTCGGCGCCGACGGTGAGGTCGCGTGGTTCGAGATGGGTTCGGAGGGCCTCCGGGAGATCGACCCGGGCGCGCTGCTCCTGCCGGGCGAAGGGGAGGCGGGCGCGGCCGTGGCGCTTCCCCGGGCGGGGCGGCGGGCCCTCGCGGTGGAGGTGCAGGGGCTGGTGGCGCCCACCGAGTCGCCTCCGCGCCGCCAGGTCACCGGCCTCGACCCACGCCGTTTCCAGTTGGTGGCAGCGGTCCTGGATCGGGCCGGCTGGGCCCTGGGACGGGCGGATCTGTTCGGCGCCTCCGCCGGTGGGGTTCGCGTCGACGATCCCGCGTGCGACCTCGCGATGGCGGCGGCGCTCACCTCGGCGGCCAGCGGCGTTCCTGCGCCGCCGGCCTGCGCGTTCGTGGGCGAGGTCGGGCTCACGGGGATGGTGCGACCCGCCCCCGCCATGGGCTCGCGCCTTGCCGCGGCCAGGAGCGCGGGGATCCGGACGGTGTTCGGGCCTCCGGACGGCCAGCCGCCCGCCGGGGTCCGGCTCGTTCCCGTGCGGCACGTCAAAGACGCCCTGGCCTGGGCGACCGGCGTACGCGGTCGGTCCCGAAGCAAGGTCGTGGGCCATTCGTCCTAAGACCAGAGCCGCTCCGCGGCGGTCGAACGGCCTCGGAACACCACCGGATGGTCGACCGAAAAGGCCCTCTGACCAGGGGTTTTGATTTGCGGGTCAAACACTCCCCGTGTTACCCTGGACTCACGGCTCGGCTTCGCCATCCATCGATCCGAGGGGGTCCTGTGTTCCGCAAAGGCGACACGGTTGTCCATCCCGAACACGGCGCAGCAGTGATCGAAGAGCTCTGCGTGCGCGAGTTCCTGGGCGAGAAGCGGAAATACTTCAAGCTGCGGGTCTCTTACGGCGACCTCACGCTCATGGTCCCGGTCGACAGCACCGAGGAGGTCGGGCTGCGATCCGTCGTCAGCAAGAACGAGGTCAAGAAGGTCCTCAACGTCCTCAAGGAGGACGAGTCGAAGATGGCGGCGAACTGGAGCCGGCGCTTCAAGAACAACATCGAGAAGTTGCGCTCCGGCGACATCTACCAGGTCGCCGAGGTCGTCAGGAACCTTTCGATCCGCGAGCGCGAGCGGGGGCTGTCCGCCGGCGAGAAGCGGATGATCACCAAGGCCCGCCAGATCCTCATCTCGGAGCTGACCTACGCGACCGGTGGGGACGAGGAGAAGGCCGAGTCCATGATCGACAAGGTCCTGGACGACTCCCACGGCGCCCGGGTGATGGCGCAGGCCTGACCCGGCGGTGCGGGGGCTCGCGAATTGAGTGCGAACGCGCGAACGTACCCCCCGAGAGGCGCCATCCGGTTCCCGCGGCCGACCGAAAAGGGGTAGTCCGTTCGGTCAAGTCTCGGCGGTTTCGGGTCGAGGCATTGATGGACATGCTCGTCCGCGGTTCCCGCTGGAGGGCCGGCCGTCTTCGCGCACGGGTGGCGGACGACCGGGAACGCCTGCCACGCGGCAGGCTGGTCGAGTTCGTCCGCTTGATCTTCGTGCTCCTGTTCACCGTGGCCGGCTACTCGATCGGAACTGCCGTCGGTGAGGGGAACCGCGTTCAGACCACCCTGGTAGTCGTGCTCGGGTCCGCCACCGGGTTCGTGCTCGGCGGCGTCTTCGGTCGCCAGACGGCCACGGCGGTGCGAACGCTCGAGGCCGAGCTCCGGCGCGTGCCCGCAGCCGAGGTGGTCGCCGGGATGGCCGGGCTCCTCACCGGGCTCGCCATCGCGACTCTGCTGTCGACCCCCATCTTCCGGCTTCCCCCGCTCACCGCATGGACCACCGTGGCGTTCATCTACGTGACGCTCGCGTACGTCGGCTTCCGCGTCGGCAAGGCGAAGTCCGACGAGCTGTTCGGACTCATCGGCCTCAAGCCCCGCGCCTCGGGTGTGGCCCGGGGGGAGGTGAGCGTGATCGACACGAGTGCCCTGATCGACGGCCGGGTGGTCGACCTCGTGATGTCGGGCTTCCTCTCGGGCGACCTGTTGATCCACACGGGCGTCCTCCGGGAGCTCCAGGCCGTGGCGGACTCGTCGGACCCCAAACGACGCGGCCGCGGCCGGCACGGTCTCGACGCGTTGGGCCAGCTCAAGCGGGCCGCGACGGTCAATGTCCATCTGGTGGAGGAAGACGGGGTCCCCGACGTGGACGCGGCGCTCGTCGCGCTCGCCCGGGACCGCGGCGCCTCGCTCATCACGGCCGATCACAACCTGGCGAAGATCGCCCAGGCGTTGTCCGTCCCCGCTCCCAGCCTCAACGCGCTTGCCGAGGTGTTCCGGGTGCCGGTGACGCCGGGCGATCTGCTTCCGATCGAGCTCGTCAAGCCCGGGCGCGAACACGGGCAGGCGGTCGGATACCTCGACGACGGCACCATGGTCGTGGTGGAGTCGGCCCACGAGGAGATCGGCCGAGAGGTCGAGGTGGTCGCGCGCAACGTGATCAGGACGGCCACCGGCCGGATGGTGTTCGCGAACCTCCGATAGCCGCCCGGCCGAGTGACGGCTCGACCGGCTAGGCTCGGCGCCGATGGAAGGCGCCGTCGCGATCGTCCTGGCCGCCGGGCGCGGGGACCGGCTCGGCGGCGAGACCCCAAAGGCGTTCGCGTCGCTGGGCGGCCGGCCCCTGCTCGCGCACGCGGCCTCGACCGCGAGTTCGGCCCGTGGCGTTGCGTACCTCGTCGTGGCGGCCCCGGCGGGATGGGAGGATCTCGCGCGAGCCGTCGTCGAGCCGATGGCTCCCCATGTCGTCGTCCGCGGCGGCGAATCCCGGCAGGCCTCGGTCCGCTCGGCGCTCGCGGCGGTTCCCGAAGGGGCGTCCACGATCCTGTGCCACGACGCCGCCCGCGCGCTCGCGCCGGTCGAGCTGTTCGAGGCGGTGCTGGAGGCGTTGGCCGGATGGGACGGTGTCGTGCCCGTGCTGCCGGTCGCCGACACGGTCAAGCGGGTTCGCGGCGAGGTCGTCGAACGCACGGAGGAACGCGCGGGGCTCGCGCTGGCGCAGACCCCGCAGGCGTTCGGCGCCGAGGCGCTCCGGGACGCCCACGCGCGCGCCGCGCGCGATGGTCTCGAGGTCACCGACGATGCCGCCGTTCTCGAGGCCGCCGGCTACCGTGTCCGCGCCGTCGCCGGCGACCCTCGGGCGTCCAAGATCACCACGGCGGAGGACCTAGCCAGGGCCGAAGCCGTGGTGGCGGAGCTCGCGCGTGGATGAGCTTCGGACCGGGCTGGGGTTCGACGTCCACCCGCGAGCCGCCGGCCGGCCGCTTCGGCTTGGCGGCGTCGAGTTCGAGGGCGAAGACGGCCTGGCCGGCCACTCCGACGGCGATGTCGTTTGCCATGCGCTCGCGGATGCGCTCCTGGGAGCCGCCGCCCTCGGCGACGTTGGGGAGCATTTCCCGGACGACGACCCGGACGTGGAGGGCATCGCCGGGCTGCGTCTCCTGGGGCGCACGGTCGAGCTGATCCGGGCGGCCGGCTTCGTGCCGGCCGGCGCGGACGTGATCGTGATCGCCGACCGCCCACCGGTCGCGCCGGCGCGGCCGGCCATGCGGACGGCCCTGGCCGACACCCTCGGCTTGGCGCTCGAGCGCGTTTCGGTGAAGGCCACCCGTCCGGAGGGGCTGGGGCTGTCCGGCGACGGCGCCGGGTGCCTCGCCGTGGCGACGCTGCGGCTCGGGTGAGCCGGATCGCCGCCCTCGGCGGCCGCCGGGCCGTGCTCGAGGCGATCCGGGCGGGCACGGCCGGGCGAGTGTTCGTGGCTCACGGCGCGCGGCTCACACCGGGACTGCGTGAGGTGCTCGACGCCGCGGCGGCCGCCGAGGTCGAGGTTCGCCGGGTGGAGCGGGCCGACCTCGACCGCCTCGCGCCCGATCACCACGGCGTGGTGGCGGAGACCCGGCTTCCCGAGCCCATCGGCGAGCGCGAGCTGGCCGGACGTCGGTTCGGGATCGACGCGATCGTCGTAGTGCTCGACGGGATCGAGGACCCCCACAACCTCGGGGCCGCGGCCCGGTCGGCTGTGGCGGCGGGCGCGGAGCTGCTGGTGACCCGGACGCGGCGGTCGGCCGACGTCACGCCCGCGGCGGTCCGGGCCTCGGCCGGCGCTCTCCTGCACCTCTCGCACGCGCGCGTGGCCAACATCCCGCGCGCGCTCGAGCGCCTGAAGGGAGCCGGGTTCACGATCATCGGGCTGGACGAGCGCGCGCCGAGCTCCGTATACGAGGCACCGGCACCGGAGGGCCGGATCGCCGTCGTCCTCGGTTCCGAGGGGCAGGGGTTGGCCCGGTTGACGCGCGAGGCCTGCGACTTGCTCGTCTCGCTCCCCATGCGTGGCCGCGTCGGCTCGCTCAACGCCTCGGCGGCCCTGGCCGCGTTCCTCTTCGCGTTCGTGCTGCCACGGAGGCCCGGGGGCGGCGCGTAGACTCGGACGAGCGCCGGCGTAGCTCAGGGGCAGAGCGCCCGCCTTGTAAGCGGGTGGTCGTCGGTTCGAATCCGACCGCCGGCTCCACCAACGAGCCCCCGAACGCGGGATCAGCGGCGCGCCGCTAGGCTGCGCCGGAACGTGACCTCGAATCACCCCGACGCCCTGAGCCGCCCGGACACGGCGGGACCGATCCCTTTCCGGGACGCCCTGCGGTTCTGGGTGAGGCTCGGATTCATCAACTTCGGTGGCCCCACAGGGCAGATCGCGATCATGCACGAGGAGCTCGTTGTTCGTCGGCGCTGGATCGACGAACGCGGCTTCCTCCACGCGCTGAACTTCTCGATGCTGCTTCCGGGACCGGAGGCCCATCAGCTCGCGATCTACGTGGGGTGGCTCCTACACGGCGCGCCCGGTGCGGTGGTGGCTGGCGTGTTCTTCCTTCTGCCTGCACTTGTATTGATCCTCGGCCTGTCCTGGGTCTACGCCACGCAGGGTCATCTCACATGGCTGGCGGGGATCTTCGATGGGTTGTCGTGGGGAGTTCTCGGGATCGTCGCAGCGGCCGTGCTGCGGATCGCGGATCGAGCCGTTCGAGGGCGCCTCGCGGTCGGCATCGCCGTGGGAGCCTTTGCGGCGCTCTTCCTCTTCGGAGTCCCGTTCCCTGCGGTGATCGCCGCGGCCGCGGCGCTCGGCATCGCGGTTCGTGCCCCATCGAACCCGGACGCCGCGCCCGCCGGCGAGGCCGCCGAATCGCGAGGTCGCGCCCGCCCGTCGCTGGCGAGGACCGCCCGCGTGCTCGCGGTCGGCGTGCTCGTCTGGATCGCCCCGCTGGCCGCCGTCGCGTTCGCCGTGGGGACGGAGTCCGTGATCGCACGTGAAGCGGTGTTCTTCGCCTTCCTGGCGCTGGTGACGTTCGGCGGAGCATACGCGGTGCTCGCCTACGTGAACCAGGCTGCCGTGTTGCGGTTCGGGTGGCTCGGATCCGGCGAGATGGCGGTCGGGCTCAGCCTGGCCGAGACGACGCCGGGGCCGCTCATCCTCGTCGTGGTGTTCGTCGGGTACGTGGCGGCCTTCCGCGAGCCGGGCACGTTGTCCCCGCAAGTGGCTGGGCTGCTCGGTGGGATGGTCACGGCGTGGGCCACGTTCGTGCCCAGCTTCTTATGGATCTTCCTCGGTGCGCCGTCCGTGGAGAGGTTGCGCGGCAACCGTCGGCTGAGTGCTGCCCTCAGTGCGATCACGGCGGCCGTGGTGGGGGTGGTGGCCAACCTCGCCCTGGTGTTCGCCGTCGGCGTCCTGTTCGACGATCAACGCGTCGTGCGCGTGGCGACCCACGACCTCATCCTTCCGGTCGTCGGGTCGGTCGACCTCCTCGCCGTAGCCGTCGCCATCATCGGGTTCGTCGGCATCCGATGGCTCCGAGCGAACGTCGTCTGGGTCGTGCTGGGCAGCGGGCTCGTCGGCTTGGGGCAGGCCCTTGTCTGAGCGGGGCACGAGCGTCGTTTCCGCCTCGGGCTGCATGGCCTCGCCCGACAGCGGTCGCGCGTCCTGTCCGGCGTGACGGTCCGCCGGGTCAGCCCGCGATCGGGCCGATCCAGATGCCCGACGTGAGGAAGATCGCCGGCATCACGAACAACACGGCGACGAACAGCCACAGCCGTCGGTTGGACGCGATCACCCACTCGTCCACACGGAGGATCGCGGAGACGATAGGCCGGTAGGCGAACGCCAGCAGCGCGAGCGACACGATCGATACGGCGATGGCCTGCGCCAGCACGATCTGCACCGCCACCGCGTTCCCCAGCACCATGGCGGCGACGAGCGTATCGGCGAGCGTCGTGATGTTCGCTCCCATGATGTACGGGATGGCCTGGCGACGGTTGATGTAGCCGCGGCTCGCCAGCGGTACCAGCAGCGTCAGCGCGACCGAGACCGAAAGCGTCAGCGTCGCCACCGCGCATCCGAGCAGGAACATCGGCCATGGCCGGGTCAACCATTCGAGTCGTTTGCCTCCGTGATGCTCCCCGTCGAGCTGCGGCAGGACGCGGTCGAGCAGGCGGAACGACAGCAGGACGATGCCCAGCCCGACCGGCAGGAGCGTCCAGTCCGGAAGCCGGGTCAGGCCGTCCAGGGCCGGGCCCCAGATCCGGTCGACGAGGGACTGGAGCTCTCCCGATGCGTGCAGTCGGACGCCGTCGAGCCATCCCGCCTTGAGGATCCCGTACCCGAGGAACATCCCGGGGACGTACACGAGTGCGGTCAACCCGAGGGCGAGGATGCCCATGCCGATCGACTCCCCGCGGTTGCGGCCACGGTTGCGCACGGCGTAGAGGAATCCGACGAGCAAGACGACGAACGAGGCTCCAAGACGGGAACCCGAGAGCATCGTGAAGGTCTGGAGCTGGGTCGCCGCGCCCCCCACGAACAGGCTGAGCGCGACCGCGGCCACCGGCGACCCCGAGAGCACCACATAGGCGCCGAGCCACCCCGCCCCGAGCGTGGAGAACGCGTTGCTGAACAAGGGACTCCCGCTCAGCGTGGGGCCGATCGCCTTCGCGCCCTCTTTCATCAGCTGGATGGCCAGCACGAACAGGAACAGGGCGACGGCGAGGAACGCCAGCTTGAGCGCCATCGCCGCCCAGTCGCGCTCGCGCTCGGCCGGGACCGGCGCCATGGCCGAACCCACCCCGCCACCGGGCGCCGAGGTGGTCACGGTGGTGGCAGGGTCCCGGGGTCGAGTCGCGTCGTCGGGCATCTCTGGTTCGTCTTGGGGATCGGCCATGGCAGGGGGCGAGGAGCCGGCGTCACGCTACCGGCTGGCGCAGGGTGCAGACAACCACCGAACGGATGGCTCCACGAGCGGCTCCGTGCCTGCGCTCGGACCGAAGGTCCCGTGCACCCCGGGCGGACCGACCCCTCTCCCCCCCGCTGATAACGGGGACAGTGGTGCCGAACGTAACGAGGTCTAACCAACAGGGGTGCGAGATGGACGAGTCCACGCTGTCGCTGGTGCTGTTCTCCGGAACGGACGACAAGCTCAACGCTGCTGCCGTGCTCACGGCCGGAGCGGCCGCCATGGGGCGGAAGGTCAACGTGTTCCTCCAGTACTGGGCGCTGGACGCGTTCCGCGCCGACCGCATCCACAAGGAGCACGGCGTCGCGCCGGAGGCCGGGCCCGAAGGCCTGGAGGCCTACCAGCGGCACGGCGGCCAGCATTGGAGCGAGATCTTCCGGCAAGCCAAAGACGTCGGGGAGGTGGGCATCCACGCCTGCTCGCTTTCCATGGAGATGTTCGGTCTCTCGGTCGAGGACCTCGATCCCCTCGTCGACGGCCAGGAAGGCGTGGCGTCGTTCTTTATCGACGTCGACGGCCCCGTGACCTTCATCTGAGGAAGGAGCGAACGATGACGACTGCGAACGTGACCCGTTCGATCGACGCTCGGGGCATGCCGTGCCCCGGCCCCTTGATGTCGCTGATCGGCGCGATCCGCGAGGCCACGATCGGTGACGTGCTCGAGGTGCTCTCGTCCGACGAAGGGTCGCGCACCGACATCCCGGCCTGGATCGGCAAAGCCGGCCACGAGCTCGTGGAGACGGCCGAGGACGAGGGCTTCGCCCGCTTCGTCGTGAGAAAGGCT
Organism: Actinomycetota bacterium; assembly: GCA_035461565.1. GTDB lineage: Bacteria > Actinomycetota > UBA4738 > UBA4738 > HRBIN12 > CALGFI01. Next base: position 26,312 of record DATHVC010000094.1, read on the forward strand.
CGCTGACCCCCTATGCCGGCGCGTGTCGTGGTGCTGGGCGGGGGGGTGGGCGGGACGCTCGCCGCGAACCTCCTGTCCAAGAGCCTCGGCCGGGAGGCCGAGGTCACCGTAGTCGACCCCACGGGCATGCATCACTACCAGCCCGGTTACCTGTACGTCGCGCTCGGCCAGGCCAACGGGCGCTGGCTGGTCCGCGACGAACGATCCCTGCTCCGCAAAGACGTCCAGCTGATCGTCGAGCCGGCCATCCGCATCCACCCCGAGGCCGGGACGGTGCAGCTCGGACGGGGAGGCAGCCTCGAGTGGGACCACCTGGTCGTAGCGACGGGAGCCCGTCTCGTGCCGGACGAGATCCCGGGCCTGGTGGCCGGGGCCCACGGTTTCTACTCGATCGACGACGCGCAACGCCTCCGTGAGGCGCTGCGACGGTTCCGGGGCGGGCGGATCCTCGTCGGGGTGGCCGGCATCCCGTACAAGTGCCCGCCGGCGCCGGTGGAGTTCGTGTTCCTGCTCGAGGAGTACCTGCGCCGGCGGGGGATCCGAGACCGAAGCTCCGTCACGCTGCTTTCGCCTCTGAACCGCGCTTTCACCATCGAATCGGCCAGCAAGGTGATCCAGCCGATCATGCAGGAGCGCGGGATCGAGCTCCGCACGTTCTTCAACGTGGAGGAGGTCGATCCGGCGGCGCAGACCGTCTCGTCGCTCGAAGGGGAGAAGGAGGAGTACGACCTCCTCGTCCTCGTTCCCCCGCACCGAGGGCAGCAGGTGGTGATCGATTCCCATCTCGCGGACGCCTCGGGGTGGCTCCCGACCGACCGGCACACCCTGCAGGTCGAGGGACACGAGCGGATCTTCGCCATCGGCGACGCCACGAACCTTCCGATCAGCAAGAGCGGGTCGACCGCGCACTTCGAGGCGCCCGTCGTGGCCAGCCGCATCGCCGGCCTGGTGCGGGGGAGCGCGCCGAAGACGAACTACGGGGGCCGGGTGATGTGTTTCCTGGAGACGGGGAACCGACGCGCGACGGTGTTGCGCTTCGACTACGAACACCCACCGGCGCCCCCACAGCCGAACCTGCTGTGGCACTCGGCGAAGTGGATGTTCAACCGCGTGTATTGGGAGACGGTGCCCCAGGGCCGCCTCCCGGAAGAGCTGCCGCTGCCCATCCCGACGGGAAGGAGTCGAACATGAGCATGCAGATCACTCGGAGCCTGGACCTCAAGGGACTGTCGTGCCCGCTTCCGATCGTCAAGACCGCGCAGGCGATCAAGGAGCTGGCGCCGGGCGACCTGATCGAGGCCCTGGCCACCGATCCGGGCTCGGTGGCCGACTTCGCCGCGTGGTGCAAGAGCACCCGGAACGAGCTCGTCGAGAGCGGCGAGACCGACGGCGTCTACCGGTTCGTGATCCGGAAGGGGTGACGGGATGACCGTCCAGGAGGCCGAGCTCACCATCCCGGCTCACGACCACCCGCACGCTCCCCACCAGCGGTTGGTGATCATCGCTTGGTCCGGCGACCTGGATCGGGTGTGGCCCCAGATGATCATGGCCACGACCGGGGCCGCGATGGGCATGGAAACGACCGTCTTCTTCACGTTCTGGGGCCTGTTCGCCGTGGTGAAGGACAACCGTCGGATCACCGGCGACAACTGGAT
>DATHVC010000095.1:0-8869 GCA_035461565.1 Actinomycetota bacterium
CGACGCCGACGTGCTCGCGAGGGAGGCCGTCGAGCGGGGCACGCCGGGGTACGACGCCGTGGTGCAGCGGTTCGGCGCGGACGTGCTGGGGCCCGGCGGGGCCGTGAACCGGGAGGCGCTCGCGGCGATCGTGTTCGCGGACGCGGAGGCCCGCCGCGATCTCGAAGCGATCGTGCACCCGGAGGTGCGGCGGTTGTTCGCGGAGGCGGCGGAGGAGCACCATCACACCGGGCGGGTGGTCGTCTTCAGCGCGCCCCTCCTGGTCGAAACGGGCATGCACACGGCGTTCGACGTCTTGGTCGTCGTGGCGGCGGGGGTCGAACGCCAGGTGGAGCGGCTCCGGCGGGATCGCGGCATGTCGGAGGACCAGGTCCGCGCACGCGTCGCGGCGCAGGCGCCGCTCGAGGAGAAAGCCGCCGTGGCGGACGTGGTGATCGACAACGACGGTCCACCGGAGGATCTCGGGGCGCAGGTGGACCGGCTCTGGGAGGATCTGCGGTCTCGCGCCCTCGCCACCCGGACCTGATCGAGAGGCGGCGCGTGGCCCGCCGCTGGCTATCCTGGCGCCGATGCGGTACACCGCCGTCTTCTTCGACGCCGGGGAGACGCTCGTCCACCCGCACCCGACGTTCCCGGACTTGTTCGCCGAGATCCTGCGTCGGGAGGGCCACGACGTCGCGCCGCAGGCGATCCACGACCGCATCCACGTGGTCTCGGACCGGTTCCGGGTCGCCGCCGAGACCAACGAGCTGTGGACGACCTCGCTCGAGCGGTCCCGTCGGTTCTGGCACGACGTGTACACGATCTTCCTTCGGGAGCTGGGCGTCTCGAACGGAGGCGGCCTCATCAACCGCATCTACCGCGAGTTCACCGACCTGGCGAACTACACGTTGTTCGACGACGTCCGTCCGGTGCTCCGGGTCCTTCGGGACGCCGGCATCCGGCTCGGCGTGGTGTCGAACTTCGAGGACTGGCTCGAGGGACTGCTCGAGCGGCTTGGCATCGGATCTTTCTTCGACGTCCGGGTGATCTCGGGCGTGGAGGGGCTGGAGAAACCCGACCCGCGCATCTTCCGGCTGGCCATGGAGCGGGCGGGGGTGGAACCCGCGGTCTCGGTCTACGTCGGCGACAACCCGGAGTTCGACGTGGATCCCGCGCTCGCCCTCGGGATGTTCCCGGTGTTGATCGACCGCAGGGGCCGGTATCCCGATGTGGCCGTGCCCAGGATCCACTCGCTGGCCGACCTCCCGGCGGTGATCGGGCTGGCCGCTGGGGGAACCGATGCCTGACGACCGTGTGTACACGGTCGAGGAGGCCGACGCCATGTTGGAGGAGCTCCGGGATCGTCTCCCGCGGATCCGCGAGGCCCGCCAGGTGATGCTCCGCCACGCCGAGATCGTGAAGGAGCGGGTCGTCGCCGATGGCGGAGGGACCTCCGGTGGCCGGGAGTACTGGGCCGCCCAGGCCACCCTCCGCAGCGAGATCGAACGCCTGGCCGAACAGAACATCGTGCTTCGCGATCCCGAGACCGGCCTGATCAACTTCCCCGGTGAACGGGAGGGGCGTCGCGTGTGGTTGTGCTGGAGGTTGGGGGAGGAGCGGGTCGGCCACTGGCACGAGCTCGACTCCGGGTTCCGGGGGCGGAAGCCCCTGTGAGCGACGGCGTGTCCGAGCGCGGGCGCGTGGTGGTGATGGGGGCGAGCGCGGACACCGCACCGCCCGGCGTGTCCATCGTGGCCGAGGTGGTGGAGCTCGCGTTCGCCGATTCGCGGGAGGAGCTGACGGCGACCCTCCCAGGCGCCGACGTCCTGTTCGCGTGGCGCCCCCGGTCGGGTCTGCTCGAACCCGCGTGGGAACAGGCCGGGGACCTGCGATGGATTCAGTCGGCGTCGGCCGGAGTCGAGGATCTGCTGTTCCCGGGGTTGGTGGAGAGCGAGGTCGTGCTGACGAACGCACGTGGGGTGTTCGACGACGCCATGGCCGAATACGTGGCCGGCCTGCTGTTGCTGATGGCCAAGGGGCTCCCGCGGGTGCTCGAACGGCAGGCCCGGAGGGAATGGCGGCATCACGACGCCGAGATGCTGGCCGGCCGCAAGGTCCTCGTGGTCGGGGTGGGTTCGATCGGACGGGCCGTCGGCCGGACCCTCCGGAACCTCGGCATGACGGTTCGCGGGGTCGGGACCACGGCTCGCGGGGGCGACGACGTCTTCCGCGCCATCCAGGGCATCGACGAGCTTGCGGACGCGTGCGCCTGGGCCGACGTGGTCGTCAACGTCCTTCCGGCCACCGCCGCCACGATGCACGCGTTCGACGCCGCGATCTTCCACGCCATGGGTCCGACGACGAGGTTCGTCAACGTCGGGCGGGGGAGCACCGTGGACGAGGAGGCGCTGGTGGACGCCCTGCGCGAGGGGCGGATCGCGGCGGCGGCGCTGGACGTGTTCCAACGCGAGCCGTTGCCGTCCGAAAGTCCGCTGTGGGGGCTGCCGAACGTGATCGTGTCGCCCCACATGTCGGCCGACTTCGCCGCCTGGCGGGAGGCGCTGGTCGAGTTGTTCGTCGAGAACCTGGAGCGTTATCTGACCGGCCGGCCCCTCAAGAACGTCGTGGACAAACGTCGGGGTTACGTCCCGTCGTGACCATCATCGAGGCCCGGGGTCTCCGGAAGCGGTACGGGCACATCGAGGCCGTCCGCGGGATCGACCTGTCCGTGGAGGCCGGCGAGGTGTTCGCCCTCCTCGGCCCGAACGGCGCCGGCAAGACCACGGTGGTCGAGATCCTCGAGGGCTACCGGGAACGGACGTCCGGGCAGGTGACGGTGCTCGGCCACGACCCCGCCGAGTTCCCTCGGGAAGCGCGGGAGCTCGTCGGCATCGTCCTCCAGTCCACCGGCGTGGATCCGTTCCTCACGGTGCGGGAGACGGTGGACCTCTACGCGGGGTATTACCGGCGGCCCCGGCCGGTCGACGAGGTGATCGACCTGGTGGGTCTGGCGGAGCAACGGGACACGCGCGTGATCCGGCTCTCGGGAGGCCAGCAGCGGCGGCTCGACGTCGCGGTGGCGCTGGCGGGCGACCCCGAGCTGTTCTTCCTGGACGAGCCCACCACCGGGTTCGATCCCGGCGCCCGCAGGAACGCGTGGCAGATCGTCCGGAACCTCAGCGCGCTCGGCAAGACCGTCGTGCTCACGACCCACTCCCTGGACGAGGCCCAGGAGCTGGCGAACCGCGTGGCCGTGCTGGCACGAGGCGAGGTCGTGGCCGAGGGCGCCCCGTCCACGTTGGCCGGACGGCACCTCTCGGAGTCGACGATCCGATTCCGCCTTCGCGCGGGCGCCGGCGCGCTGCCGACGTCGTTCGGCGCGATCCGCCAGCGGGACGGCCTCGTGGAGCTCGTGGCTCGCGACCCCGTCCGGACGCTCCGCGAGCTCACCGGCTGGGCGCTGGCTCGTGGGGTCGCCCTCGAAGGTCTCGAGGTGACCAGGCCGACCCTGGAAGACGTGTACCTGGAGCTCACCCGAGCCCCGGAGGGGGACCCATGAGCGACCTCGGGCTGGCTCTTCGGCTGGCGCGGTTCACGAACAAGGCCTTCTGGCGCAACCCGGCCTCGGCCTTCTTCACGTTCGCGTTCCCGCTCCTGTTCCTCGTGGTGTTCACGTCGTTGCTCGGAAGCGGTCGCCTCGAGGTCGCGCCCGGCCGGTTCGTCGAGCAGGGCCGGTACTACGTCGCCGCGATGGGCGCGTTCGGCCTGATCTCGGCGACGTACACGAACCTGGCGATGTCCGTGACGTTCAGCCGCGATGCCGGCGTGCTGAAGCGGATACGGGGCACGCCCATCCCGGGATGGGTCTACCTGACCGGCCGGGTGCTCCATGCCATGGGCATGGCTCTCCTCCTCGTGGCGATCACGGCGGCGTTCGGGGCCGCCGTCTACGGCGCCGACCTGCCCACGGGCCTGCGGCTCGGCCAGTTCTTCTCGACGGTGGTCGTGGGCGGGGCGGCGTTCTCGGCGTTGGGACTGGCGACCACGTCGCTGGTCCCGAACGCCCACGCTGCCCCGGCGGTGGTCAACGCGATCGTCCTGCCGCTGTTGTTCCTGTCCGGGATCTTCATCCCGCTCGAGGCGAGCTCGCCGCGCTGGATCGTGGTCGTCGGCGACCTCTTTCCCGTCAAGCCGTTCGCCGAGGCCGTTCGGGCATCGTTCTACGGCCCGCCGTTCGCCTTCGTGTGGTCGGATCTCGCCGTCGTCGCCGGGTGGGGGGTCGCCGGACTCCTGCTCGCGGTCCGGTTCTTCTCGTGGGAGCCGCGCCGCTGAAACCGTTGCGGCGGCCTCCTTCGTACGAAAAGGCGTGTGCTAGGCTCCGCGAACGCGGCCGGGGAACCGCGTTTCGCCGTCGTGAACGAGGGGGATCCGAGATGCGCAAGCTGCTGGCCGTCGTCTTCGCGAGCGGGCTCCTGCTCGCTGCGTGCGCCGAAGACGATCCGACGATCGGCGACGACACCGCCCCGACCGGCGCCACCGGGGAGACCGCCACCGGTCCGACCGGGGCCACCGGCGAGACCGCGGGCGTCGCCACGGCCGCCGACTGCGCGACGGCCAACGAGGCCGCGTTCAAGACCGCCGGGACGCTCACGGTCGGGACCGGCAACCCGGCCTTCCCGCCGTGGTGGGAGGGCGGCACGGACGGCGACACCGAGTTCGAGTTCAACGACCCCGCGAACGGCGAAGGGTACGAGGGAGCGGTGGTGGCCGAGATCGCCACGCGTCTGGGGTTCTCGTTCCCCGACCAGGTCACGTTCGTCCAGATCGGGTTCAACCGGTCGTTCGCCCCGGGCGAGAAGCCGTTCGACTTCGTGCTTCAGCAGATCTCGTACCTGCCCGAGCGCGACGAGGCCGTGGACTTCAGCGAGAGCTACTACGACGTCCAGCAGGCGCTTGTCGCCGATGGCGACTCCGAGATCGCCGGCGCCACCAGCATCGCCGAGCTCTCGGGCGCCACGCTCGGCGCGCCGATCGGCACGACCAGCCTCCAGGTGATCGAGGACGTGATCCAGCCCGAGGCCGACCCGGCCGTGTACGACGACCTGACCGGGGCGATCCAGGATCTTCGAAGCGGCGCGATCGACGGCGTGGTCGTGGACCTGCCGACCGCGTTCTTCATCACCGCCGTGCAGTTCCCGCGCGGCGTGGTGGTAGGCCAGTTCGAGAGCGAGTCGGACGAATACTTCGCGATGGCGTTCGAGACCGGCAGCCCGCTGGTCGAGTGTGTGAACCTCGCCCTTCAGGAGATGAAGGCGGATGGCACCCTCGACGCCATCGAACAGGAGTGGCTGGCCGACAAGACGGACGCGCCGGTCCTGAGCTGACCTCGCCGTGACCTACGGGGGGCCGGAGCTCCGCGGCGACCTGCCCGGCGGCCCGCTGACTCCGCCCACGGCAGATCGCGGGTCCCGGATCCTGGCCCCCCTCAAGGCCGAAGGCGGCAAAGGCGTCCTCATCGCGGTGGTCAGCACGGTGGTGTTCTTCGCCGTGGTCATCGTGGCGGTGCTGAACTCGTCCGGCTGGCCCGAGATCAAGCGGGCCTTCTTCAACGGGGACATCTTCGCCGGGAGCCTGCCCAAGATCGTCGAGGCGTTCCGACGCAACGTGTTCATCTTCGTCGCGGCGGAGATCCTCGTCCTGACGTGGGCGCTCATCCTCGCCGTGCTCCGCAGCCTGACCGGGCCGGTCTTCTTCCCGCTGCGGCTCCTCGCCACCGGGTACGTCGACCTGTTCCGCGCCGTTCCGACGATCCTGGTGATCCTGCTGCTCGGCTTCGGGGCGCCGGCCCTGCGTCTCCAGGGGATCCCGCGGTCGGACACGTTCTGGGCGGTCATCGCCCTCACGCTCGTCTACTCGGCCTACGTCGCCGAGGTGTATCGAGCCGGTATCGAGTCGGTCCATCCCTCGCAGGTCGCCTCCGCCCGGGCCCTCGGGCTGAGCCGTCGAAAGACGCTTCGCTTCGTCGTGATCCCTCAGGCGGTCCGACGCGTCATCCCGCCCCTGCTCAACGACTTCATCGGGCTCCAGAAGGACTCGGCGCTGGTCGTCGTCCTCGGGGGAGTCGTCGAAGGCCTTCGTCAGGCACAGGTCATCGTCGCGGCCACGTTCAACTTCACGCCGTACGTCGCCCTCGCGTTGGTGTACGTGGTGATCACGATCCCGCAGGCGCGGTTCGTGGACTGGCTGGTGGCACGGGACCGGCGGCGACGGCAGGCGGCAGGCGGCGTATGAACACGCCCGCGAATGGTCCCGCCCTCGTGCTGGAGGGGGTCCACAAGTCGTTCGGGAAGCTCGAGGTGCTCAAAGGCATCGACCTCTCGGTGGCCGAGCACGAGGTGGTCTGTCTGATCGGGGCGTCCGGATCGGGCAAGTCGACGCTGCTGCGGTGCGTGAACCTCCTGGAGCCGATCGACCGGGGCCGGATCGTGGTCGAAGGGGAGGAGATCACCGCTCGGGGGGTGGACGTGAACCGGATCCGGCAGCGGATCGGGATCGTGTTCCAGGCCTTCAACCTCTTCCCGCACATGAGCGTGATCCGCAACGTCACCCTCGGGCCCATGGAGGCACTCGGCATGTCCCGGCGGGACGCCGAAGGACTAGCGATGGAGCTACTCGAGCGGTTCGGGCTGGCCGACAAACGCGACGACTATCCGGACAAACTCTCCGGCGGCCAGCAGCAGCGCGTCGCGATCGTCCGGGCGCTCGCCATGAAGCCGGACCTCCTGTTGCTGGACGAGGTGACGAGCGCCCTGGATCCCGAGCTCGTGGCGGAAGTGCTGAACGTCATCCGCGAGCTCGCAGCGGGCGGCATGACCATGGTGATCGCCACCCACGAGATGGGGTTCGCGCGGGACATCGCGCGCCGCGTGGGGTTCCTGGACGACGGGGTGATCCTGGAGGACGGGCCGCCGGAGGCGATCTTCACCTCGCCGCGCGAGGAGCGCACTCGGCGGTTCCTCCAGAGCATCATCGAGGCGGGGAGGATGTGATGGGCGAGCTGCCCACGCGCCGAGAGGCGATCCGGATCCTCGAGCGCGAACGCGCTCGGACCGTGGACCTCCTGGATGCGCTCCCGAAGGCCGCCCTGATGCGGACGGGGCTCGGCGGCGGGACGTGGTCGCCGAAGGACCTGATCGGGCACCTGGCCACCTGGGAGGAGTTCGCTCTGGACGCGCTCGCGGCCTGGGAGCGAGGGGAGCGCGCCCCGATCGACGATCTCGCCTACACGGTGCCGACCTCGAAGATCAACGACCAGGCCGTGCGCCGGAAGGCACCGTGGTCGCTGGCGAAGGTCCGCCGGGAGTCCGAGCGGACGCACCGGGAGCTGCTGGACGCGATCGCCTCCCTGTCCGACGCCCGGTGGCGGGCGCCCGTTACGGCGCGGGGCCGCTCCCAGCTCGGGAAACGTCTCGGCTCGATTCTGGGGGGCCCGGGCGGCGGGTTCCACCACGACGCGGGGCACCACAGGAGCCTGGTGGCGTTCGTCGCCGATCAGACCGGGCGGACCGGGCGGCCTTCCGGAGCCGGTTCGTCGGCGCGTCGCTCCAACAGGTAGGCGCCGACGGTCGCGGCCGCCGTGGCGAAGAAGGCCACGGCGTAGGTCGCAAGCAGAACGTCCAGGACCCGGCCGAACCCCGAGGCCTGGCCGGTGGGCTCGGCGGCGACGGCCGCCAGCGCCGCGCGGTACAGGGCCTCGCCGTATCGCTCGATCGCCGAGAACTCGTACAGCAGCTGGCTGGCGGACAGCACCACGATGACGTGGATCGACAGGAGCCATCCCAGCCGCCCCCGCATGGTCTGACCCGCGCTGCGCGTGCCGCGGACCGCGGACGAGACAATCCGCCCGGCCCGGGCGAGCCTGGTCAGGCGGAGGACGTGGAGGAACCGCAGGAACGGAAGGAGCAAGAACAAGACGTGCCACCAGTTCCGTCTCCAGAACTCTGCGGTGGACGGGGCAACGACCATGCGAAGGAGGAACTCGCCGACGAAGAAGGCCCACAACAGCCATCCCAGCACGAGCAGACCGGTGGCGAGCCAGGTCCCGCCCGGCGCGAGGTTCTCCCCGATGACGACCAGCACGAAGACGACCCCCAGGACGGCAGCGATCGGTGCCGCCCGTCGCTCGATCCGTTCGGCCAGTGCCTCCCGCTCCCCGCTCGACCGATCACGCAAGGGGTGGTTCAGCTGGGTCGGCGGGCGCTCGCGTTCCGTCGTGCCTAGCCCTGTGGGTTCCATCCCCGGGCGGATACCCGACCCCGGCGATATCCACGCTCGACGGGGTCGTCATCGCGGGCCCCTACAATCGACTCCGTGCCTCCGTTCACCATCCAGGCCGACCACCGGCCCACCGGCGACCAGCCCAAGGCCATCGCAGAGCTCGCCGAGTCGATCCTGGCCGGCGAGCCGCATCTGACGCTACTGGGGGCCACCGGCACGGGCAAGACGTTCACCATCGCCAACGTGGTCGAACGGGTGCAGAAGCCGACGCTCGTCATCGCGCCGAACAAGTCGCTGGCGGCGCAGCTCGCGAACGAGTTCCGCGAGGTGTTCCCGGAGAACGCCGTCGAGTACTTCGTGAGCTACTACGACTACTACCAGCCCGAGGCCTACGTGCCGCAGACCGACACCTACATCGAGAAGGACTCCTCGGTGAACGACGAGATCGAACGGCTGCGCCATTCGGCCACCGCGGCCCTGTTGACCCGGCGCGACGTGTTGATCGTGGCCAGCGTGTCGTGCATCTACGGCCTGGGCTCGCCCGAGGAATACGAGGGTCAGATCCTACGGGTCCATAAGGGCGTGGCCACCGACCTGGACTGGGCCAAGC
>DATHVC010000096.1:0-6194 GCA_035461565.1 Actinomycetota bacterium
GCGACCCCCGCCGGGACGCGCTGCGTGCCCCAGTAGAACAGGCCGAACCCGAGCGCGAACGAGAACACCCCGTACAGGAGCGAGAGCCCGAGGTCTCGGCCCCTCGGGAGGCCGAGCCTCAAGGCTCGCGCGGCGGCGAACGCCACGACCGATGCCGCGGCGAACCGAACCCCGGCGCTCCAGAACGGCGCGAGCTCGCGCGTGGTCACGACCACCAAGACCACGTTCGTCCCGCCGAGCAGGACGACGATGGCAAAGGCCACGAGGACGCGGCGGTCGGCCGGCAGCTCCACGGATCGCGCTCCTTCAGGTCCTCGCCGGGGCGGATGAAAGGCCAACCCTACCCACGGCGAGCGGCCTCCGGCGGACGGTCGGTTCGGCCCTGTCCCGGCCGGGTCCTGCGCAGCACGCTCGGCCCGGGAATCCAATCGGGGGTGGGAGATGAAGCCGATTCGGTTGTGGATCGGGGGCATCCTGCTGACGCTCGGCGTCCTCGGAGTGCTCGACGCGACCGGCACGCTGGAGTCGAGCAAGACGATCGAGGAATGGTGGCCCGCGGCGATTATCGGCCTCGGGGTCATCGGGATGATCGTGGACCGTCGGATCGCCGTCGGACCGACGATCGTCGTCCTCATCGGCGTCCACCTGCTGGCGGACCAGCAGGAGTGGACGGACGAGGACCTGTTCGGCCCGGTATTGCTGATCGGCATCGGCCTGCTCGTCCTGTCCGGGCTGTGGCGTCGCCGGGAGCAGGAGCACCGCGACAACTCGCTGGTGATGTTCGGCGGCACCAAGATCAAGGACCGGTCCGAACACTTCACCCACGCCGACGTGTCCGCCGTCTTCGGCGGCGCCACGCTCGACCTGCGCGAGGCGCACGTCGACCACGAAGCCTCCGTCGAGGCGCTGGCCGTCTTCGGCGGCGTGGACGTGTTGGTGCCGAGGGGGTGGCGCGTCGCGGTCGGCGGGACGCCGATCCTCGGCGGGGTCGAGGACAAGACCGAAGACGGCGACCGGCTGCCGCCGGACGCGCCCCTGCTGAACGTGCACGCGACGGCGATCTTCGGCGGCGTGGACGTCAAACACCGGCCGGACTGACCGGCTTGGGCGCGAGCTCGCCCCACAGGAGCATCGCCGCGTAGGCGCGCCACGGCCGCCAGGCTTCGGCGCGCGCGAGGAGCGCTCGGGCCGCCGGATCCAGGCCGAGGAGTTCGGCGGCCCGGCGCACCCCGAGGTCACCCGACGGGAAGACGTCACGATCGCCGAAGGCGCGCATCCGAACGTAGTCGGCCGTCCACGGCCCGATCCCGTCGAGCTCGAGCAGCCTGCCCGTCGCCTCGTCCGGATCCGAGTCGCGGCCCAGGTCGAGACCGCCGCTCGCCGTCAGCTCGGCGACGCGACGGATCGTCGCGGCGCGGCGCCGGGTGATCCCCAGCTGCTCCAGAGGGGCGTCGGCCAGCCGGTCCGCGGCCGGGAAGACCAGTCCGATCCCGGGCGCGTCGCCGGGCGCGGGGGACCCGAACCGCTCGGCCACGCGGCCGAGCATCGTCCGCGCGGCTCGAACCGACACCTGCTGCCCGAGCACCGCCCGCACGAGCAGCTCGAAGCCGTCGACCACGCCCGGCACCCGGACTCCTCGGTTCCGGCGCGCCACGGGGCCGAGCACCGGATCCCCTCCGAGGACCCGAACGACCGCGGCCGGGTCGGCACCGAGATCGAACACCGCCCGGGCCAGGTCGCCGTGTCCGGGGTCGGCCACGTCCACGCGATCGCCGGTGAGGCGGGCGGAGAAGAGCTCGGGCCCGGACGGCGTGGCAACCCAGCGCCGGTAGGCCGGACCGGCCACCTCCTCGACGCCGGGGATGGCCCGATCGCCCAGGAACCGCACCAGCGTCGCCGCCGGCAGGGGCGGCCGGAACGGTACGGCAATCACGAGCGGGCCCTCATCACCCCGCCAAACGGCGCCCGCTGGAGCACCGTGAGATCCGCCCGGTCGGTCGAATCCGCGCTCGTTCGTTCGTCGTCGGGGTATCGGACGAGCTCGGCCGCGGCCGGGAAGGAGGGGTCATGCGAGACCACGGGACGAAGGACTATGTGTTCCTGTATTCGGGCGGGAGCACACCTCAGGACGAGCAGGAACAGGCTCGGGTCATGAAGGCGTGGACCGACTGGTTCACCCAGATCGGCTCGGCGCTCAAAGACGGAGGGAACCCGTTCGAAACCGGCGTGCGCACCGTGGCGAGCGACGGTTCCGTCAGCGGCGGGACCGGAACGTTCAGCGGGTACACGGTCGTGACGGCGGACTCGCTCGACGAGGCCACGGCCATCGCGAAGGGCTCGCCGGTGCTTCAGGCCGGCGGCAGCATCATCGTGCACGAGACGATTGCGATGTGACTCGGCCCCGACCGGCATGGGCGGCCGGGTTCGGACCGGGATCAGACCAGCGTTCCCTGGTTCCGGGCGACCCGCCGCCCGCGCCGCGGGGCGGGCGGCGCCGGGTGTTCGACCAGCGCGATCACCCGGCTGGCCATGAACCGGCCGCTGCGCACCGGGGTGCCGCTCCGCGTCACCTCGGTGACCTCGACCACGCCGCGCGCCGTCGAGACCTCGAGGCGGCGGCCGGCTTTGGTGGCCTCGAGCTCGTACCGCATGGTGCCGTTGCCCGAGTCCACCACGATCTCGATGCGATCGCCCCGCATGCGACCCACTCCCGATGCGTCGGACCCGCCGAGCGTAACACCGGGCCCGGACACGGCCTCCGGGCGTTCAGCGTGCGCGGATCCGGTCTACGACGGATGGCGCTCGCGGCCGGATTCGTCCTGGGCTCGCGCCTCGCGGGCGGCCCGGCGCGCCCATCGCAGCGGCTCCGGCGTCCTCGACCGGCCGGAGGCGACGGCGAGCACCACGTCGCGAGCGACCTCGGGGGTGGTTCGCCAGCCCGCGTGCGCGATGACCGGCCGGGCGCCACGACGGGTGCGAACGGCGTACCCGACGACATCGCCCTCGAGAACGACCTCGGCGGCGGTGGCGCGGTCGGACGGCGCGTCGACCGCCGGCGCGACGAGCGGCCGGACCGTGACGCCGACGGTCGGAAGATCGAGCACCGCACCGAGCTGGACCGCCAGGCCGGCCCGTCTCGGGTGATCACGCCCGGTGCCGTCCACCATCACGAGGTCTGGTCGATGGCGCAGCGAACGGATGGCGCGCTCGAGCAGCTCGCCGACCCGCAACGCGAGCATCCCCGCGATGTAGGGACCACCCGCCCGTCCGCGAACGACCGCGAGCTCGAGCGGCCGGTTCGGTTCGGCGGCGTCCACGACGGCGGCGCCGGCCCACAGCGGATCGCCGGCCGCGCCGCGCCCGGCCAGACCGGTGGCGCTCGCCGCGAACAAGCCGGCCACGATGAGCCGGCCGCCCGCGGACCACGGCGACGGTTCGAGTGCGGCCAGCTCCCGCTGGCGTTGCTCGAGCTGCCGGGTCGACGTGGGCCAGCCCTCGACCGGCACCGTCACGTCGCGATCTCGCGGCCCTCCCGGATCCGGGCGCCGGCCTTGAGCGCCACGTACCCGACCAGGATCAGGCCGACCAGCAGCACCGCCTGGCCCGTGAACGCGGCGGCGAGCGAGAGGATGGCCGCCACCGGGGCCCCGTACTTGCGCAGCGGCGGATCCGCGGCGTGAACGTGGAGCCCCCAGATCGAGAACAGGAACAACGACACGGGAACCGCGGTGGCGAGCCCCACGCCGGCCGAACCGAGCTCCATGTGGTTGGAAGCGTCGTCGATGGCGAGCGCGAGGGCGGACCCCACGGCCGCGGCGGACGCGAACACGACCAGATGGGCGTATCCCCACACGAACACGGCCTTCGTCATGACCAGGAGGTGATCCCGGGGCCGGTCGAAGTACAGCCACCAGAGCGAGAACACGATCAGCAGCCCACCGACGACGATCGGCACGAGCTCGGCGGTCAGGCCGACCTCCGTGGCGGCCGACTGGATGGCGATCGTGGCGGCCAGGACGGACTCGCCGAGCACGATGATCATGAACAACCCGTACCGCTCGGCGATGTGTTCGGCGTTCCAGGTGGTGAGCGAGGCGGCCTCGGCCCACACCGGGACCAGCAGCTCGAGCGGCCCGAGCACGGCCCACGCCCACAACCACCAGTCCTGGAACCAGATCGCGGCCGCGATCCAACCCACCTGGAGCGCCGAGACGCCGATCGCGTACCGGGACGCCGTCGTGTGGCGGTCGGCGTCGTGCCGCGCGGCGCGGATCCACTGCGTCACGAGCGCCACCCGCATCACGACGTAGCCGAGCACGACCACGCCGTACCGCCGCTCGTCGAAGGCCAGCGGCACGCCGGCGGCCAGGATCAGCGCGCCGGTCATCGTGACGAAGACGAACACCCGGTAGATCACGTCGTCGGTGTCGTACGCCGAGGCGAACCACGTGAAGTTCATCCACGCCCACCAGATGGCGAAGAACACCATCGCGAAGCTCAGGACGGCCTCGCCCACGTGGCCTTCCGCCAGTCCGTAGTGCAGGCGTTCGGAGGCGAACGCGACCGCCGCCACGAACACCAGGTCGAAGAACAGCTCGAGCGGCGTGGCCGCGCGATGCGGCTCCTCCGGATCGCGCCCCACCATCGGCACCATCACGAGGAGCCGGCGGGCACCCGGCAGGCTCTGCTGACTCACGAGGCCGCATCATGCCACCGGCCACCCGATGCGCCTACCGGCCCCGGCGTGACGGACCTCCGACGGTGCCGAGCCTCTCCGCTCCGGTCAGGCCGAGCGGCCTCGCCGAGCGGCGAACACCCCGCCCACGACCATCGCCGAACCCAGGATGATCGCCGCGATCGGCACCGGCGCGGCATCTCGAAGCGAGGCCCACCCGTGGCGCGACCCGTCGTAGGCGACGATCAGCGCGACGATCGCCACGGCGTCGAGGAGCAGCCCCCCGAGCATGAGCAGCCAGCCGAGCACCTTGGTCGCCATCCCGCGCAGGGTAGCTCGGCGCACGAACCGTTGGTTTGGCCGGTGGCCTCACTCCAGGATCAGAGTGGGACAGGTCGGGGACGAGCGGTTTGTCCGATCACGAAACGGCTCCTACGCTTGCCCGGACGCGGGAGGGAGACCGGACATGCGACGGACCGCACGGCGATGCCGCGGCGACGGTGATCGATCCCGGCTCTCGAGATCGGGACGACCGTGAGCACGACCGGATCGAAGCGCCGCTCGGCCTCCCCGGCCGGCGAAACGCTCTCGCGACGCATCACCCGTGAGCTGATCGGCAGCATCATCCAGGGGCACTACAAACCCGGAGACCTGTTGCCGACGGAAGAGGAGCTCTGCCAGCAGCTCGGCGTCAGCCGATCTGTCGTGCGGGAGGCCACGAAGGCCGTGACCATGCTCGGGATGGTCCGTAGCCGCCAGGGGCGGGGAACGGAGCTCCTCCCCTACGAGAGCTGGAACGAGTTCGCCCCCGAGGTGATCGAGGCCCGGCGCGAGCGGGGAGCCGTGGACGAGTTCCTGGTGCACCTGCTCGAGCTTCGACGCATCGTCGAGGTGGAGGCGGCGGGCCTCGCCGCCAAGCGGGCCGGCGAGGAGGACGTGGCGGCGATGCGGACGATGGTCGACGAGATGCATCGCGTCGGCGACGACGCCGAAGCGTTCGCCCGCCTCGACGTGGCGTTCCACGACATCGTCATCGCGGCCACCGGCAACCGGCCGCTCCGGAATCTGCTCCGCACGATCGAGCCGGCCCTGCTGGCCGCCAGGACGATGAGCCTCGCATCCCGGCGCTCGGGCATCGAGCGGTCGACGAAGGAGCACCGGGCGATCCTGAAGGCGATCGCAGAGCGCTCGGCCGAGCGCGCCCGCCGGAACATGTCGTCCCATCTGTCGTGGACGGCCAACCTCTCGATCCCTTCCCAGACCGTCGACGACGCGTGATCACGCGTCGCACCGGCTGCCTTGACATCGGAAGAACATCAGATGAATATCCGGCGCACGCCTGAGCGAGGGGGACGGAACGTGGAACGGCGCTGGCGCTCTCGGTTCGTGTTCATGGCACCGCTGCTCGCCCTGCTGTTGGTCGCGGCCGCCTGTGGCGGTGACGACGGCGAGGGGGATGGGGATGGAGACGGGGACGGGGACGCCCAGCTGGACGAGGTCACGTGGGCGCTGCCGGGCC
>DATHVC010000097.1:0-13509 GCA_035461565.1 Actinomycetota bacterium
CCGACGGTGCTGCCCTGGTGCTGGATCGCGGCCGAACGGAGCCGCGCGCCGCCGATCGTCCACTCGCCTTCGGGCGCGTTGTGGAACGTCACGGTGGCCGGCACCTCCGTCAGGTGGACCGGGAACAGCGGCGGCGAGAAATAGGTGGCGAGCCGCTCGTCGAGCGACGCCACCGGTGAGGCGGGGCCCCACACGTGCAGCTCGGTCTCTGTGTGCCAGATCGGCTCGAATGCGGTCACGCCCTCGAAGGGGTCGACGTACAGGTGGGTGAGCAGCAGGTCCATGCGGGGCGGCGGGGCTTCGGCCAGCGCGTGGCCGAGCACGCGCGCGCCGGTCCCGGCGTCCAGCACGATGAGCGTCCCGTCGTCGAGCCGGACCTCCAGACAGGACGTATTGCCCCCATACCGGACCGTGTCGCTTCCCGGCGACGCGATGGTGCCGCGGCTGCCCCAGACGCGCACTCGCATCAGCCCGACTCGTCTCGTTCCCAGAAGAACGCGACCGCGCCCACCAAGTCACCGGCGTGCGCAAGCAGCGGGAACGCCGTCACCTCGATCCGTCGGGTGACGCCGTCGGCGCCGGTGATCCGCACAGGACCGTGCGCCGGCCGGAGCTCGAGGGCCGCGATGCCGAGGGGCGTCTCGCTCGCCCGAAGTTCGCCGCCATCCTCGGCCGTGGCCTGGAAGAACGACGTGTATTCCTGAGCGGTCATACCGTGGCCCTCGTGGAACTTCGTCCCCAGCAGGGCCTCGGCGGCTTCGTTGAAATAGATCACCCGGCCGTCGGCGTCCACCAGGAACACCGCGGTCGCCAGACGGGAGGCGAAGTTCCGGGCCAGGATGAGGATGAGGTGCCGCTGCTGCGGGTCGCTCATGGCGCGAGAGCGTACGCCTCCGCGCTGGTGTCTGCCCTACCGGGGCCGTCGCTCCTCGGCCTCGCGCGACCGCTGGAGGCGGTGTTCAGCCTCGGCCTGGTCGCCTCGCCGCTCGGACACCCGCGCCATGGCGCGCCAGAGCCAGGCCCCGAGCTGCCGTTCGCCGAGCTCCTCCGAGATGCGGATGGCGCGCCGGATGTCCTCCTCGGCCTCGTCGAGCCGTCCGAGCTCGCGCCGGATCTCGCCCCGTTCGGCGGTGGCGTCGGCCAGCTCCCACCGGGCGCCGAGGTCCTCGAAGATGGCCACGCCGCGCTCCAGGCATTCGTGCGCCTCCGCGTACCGCTTCAGGTCCTCGAGCACCCGGCCGCGCTGGACCGCGGTGACCGCGATGCTGAACTGGTCGCCGATCCGTTCGGCCAGCTCGGTGGCCTCCTCGCTCAGCGCCAGCGCGGCGTCGTGGTCGTCCGCGCTCGAGCGGGCGATCGAGATGGAGTTCAGCGCGCGGGCCCGGGCCCAGCCGTCGTCCGGGTCGGCCTCGTCGAGCACCCGGCGCCACATCTTCTCGGCCTCCTCGTAGTCGCCGCGGGTCCACGGCACCCAGCCGGCGAACAGCAGGGTGCGCACGATGGCCCAGGGCTCGTGGAGCTCCTCCGCGGCCGCGAGCGAGCCGGCGAACAGCTCCTCGGCCCGGCCGGTGTCGGCCTCGATGTTGAGGGCGATGTCGCCCAGGAACCGAAGCGCCAGCGCGAGCGCGAACCGGTCGCCGAGCCGCGAGGCCAGCTCGATGGCGCGTTCGAGGTCCTCGGTGGCCGCGGCGTATTCGCCGAGCCAATACCGGGCCTCGCCGAGCCCGGCGAGCGCGCGGGCCTCGCGGACCCCCCAGTCCTCCTCGGGGCCGACGAGCGCGAGGGCGCGACGATAGAAGTCCACGGCGGAGCGGCTCTCCATCCGCCGACGCGTCCGGTCTCCGGCCTCCACGAGCGCGTCGGCGGCGCGTTCGGCCACGGTGCGATCGTCCGGGTCGAGGTCGAGCGACGCGAGCGCGGCCTCCTCCAGGTGCCCGGCGGCCCAGATCCGGTGGCCGCGCGCCGCGAGCTGATCGGCCACGGCCTGCTGGAGCCGCACGCGTTCGCGTTTGGGAAGGCTGGCGTACGCCACGTCTCGCAGCGTCGAGTGCCGGATCCGCCACCGCGGGACCTGCACGTCCTCCTCGCGCACGAGCACCTCGGCCTCCTCGAGGCGCCGCAGGTCCTCCTCGGTGGCGGCGGGGTCCACCACGGCCAGCTCCTCGCGGTCGAAGGACACGAAGAAGATCGAGGCGTGGCGGGCGATCTCGCGCAGGCGCAGGTCGAGGTGGTCGAGGCGGGCGGCGACGACCGCCTGCACGGTCGGCGGGATGGCGTGCCGCGGTCCCGGCCTCTCGGGTGAGTCGGGCAGGAGCATCCCGGTGGTCTCGATGATGAAGAACGGGTTGCCGCCGGCGCGCGCCGCGATCTCGGCGGCCTCGGCCTCGCCGATGCGGCCGCCGGAGGCCTGTCGCGCCAGGTCGATCGCCTCCTGGTCGGACAGGGGGTCCAGGCGCAGCTGGATGGCGTTCGCGGCCCGTCCGCCCCAGGCCGGGCGTTCGTCCAGCAGCTGGGGGCGGGCGAGCGCCAGGATCATGGCGCGCCGCTCCCCTTCGCGGGCCCGGCCGCCCAGGCGTTCGACGAGGTCGAGCATGGCCGGCTGGAGCGTGTGGGCGTCCTCGAACACGACGACGACGGGCGTCTCGCGCGCGAGCGCGTCCAGGAGCGCGATGACGCCGGCCTGAACGTCCTGGGCATAGGTGGTCCGGCCGCGGCGTTCGGCCATCTCGAACAGCAGCGACAGCCGCTCCACCGTCCGCTCCACCCGGTCGGGCTCCTCGCCCGCGCGTTCGACCAGCTCGCGGAGGCGGCGAAGGGCCTTGTCGGGCGGATCGCCTTCGTCGGCGCCGGCCAGGTCGGCCACGATCGCCGCCGCCGGGGCGAACGTTCGGGTGTCGGTGTACGAGCGGGTCCGGCCCTGGAGGACCACCACGTCGTCGCCGAGCCCGGCCACGAGCTCGTCCGCGAGCCGGGTCTTGCCGATGCCCGGTTCGCCGAGCACGGTGACGAGCACCGGGTGCCCGCTGGCGGACACGCGCGACAGGCTCTCGCGCAGGATCGCGAGCTCGCTGGCCCGGCCCACGAACGGGATGGTGCGGCGGGCCGACCGGGCCGAGAGGCTCTGGACCGGGAACGCGGGCAGGGCCGTGGTGAACCCCTTGGCGGCCACCTCGCGCTGGGGACCGTAGGTGACGGCGTCGGCCGTGAGCGCGACGGTGGTGACGCCGGCCAGGACCTCGCCGGGTCCGGCGGCCGCCTCGAGCCGGGCCGCCGCATTCACCACGCTGCCGGTCACGAGGAGCTGCCCGGCCGGGCCGAGGCCGGTGGCGGCCTCCCCGGACTCGATGCCGATCCGGACCTCGAGCGGCTCGGGCAGGCCGAGCTCGGTGCCGATGCGGTGGATCCGCTCGCGGATGGCCAGGCCGGCCCGAACCGCCCGCAAGGCGTCGTCTTCGTGGACCTGCGGCAGGCCGAACACCGCCATGACCGCGTCGCCGATGAACTTCTCCGGCCGCCCGCGGAGGGCCAGGAGCTCTTCGGTGGCGACGTCGGAGAACCGGCTGAGCACCTCCCGGGCGCGCTCCGCGTCCAGCCGCTGGGCCAGGCCGGTCGAGTCCACCAGGTCGGCGAACAGGACCGTGACCATCTTGCGCTCCTCGGTGCCGAGGGGCGCGCCGACCAGGGCGCCGCAGCTCGGGCAGAACCGGGCGCCCTCGGGAATGGGCTGGCCACAAACCGGACAGGTCATGGTTCGCAGGATAGGCCTCGGGGGCGACACTCGAAGGCTCGTGCGGGTGCCAGAGTGCGTAGGTTCAGGCATTCTTCCAAGCGCCGGACGGGCCATCCTTGGATCGAGCCAGGGGTAGGAACCGATGACGATGGACGACGGGGCGAAACCGCGCCGGCTGCTGTTCCCGGACGCGTCCGAGGACGAGGTGCGGAGCCGGATCGGGCGCCTGCGGGTGCTGAACCTCGCGATGGGGATCCTGCACGCGGGCCAGGGGATCCTGATCGTCGTGCTCTCGACGGGGTTCTCGATCCCGGTCGTCGTCCACTCCTTGACCGGACCCCCGGGCTCGCCCGCCGAGACCGTCGAGCTGTTCTCCCTCCCGATCGGCCTGTCGGTGGCCGCCTTCTTGTTCGTCTCGGCGCTCGTTCATCTCCTGATCGCGTCCCCCGGCGGGTTCGTGCGGTATCAGCGGATGCTCCTGGAGGGACGCAACGACTTCCGATGGATCGAATATTCGGTGAGCGCCTCACTCATGGCCGTGTTGATCGGGCTGCTGACCGGCATCAACGACGTGGCCGCCGTCATCACCATCTTCGGCGCGAACGCCGCTATGATCCTGTTCGGTCTGGTGCAGGAGCGGTACGAGCGACCGGGCGGGAGCCTGCTGCCGTTCTGGCTCGGCAGCGTCGTCGGGGTGATCCCGTGGCTGGCGATCGGGGTGTACCTGGCCGGGATCGGCGTCGACGCCCGGCCGCCCACGTTCGTCTATGCGATCTTCGTGTCGCTTTTCCTGTTCTTCATGTCCTTCGCGGTCAACATGTGGCTCCAGTTCCGGCGGATCGGCCGGTGGAAGGACTACCTGTTCGGCGAGACCGGGTACATCGTGCTCAGCCTGTCCGCCAAGTCGGCGCTCGCGTGGCAAGTCTTCGCGGGGACGCTCGCCGGCACCTGAGCACCGCTCGAGCCCGCGAGATCGGTGGTGGGCGCATCGCCGCCCCGCTCTCCTCGTGTCGTCGGCGTCCCGGCGCGGTACACCTCCTCCGGGAGGTGCCGATGCCGGTTCGGCTGAGCGGGAAGCTGGTCTCCTGGGCGAGCATCCTCGACCCGCAGACGGAGGCGCAGGCGCGTGCGACGGCCGAGCTTCCCGTCGTCGAGGGGCACGTGGCGCTCATGCCCGACGCCCACCTGGGAAAGGGGGCCACGATCGGCTCGGTCATCCCGACGCGGTCCGCGGTGATCCCGAGCGCGGTGGGGGTGGACATCGGCTGCGGGATGGCGGCCCGGCGACTCGACCTCGCCGTGGACGAGGTCGAGCCGGAGGACCTCGCCGCGTGGGTCCGGGCGATGTGGCGCGCCGTGCCGGCCGGGCTCGGCCGGTGGCACGGGAAGCCGACCGTCGAGGCGGCGCGATGGATGGAGCGGCACCCCGCGCCGCCGACGCTCGAGAACCGGCGCCGCGCGCTGGAGCAGCTGGGGACGCTCGGGTCGGGCAACCACTTCGTCGAGCTGGCCGCCGACGACGACGGGCTGGTGTGGATCCTGCTGCATTCGGGCTCGCGGGGGCCCGGGAACAAGCTCGCGACGTTGCACACCAGGATCGCTCGGACGGTGTGCTCCTATCCGCTCGAGGATCCCGAGCTCGCGTGGTTCGAGCAGGGCACGCCCGAGTTCGACGCCTACCTCCGGGACCTGCGCTGGTCGCAGCGGTACGCGGCGCGCAACCGCGAGCTGATGCTGGCGGCCACGCACCGGGCGTTCGAGGAGGTGCTCGGTCGGGACCTCGAGGCGACGTTCGAGGTGAACTGCCACCACAACTACACCGAGCTCGAGACGCACGCCGGCCGCCGGTTGTGGGTGACGCGCAAAGGCGCGATCCGGGCCGGGGTCGACGACTGGGGGCTGGTGCCCGGCGCGATGGGACAGCGGTCCTTCGTCGTGAAAGGGCTCGGGAACCCGGAGTCGTACGAGTCCTCGGCGCACGGCGCCGGGCGCGCCCTGTCGCGCTCGCAGGCCCGCCGGACGTTGTCGGTGGACGCGTTCGCGCCGGCGATGGGGGATGCGGCGTGGCAGCACGAGTTCGCCGAGCAGCTGCTGGACGAACATCCCTCCGCCTACAAACCCATCGACGTCGTCATGAAGGACCAGGCCGATCTGGTGGAGGTGGTGCACGAGCTTCGAGCGATCGCGAACTACAAAGGCACCACGTGACGGTGGACCTCGGTATCCTTCCGTCGTGGCGACCTACGAATACGTGTGCCTGGCGTGTGAGCGCTGGTTCGAGGAGAAACGCTCCATGACCAGCTCGGTCGACGTCGCGGTGATGTGTCCGTCGTGTGGGAGCGACCGGGTCCGCCGCCAGTTCTCCTTCGTCGCGAAGACGTCCGGGTCCCCGGGGCCGGCCGCCGGCGGGTGCGGCTGCGGCGGGGCCTGCGCCTGCGGGCGCTGACGGCCGGAACGCTCCTCAGAACGCCGGCCGCAGCGGGAGCCCCGAACGCCCGCCGTCCGGCCGGACCGCGAGCACCTGGTGGACCTGCGTCCGCCCCGCCTCGAAGTTCAGCGCCGAGGCCGCCATGTACAGCCGCCAGACGCGTGCCCGGCCGGCGCCCACCTCCGCAACGGCCTCGTCCCACTCCGCAACGGCCTCGTCCCAGCGTCCCTCGAGGTTGTGCACCCACGCCCGCAGCGTCAGTGCGTAGTGCTCGCGCAGGTTCTCGACGTGCCGGACCTCGAAGCCGGCGCCCTGGATCGCCGACACCACGTTGCCGATCTCGTGCAGCTCCCCGTCGGGGAACACGTACCGGTCGATGAAGCTTCGCCGACGAAAACGCGTCCGCCCACGGTTCGGCGGGCGGGCGATCCCGTGGTTGACGAACCGCCCTCCCGGCCGGAGCAGGATGCGCACACGGGTGAAGTACTCGCGCAGCCGGGCGGCCCCGACGTGTTCGAACATCCCGATCGAGCTGATCGCGTCGAACGGACCGTCGCGAACGTCGCGGTAGTCCTGGTGCCGGATCTCGACCCGGTCGGCCAGGCCGGCCTCGGCGACGGCCTTTCCGGCCCACTCGGCCTGCCGTCGCGAGAGCGTCACGCCGACCGCGCGAACGCCGTGGCGTTCTGCCGCGTGGAGCACCAGGCCGCCCCAGCCGCACCCCACGTCCAGCAGCCGCATCCCCGGCTCGAGCCCGAGCTTGCGGCACACGAGATCGTTCTTCGCGGTCTGCGCGTCCTCGAGGGTGACCTCGGGGGACGCCCACACCGCACACGAATAGGTCATGGACGGCCCGAGCACGAGCCGGTAGAACGCGTTCGACACGTCGTAGTGGTGGGCGATGGCGGCGGCGTCCCGGGCCTTCGTGTGCCGCCGGCCGCGGAGCCTGGCTTCCTCTGCCGGGATCGGCGGACGGCTGAGGCCGCTGCGACGGAGCTCGGCGGCCGCCGCACGCGCCACCTCGGCCACCCCGCGGGCCCCCAGCGTCCGAACGTCCGGCACCCGGCCGCGCAGCGCCGAGAGCGCCGCGTACAGGTCACCCTCCACGTCGAGCTCGCCCGAGACGTAGGCGCGGCCCAGTCCGAGCTCGCCGGGCGCCGTCACCAGGCGCCGGAACACCACCGGCGAGTGCACCACCAGCGTGGCCGCGGCGTCGTCCGGCCCGAGCCGGGTGCCGTCGTAGGCCCGAACGGCGACCGGCGGGTCGGGGCCGAGCACGGCCTCGAGCGCCCTCGCGACCGTCACGACGTCAGCCTACGGCGGCGGCCCTCCCCGGGGCCAGACCGTGATCCGGCCGATCAATCGGTCGGGGATTCTCCCGGCGACGGGATGGGTACCGATCCACCACGACTCGGAACGGGGAGGGTGTCATGGGACTGTTCGGAACACTGTTCGCGTTCGCCGGCGGTTATTACGCCGGCATGAAGGTTGGGGACCGGCCCGTTGCGGCCGCGCGGGAGCGGATGGACGAGATGCGGTCGCGGACGGCCGAGCTGGCCGGGGAGGCGGGCGGCCTGCGGTCGCGGATCATGGGCAGGACGGTGGACGTGCGCACGGTGCGCGACGTGATGACCCCGGCGCCCGAGACGGTGCGCGAGGACACGACCGTGGCGGACGCGGCGCACACGATGGAGCGCTCGGACATCGGTGATGTGATCGTGGTGGACGCGACCGATCGCCCACAGGGGATCGTCACGGACCGGGACATCGCGATCCGGGTGGTGGCGGCGGGCCGCGACCCGGGCACCACCGCCGTCGGCGAGGTCATGACGCGTTCGGTCGTCACCGTCGAGCCCGGCACGCCCATCCAGGAGGCCCTCGATCGGATGCGCCAGCACGACGTCCGGCGGCTCCCGGTCGTGGACGCGGACGTGACGGTCGGCGTGGTGTCGCTCGGCGACCTGTCGATGAAGCGCCGGGCCGCGTCCGGCGCCGCCCTCGCGGACATCAGCGCCGCTCCGCCGAACGCCTGAGCCCCGAGCGATGCGGGTCCTCGAGGTGGCGCCGGTCTGGGTGCCGGTGCCGCCTCGCGGCTACGGCGGGATCGAATGGATCGTCCACTGGCTGAGTGAGGGGCTGGACGCTCGCGGACACGACGTCCTGCTCCTCACCGTGGGCGACTCCAGCTCCGAAGTCCCCAAGCGATGGGTGTTCCCGGAGGTGCCGCCGCGCGGTGGGTCGGGGCTGGCCCAGGAGGCCATCCACGCGCTCGAGATCCCGGCCGCCGCCGAGTGGTTCCGCCCGGACGTGATCCACGACCACACGCTGCTCGGACCGATGGTGGCCCCCCGCGGCGTCGTCCACGTCACGACCGCGCACGGACCGGCGAGCGGTGACCTGGGCGAGTACTACACGCGGATCTCCGAGCGCACGAACCTCGTCGCGATCAGCGAGTCGCAGCGCCGGTCGATGCCGCTCGCTCGATGGGCCCGGACCATCCACAACGCGATCGACGTCCACTCGTTCCCCTTCAAGCCGGACAAGGCGGACTACGCGCTCTATCTCGGCCGCGTGTGCCCGGACAAAGGTGCCGACGTCGCCGCCAGGGCGGCCCGGCTGGCCGGGGTGCCACTGGTGATCGCGGGCCGCGTCGAGGAGGAGGCCGAACGACGGTACGTGGAGGAGGAGCTGGCGCCGCTGCTCGGCAAGGGGATCGAGCTCGTCGGCGAGGCGGACTCGGACGACAAACGCGAGCTCCTGGCGGACGCGAGGGCCCTGCTGCTCCCGCTGCGCTGGGAGGAGCCGTTCGGGCTGGTCATGGTCGAGGCGCTCGCGTGCGGGACGCCGGTCATCGCGTACCCCCGGGGCGCGGCGCCCGAGATCATCGAGCCCGGCCGCAACGGCGCCCTCGTCGAGGACGCGGAGCAGATGGCCGACGCGCTCCGTGACCTCGACGTCAGCCCGGAGGAGTGTCGGGCGTCGGTCGAGGCGCGGTTCCACGTGGACCGGATGGTCGGCGACTACGAGTCCCTGTTCCTCGAGCTCACGAACGGCTGATCCCCGCCGGCGCCGACGTTCCCCAGCCAGCTTCGGTAAAGGCTCGCGTAGGTGCCGCCAGCCGCGACGAGCTCGTCGTGTGTGCCGCGCTCGACCACCCGGCCCCGGTCGAACACGAAGACCGTGTCGGCCCCTTCGGCCGTCGAGAGCCGGTGGGCGATCGTGATCGAGGTCCTGCCGGCGGACAGCCGCCGCAACGCCTCGGCGATGCGTCGCTCGGTGGCCGGGTCCACCGCGCTCGTGGCCTCGTCCAGGACCAGGACGCCGGGTGCGCCGAGCTGCGCGCGGGCCAGCGAGACCAATTGGCGCTCGCCGACCGAGAGCGACTCGCCGCGTTCGCCGACCGGCGTGTCTAGCCCGCGGGGCAGCGAGGCGAGCCACGCGCCGAGCCCGAGCTCCTCGAACGCGGCCTCGACGTCGCGATCCGAGGCGCCCTCGCGTCCGGCGCGCACGTTCTCTCGGATCGTCAGGTCGAACAGGAACCCGTCCTGGGGGACCATGCGGATCGCCCGTTGCCGCGACGCTCGAGCGACCTCCCGCAGGTCCCCGCCGCCGACCAGGATCCTGCCGCTCGCGGGATCCGCCAGACGCGCCAGCAGCTTCACGAACGTGGTCTTGCCCGAACCGGTCTCGCCGACGATCGCCACGTGGGCGCCGGCCGGAACGTGGAGCGAGATCCCGTGGAGGACGAGCGGGCCCTCGCCGTACCGGTACGAGACGTCGTCGGCGCGGATCTCCAGGGCCCCGTGCGGCAGGGTCACCCCGGGAGTGGGCTCGCGGATCTCCACCGGGAGCTCCAGCAGCGCGAGGATCTTCCGCCACCCGGAGACGGCGGTCTGCGTGTCCGCGTAGATCTCCGGCAGGTCGGTGAACGGGTGCAGGAACAGGTCGGCCAGGAACAGGAAGGCCGAGACCGTGCCGAACGTCAGCCCCCAGTCCGGGCCGAACCCGGCGCCGACCGCGATCACCACCGCGAGCGCCACGCCCCAGAAGATGGTCGAGGTGGGGAACAACAACGCCGTCCGCAGATGCGCGATCCGCTGGGCCTCGTAGCGCTCGCGGATCGATCGCTTCACCCGCGAGTCCACCCGCTCCTCGAGCCCGTAGGCCCGCACCACGGCCGCACCCATCACGCTCTCGGAGACCTCGGAGAGCATCTGACCCACGCGGCCGCGCACGAGGTCGTAGGCCTGCGACAACCGGCCCTGGAGCATCCCCACGACCAGCAGCAGCGGCAGGACGAGCACGACCACGGGGATCGTGAGCTGCCACGAATAGACGAGCATGACGGCGAGCGCGCCGACGATCTGCACGATCGAGACGATCCAGGCGATCCCGCCCCATTCGGTGAACTCGCTCAACGTGTCCACGTCGGCGGTGACGCGCGCCACGAACACGCCCCGGCGCTCGCGCGTCTGGGTGGCGGTCGAGAGCCGGTGGATGTGTTCGAAGGCCTGCACGCGCAGGCCGGTCAGGGCCGCCTCGGAGGAGCGCGTCAGGCGCCGGGCGGCGGCGCGCCCGGCCACGTACGACAACGCCACGAGGGCGAAGGCGGCGCCGCACAGTCCGTAGACGAAGTGCGGGCGGAACCCCCCGGTGAACCCGTGGTCGAACACCTGCTGGATCAGGATCGGCGGCACGAGCCCGGCGACGGCCGCGGCCAGCGAGACGACCACGGTGAACCCGAGCCCCACCCGGAGCTCCGGGCTCCGTCGCAGGCCGCGAACGAGCACGCTCGTCGCCCTGCGGAGGTGGTCGGGGACCGGCAGTTCCTCCTCGCGGCGGGCGGGCCCCTCCACGACCGTGGCGCTCACGATCGCCTCGCCAGCGTGTACGCGTGGACCATCGCCGCGTACCCGGGCTCGGCCGCCAGGAGCTCCTCGTGGGAGCCGGTCGCCCGGAGCCGTCCGCCTTCCAGGTACAAGACCCGGTCGGCCAGTCGGATCGTCGAGAGTCGGTAGGCCACCACGACCAGCGTCGTCTCGAGCTCGTGTCGCAGCCCGGCCAGGATCTCGGCCTCGATCGTGGGGTCCACCGCGCTCGTGGCGTCGTCGAGGATCAACACGCGGGGCCGGCGGACGAGCGCTCGGGCCAGCGCAACACGCTGGCGTTCGCCGCCGGAGAGCGTGTGGCCGCGTTCGCCGAGGATCGTGTCGTATCCGTCCGGCAGCCCCCGGATGAACCGATCGGCCCGGGCGACGCCCGCGGCGCGTTCGACGTCGGCTCGGGAGGCGCCGGAGCCCAGCGCGATGTTCTCGGCGACGGTCGTGGCGAACAGGAACGATTCCTGGAACACGAAGGCGGTGCTCGAACGGAGCGATCGAGGGTCGGCGTGGCGGAGGTTCACCCCGCCGATCAGGATCTCGCCCGAGGTCGGGTCGTCCAGGCGGACCAGGAGCTGCGCCAGCGTGGACTTGCCCACGCCGGTCGGCCCGACCAGCGCCACCGACTCGTTCGCCTCGACGTGCAGCGAGACCTCGTCCAGCACCCGCACGCCGTCGATCGTGTAGGTGACGGCCTCGGTCCGCAGGTCCAACGGTCCGTCGGGGATCCGGACCGGCCGGTCCGGACGCCCGAGCGTGATCGGCTCCTCGATGACCTCGGCGACGCGCGCGTGACCGACGACCGCCCGCGGCAGCAGCGAGAGGATCCACCCCACGAACCGCATGGGCCACGCCAGCAGCCCGAACAACGTCACCACCTGCACCAGCGTGCCGAGCGTCACGTCGCCGGTGGACAGGCGCCAGGCCCCCACCGCGATCACGACGATCGTGGCGAGCACGGGCAGCGCCTCGAGCGCCGGCTCGAACCCGGCCCGCACGTAGCCGGCCTGGATCCGTTCGTCGCGCAGCGCCTCGGCGCGTTCGCGCAACCGGTCCACCTCCGCCCCCTCGCGCCCGAGCGTCTTGACCACGAGCGCGCCGTCCACCGATTCGTGCGCGACGGCCGAGACGCGCCCGATCTGCTGCTGGGCTCGCCGGGCCGGGCCCTGCATCCGCCGGGCGAACGAGCGGTTCAGCAGCCCGAGCACCGGGATGATCAGCAGGCCGATCAGCGTGAGGAACGGGTCGGTGAACACCAGGGAGATCAGTGCGAAGACCACGAGCAGCGACACGCCGATGGCGAACGGGATCGGGTACAGGACGTCGATCGCCGCCTCGACGTCGGCCTCCATGTGCGCGAGGAGCTCGCCCGTCGGCTGCGTCCGGTGGTAGGCGAGCGGCAGGTCGCGGTACCGGTCGGAGACGCGGTCGCGCAGGGTCGCGGCGACCGCAGCGCCGGCCACCCCGCTGAAGTAGCGGCGCACGCCGATGCCGAGCGCCCGCAGGACGGCGATGCCGACCACCACGGCGACCCCCAGCCACAGGGTGGAGGCCGCCACGCCGTCGGGGGTGAACGCCGGGCGCAAGACCCGGTCGGTCACCCGACCGAGCGCCACCGTGATCGCCACGGAGGCCACGGCGAACAGCAACGCCGCCGCCACCGCGATCGCGAACGGCCGGGGATGGGTTCGGACGTAGGAGACGATCAGCCGGACGCCGCGTCCGAACAACCCTCGGGCGTCGTCGTCCGACTCGGTCACGCCCGTTCGGCGGCTTCCGCCTCGGCCTTCGTCCGGTGGACGGTCGCGTCCGGGTGTTCTGGCGGCGTGTAGAGCGAATACAGCTTCACGTCGTCGTCCCCGGTGTTGACCACGTTGTGCCAGACGCCGGCCGGGATCACCATGGCCCAGTCGGCGCGGACGTCGTGGGTCTCCTCGACCTCGTCGGGGCCGGTGCCGAGCTCCAGGCGCGCCGTCCCGGCCTCGAGCCGCAGGAACTGGTCCAGGTGCGGATGCGCCTCGCGGCCGATGTCCTCGCCCGGCGCGAGCCGCATCACGGTGAGCTGGGCGTGCTCGCCGGTGTACAGCACCGTCCGAAACGTCTCGTTGGCGAGCGTTTCCCGTTCGATGTCGCCGACCCATGCCAGCATCGGAGCGTCACCTCGCTTGGCGCAGCCTTCGTGCGCCGTCAGGAACGATAGCGGGCGGCGGTCTGAGCGGACCCGGGCGCCGGGGCGTTCCCATCGTCGGTCCGAGTGGGGTATCCTGCGCGCTTCGGTGATGAGGGCCATGCGAGCGGCGGCGATGGCGGTGGGGGCCACCGTCGCGCTCGCCCTGGCTCCGCCGGTCGGGGCGACCGAGGAACCGGGGAGCGAGCAGGGCGCAACCGGCCGCGTCCGGATCGTGGACAACCGATTCCGCCCGCGGTCGGTAACGGTCGAGCGGGGCACCCGCGTCCGCTGGTCGAACGCC
>DATHVC010000098.1:0-2969 GCA_035461565.1 Actinomycetota bacterium
CAGGTGAACGTGGCGTTCGACGGCCGCGGCATCGGCCCATCCGACGGGTTCTTCATGGGGCCGACCGTGCTCGACGGCGTCACGCCGGACATGGCGTTGTGGAAGGACGAGCTGTTTGGGCCGGTGCTCTCGGTCATGCGAGCCGACCACATCGACGAGGCGATCAACGTGATGAACTCGAGCACGTACGGGAACGCGGCGTCGATCTTCACGACGTCGGGGGCGAACGCCCGCGAGTTCAAGCGCCGGGCCGAGGCCGGGATGCTCGGCGTGAACATCGGCGTGGCGGCGCCGATGGCGTTCTTCCCGTTCTGCGGCTGGAAGAACTCCTTCTTCGGCGACCTGCACGCCACCGGGACCGACGGGGTGCGCTTCTACACGAGGCCGAAGGTGGTCACCACCCGGTGGTGGCTGTCCGAGAAGCTCGACCACTCCAAGCCGGAAGGGCGGGGCCACTGACGTGGAAGGCGACAAGCCGATCGGGCTCGCCATCGGGATGGTCGTCACCGCGGCGTTCGTGCTGCTGCCGGCGCTGATCGTGCCGGTCTTCTACCTGGTGGCGAATGTCTACGCGGCGATCAAGTGGTCGGACTTCGGCTCGGATTCGATCAACGTCGGGGTGTTGCTGACGACGCTGGTGCTCACGGTCGCGCTGTTCCCGCTGCTGGCGGCGGGCGCGGTGGCCCTGATCGGCAGGGCGCTCTCCCCGAGGAACCGAGAAGCCGACGCCTGAACCAAGTCGGTTGGGAGCCGGCCTCATGGAACCGAGGTCGGGCAACGCTAGTCGACTACGGCCTCGATGTAGGCAAATCTCAAACTCACATCGGTAACCCGATCAGATTCGCCGTGACGCGTTACCCGGGGCAGCCTCGTCGAGGTGGAGAAGGGCGCTCAACTCACGTGTCCCGGTCGTCATGATGAGGTCTCCGCCTGGCACTGCATCCAACTTCAGCCAGACGCGCGGAGGCGGTCGACAGTGCGCTCGCGGCCGAGGAGTCCGAGCGATTCCGGCAACGGAGGCGAGATCGTCGAGCCGGTCGTCGCGGCTCGGACCGGGGCGAACCCCTTCCGCCGGTTGAGCTCGAACGTGCCGGCCACCTCGTCCAGGCGGGAGTGGATGGCCTCGGTCGTCCACGGCTCCAGCTCGGCGAGCGCGTCGGCCACGGCCTTGAGGTAGCCCTCCGGCGCCTTCGCGATCTCGGCCGAGGCCCGCTCGTCGGGCTCCACGTCGTCGGAGAACAGGAACCGCAACAGGCCGACGGACTCGGTCAGGTGTTTCATCCGCTCCTTCACGAGGGGCATGGCCTTGCGCAGCTCGGTCGGCTCGGGCGAGAGGCCGGCCACCGAGAGGAAGTGCAGGCACCGGGCCGCCAGGTCGTCGTCGTCGAGGCGCTGGATGTAGTGGTTGTTCATCCACTCGAGCTTGTCGGTGTCGAACCGCGCGGGGTTCTTCGACACGCGCGACACGTCGAACGTCTCGATCAGCTCGTCCTTCGACAGGAACGTCGTCTCGGCGTCTTTCGACCAGCCGAGCAGCGCGAGGTAGTTCATCAGCGCCTCGGGCAGGAACCCCTGCTCGCGGAACGCCTCCACGCTGGTGGAGCCGTGGCGCTTCGACAGCGGCTTGCCGTCGGCGCCCATGACCTGCGGCACGTGCGCGTACGCCGGCGGCGTCCCGCCGAGGGCCCGGATCACCGCGGCGTTGCGCGGCGCGCTGTCGAGCAGGTCGTCGCCGCGGATGACGTGCGTCACGCCCATCAGCAGGTCATCCACCGCCACGGCCAGCAGGAACACCGGCGTCCCGTCCGAACGCAGCAGCACGAAGTCCTTCAGGTGGCCCGGCGCCCACCGGACCTCGCCCTTGACCAGGTCGTTCGTCACCCACTCGCGTTCGGGCATGCGGAACCGAACGGCGTGTGGCCGCCCTTCGGCCTCGAACGCCGCGCGTTCGGCCGCGGTGAGATCGCGGCAGCGGTCGTTCGGCGGCGGCTCGCCGCGGGCAATCGCGCTCCTCCGGCGCTCCTCGAGCTCGGCCTCGGTGCAGTAACAGGGGTACGCGTCGCCCTGCGAGAGCAGCCGCTCGGTCGTCTCCCGGTACACCTCGAGCCGCTGCGACTGACGGTACGGGTCGTGCGCGCCGCCGACGTCCGGCCCTTCGTCCCAGTCGATGCCGAGCCACCGGAGCGAGTCCATCACGCCGTGCACGGCCTCCTCGGTCACTCGGCTGGCGTCGGTGTCCTCGATCCGCAGGATGAACGTCCCGCCGTGGTGCCGGGCGTGGGCCCACGAGAACAACCCGGTCCGCGCGTTCCCCACGTGCAGCGACCCCGAGGGCGCCGGGGCGAACCGCGTTCGGACCTCGGTCACGAGCCGGCCTCCACGGGGCTGGCGAGCGTCCCGACGCCATCCACCTCGACCTCGACCACGTCGCCGGGCGAGAGCGGGCCGACGCCGTCCGGAGTCCCGGTGAGGATGACGTCGCCGGGGAGCAGCGTCATGAACGAGGTGATGTATTCGATCAGCGTGGCCACGCCGAACGCCAGATCGGCAGTCTGGCCGGCCTGGCGGACCTCGCCGTTCAGCCGTGTCTCCACCCGCACGTCGGTGGGGTCCAGGTCGGTCTCGATCCACGGCCCGAGCGGGCACGAGCCGTCGAACCCCTTCGCCCTCGCCCACTGGTCCTTCGTGTGCTGGAGGTCGCGCAGCGTGATGTCGTTCGCGCAGGTGTAGCCGAGGATGACCCGGTACGCCTCCTCGGTTGGGACGTTCCTCGCCAACGCCCCGATCACCACCGCGAGCTCTCCCTCGTAGTCGATCCGTTTGCTGATCGGCAGCAGGCGGATCGGGTCGTTCGGGCCGATCACGGCCGTGGACGGTTTGAGGAACAGCAATGGCTCCTCGGGCACGTCCATCCCCCACTCGGCGGCGTGCGCCGCGTAGTTCCGACCCACGCACACGAGCTTCGAGGG
>DATHVC010000099.1:0-2369 GCA_035461565.1 Actinomycetota bacterium
CGCCCGATCGCCGAGCGGCTCGGCGTGTCCCTGGCTCAGCTCGCGCTGGCCTGGAACGTCCACCAGCCGGGTGTGACGTCCGCCATCGCCGGCAGCCGCGACCGAGATCACGTGATCTCCAACGCCGCCGCCGGCGGCGTCGACCTGGACGACGAGACACTCGCCGAGCTCGACGACATACTCTCGGAAGCGTCGTCGGGGTGACCCGCCGCCGCTCGCCCGCTCGGAAGGAAGCCCGCAATGGCCTACAAGCGGATCGTGCTCGCCACCGACGGATCGCCGACGGCCGAGGTGGCCGAACGGGTCGCGATGTCCCTGGCCGCCGCCACGAAGGGACGGGTCACGGTCGCCCACGCCTACCAGCTCGCGTCGGCGGCGGAGGGCGCCGTGGCCCGCGCCCTCCGGCTGGCCGAGGCCGAAGGGGTGAAGGCGTCGATCGAGCTCTCGGACGACGACCCGGCCGAGGCCATCCTCCGGGTGGCCGAGGAGACGGAGGCGGAGATCATCGTGACGGGAAGCCGGGGGCTCCTGCACGGTGAGCAGCTCATCGGCAGCGTCGTTCGCAAGGTCGCCACGCACGCCCCCTGCGACGTGTTGCTCACCCGAGCCCGCGAGAACGTCGAGGAACGATCCGGAGGGCCTCCCTACCGGCGAATCCTGCTCGCCACCGACGGCTCCGCCACGGCCGATCGTGCGGCCCGCAAGGCGTACGCGCTGGCCAAGCGGCTGGACGCCTCGATGACGCTGTTGTTCGTCGGTCATCCCAAGACGGGTGACCTCGTGCTGCGCGACACCGCGGCCACGATCGGCGAAGACCAGCCGGTCGGGTTGATGATCCTCGAGGGTGACCCCGCCGAACAGATCATCGCGACCGCCGAGCAGGAGGGGTTCGACCTGGTGGTGATCGGCAACCGCGGCATGGCCGGGGCCAAAGCGGCGCTGCTGGGATCGGTGCCTCGAGACGTCGCCGAGGGCGCGAGCTGCGACGTGCTCGTGGCTCGCACCATCGCCCAGAGCCTGTCCGAGATCGATCCGGGCGAGGGCGGGATCGTGAGCACGGGCGACCACAAGGTGGCCGTCTACCGAGACCTCGACGGCACGCTGACGACGTTGTCGGCGCGGTGCACCCACATGGGCTGCACGGTGAAGTGGAACGCGGCCGAGCGCACGTGGGACTGCCCCTGCCACGGCTCCCGGTTCGCGGCGAAGGGTCAGGTGGTGAACGGCCCGGCCGAACGGCCGCTCTCGCCGACGACGCTGTGATCCCGGGCAGTCTCCCGCGCGGGCCCGCGGCGACCGGATGGGATCAGAAGCGCCACTCCGGCTTCCAGACCATCAACCACGTGATGATCACCAAGGCCGCCAGCCCCCAGGCCGCGTTGAACATCGCGAGCGGCGATCGAAGCATCAGGTCCAGCTCCTCGTCGCTCCTCCTGGGCACGCCGGAGGGGCGGAGCTGGATCGCCTCCTTCAGGCCCTCGTAATAGGGGCGGGCCACGGCGCTCATCTCGACGATCGTCGCCACGAGGAGCCCGATCGAGATCCAGATCCACCAGAAGCCCCACCAGCTCCCGGCGAACCCCGCCACCACGCCGAAGACGATCAATGCGAGCAGCGACACGTACATCCCCAACACCGCCGAGCCCGAGAACTGGAGCAACTCGGCGATCCGGGTCCGATCGCGCTCCTTCCGAAGCCGGAACGCCACGAGGGTCGACACGCCGTGGAAGACGACGAATCCCAGGACGGCGAGGACGTGCAGGAGCTTCCACCAGCGATAGTCGACGACGTCGAGCATCAGCTCGTGATGGAGCGCTCCGCCTGCCGAAGCCGGCCCGCCACGACGGCGAGGATGTCCGCGGCGACGGCGGGCTCCTGTGCGACGAGGCGGTCGAACGACCTCCTGAACACCCGAATGGCGACGAGCGGCGTCTCCGCGACCACGGAGGCCGTCCTCGGGCCCCCGTCCAGCAGCGAGATCTCGCCGAAGAAGTCGCCGGGCTCCATCCGATCGACGGTCCGGCTGCCGCGGACGACCTTCGCCGCCCCCTGCAGGATCACGTAGAACGTCCCGCCCGGTTGTCCCCCCTCCACGATGGTCTCGCCCGCCCGGAACGATGCCGTGTCCGCGTGTTCGGCCAGCCGCCGCAACTGGCGGCGCGACAGGCGCGAGAACAGGGGAACCTGAGCCAGCAGGTCGACGGCTCGCCGGCCCGTCGGTCGGTCGGAACTGCGCGGGGCGGTCCGCGACCCGCCGCGCACCTCCGCGATCGAACGCGGCACGGCCTTGGAGAGCTGGTTCATCGCGTCTCGAGCCACCCCACTCCCTCCGTGACTTGCCCTGTCGGGCCGGATCGACCGACGGATCG
>DATHVC010000100.1:0-2657 GCA_035461565.1 Actinomycetota bacterium
GTCCTCGTGCGCCGCGTCGAGGTCGACCAGATGCAGGCGTCGGGCCCCCTCGGACTCGAACCGGCGAGCCACCTCGACCGGATCGTCGTCGTAGACGGTCGCCGCCTCGACGTCGCCGCGGAACAGCCGGACCACGCGACCCTTCCGCAGGTCGATGGCCGGGATGACGATCACGACTCGGCCTCCCGCACGAAGTGCTCGTAGATGCGGATCCCGGGGGGGCCGGACTTCTCCGGGTGGAACTGCGTGGCGAACAGGTTGTCGCGCGCCACCGCCGCCGCGAACGGCCGCCCGTGCTCGGTGGCGCCGACGGTCGTGCCGACGGCGAGATCGGGCGCGTAGGAGTGGACGAAGTAGTAGCGGGTCCCGGTGGGCATGCCGTCGACGTACGGATGGCGCTCGGTCCAGCGCACGGTGTTCCAGCCCATGTGCGGCACCTTGACGTCGGACGGCAACCGGCGGACGACTCCCTCGAACAATCCCAGTCCGGCGGCGTCGCTCTCCTCGCTGCCCTCGAACAGGATCTGCATCCCGACGCACACGCCGAACAGGGGTCGGCCGCTCTCGGCGAACTCCAAGACGGCGCGGTCCAGCCCGCGCTCGCGCAGGTTGCGAACGCACGCGCCGAAGTGACCCACGCCGGGCACGACCAGCCCGTCGGCGACGAGCGCCGCCTCGGCGTCCTCGGTGATCTCCGGCTTCCCGCCGACGTGTTCGATCGCCCGCGCCACGCTCCGCAGGTTCCCCATCCCGTAGTCGAGGATCGCGATCGTCACAACGTCCCCTTGGTGCTCGGCACGTCCACGCCCACGATCCGAACGGCGTCCTGGAGGCACGTCGCGAGCGCCTTGAACTCGGCCTCGACCACGTGATGGGGGGAGCGTCCGGAGATCAGCCGGACGTGCAGCGTCATCTCGGCCGCGGTGGCGAACGCGCGCACGAAGTCCTCGGTGAGGCCGGTGTCGTAGGTGCCGATCGTCTCGGCCGGGACGTCCACCTCGTGCACGACGAACGGCCGCCCCGACAGGTCGAGCGCCACCGACACGGCCGCCTCGTCGAGCGGGACCGTGATCGAGGCGAACCGCCGGATCCCGCGTTTGTCGCCGAGCGCCTCCTTCAGCGCACGGCCGAGCGCGAGCCCCACGTCTTCGACGGTGTGGTGCCCGTCCACCTCGAGATCGCCCTTCGCGGTCACGGTGAGGTCGAACCCGGCGTGGGTCCCGAGCTGCCGGATCATGTGGTCGAAGAACGGCAGCCCGGTGTCCGCCGTCGCAGAGCCGGCGCCGTCGAGCGCAAGCTCGACGAGCACGTTCGTCTCCTTCGTGTCGCGCTCGACGACCGAGTCGCGGGTCATCCGTGCAGCACCTCCTCGAGGGCGGACAGGAACAGGTCGACCTCGTCCGGCGTCCCGGCGGTCACCCGGAGGGCCTCGGGGATCACGGTCGTGAAGTCGCGGACGAGCACGCCGCGGTCCAACAGCGCCTGCCACACCTCGCGAGCCGGCTTCGAAGGACGGAACAGGACGAAGTTCGCGTCGGACGGGAACGCCTCCACACCCATCGGCGGCAAGGCGTCCAGGATCCGGTCGCGTTCCTTTCGGATCGCGTCGAGGATCGCCAGGGCGTCCTCCCGGTGGTCGAGCGCCACGAGCCCGGCCGCCTGGGTGAGCGTCGACACGTGGTAGGGGAGCCGCACCCGTCGCAGGTCCTGCACGACCTCCGGCGACGAGAGGCAATATCCGAGCCGGGCGCCGGCGAGCGCAAACGCCTTCGAGAAGGTGCGCACCACGACGACGTTCGGATGGCGAGCGATCAGGCGTGCCGCGCTCTCCCCGCCGAACTCGACGTAGGCCTCGTCGACGACCACGAGAGCGGACCCGTTCGTCGCACGTTCCATCACGTCGAGGGGCTGCGTGTTCCCGGTGGGGTTGTTCGGAGAGCAGAAGAAGATCACGTCCGGATCGGACGCGATCGCGGCCTCGACGTCGTCGTCGGTGACGATCCACGGCTCGCCGATCGCGATCGGCGCGATCTCCGACCGCGTGACCCACGACAGCCGGGAGTGGAGGGCGTAGGTGGGCTCGAACAGGACCACCCGGCGCTGCGGCCCCGCGTACGCCTGGAGGAGCTGGAGAACGATCTCGTTGGAGCCGTTGGCCACCCACGTCCCCTCGAGCACGTGATCGTTCAGAGCGGCCAGACGCGTCCGGAGCTCGATCGCCTCTCGGTCCGGGTACCGGTTGAGCGCGATCTCGCTCACGGCCGAGGCCAGCGACTCCCGGAACCGTTCGGGAAGCGGATACGGGCACTCGTTCGTGTTGAGACGAGCCCGGACGTCGAGCTGGGGCGCGGCGTACGGTTCCACGTCGCGGAGTCCCGGGCGGGGCAGGGGCCGGCTCACGGGGCGACTCCACCCTGCGCTCGAGCTTCGACGGCGCGAGCGTGGGCGATCAGCCCTTCGGCGCGCGCCACCGCCGAGACGTCCGGCGCCAGGGAGCGAGCCGCTTCCGGGCCCAGCTCGATCACCGACATCACCTTCACGAAGTCCGAGGCGCGGAGGCCGCTCGCGAATCGCGCCGTCCCAGCCGTCGGCAGGACGTGGTTCGACGCCACCCCATAGTCGCCGAACGGCACCGGGGTCCGGGCGCCGACGAAGAC
>DATHVC010000101.1:0-7163 GCA_035461565.1 Actinomycetota bacterium
TGGGGATGGGGCGGCCCCGCGGGGCCGCCCCTTCCATCTGCAGGTGCGCGATGGGCGCTCGCGTGCGGGTGAGGGTCCCTGCTCCGCCTCTTACCAGGGCCGGTAAGAGCGTGAGGCTCTGACCGAACCACGTGCCCTCGAAGAGGCCAGCCCACCCCGTCGTGCACCTTCGGGCTCTCAGGTCAATGGGCTCGCCGACACCGGCCGCGCGTCGGGCATCCGGCGGCCTACGAACACGAGCACCAGGGCGGCCACCAACCCGATCGCGAACGCGCCGCCGATCGCGGCCTCGATCGACAGAGTCCCGGCGTCGGCCAGAGCCACGCTCGCCCCGCCGAGCCCCGCCCCCAGGCCGATGCCGAGGAAGTCCATGAGGATCGCCGGTGACAGGTCGCCGGCCTCTTTGCCCTGCGTGGCCTGACCCATGATCGCGAGCGGGATCGTCGGGAACACGATCCCCATGCCGAGTCCGCCGAGGGCCCATCCCACGTACGGCACGACGATCGGCACGTCCCGGAACACGCCCGCGCCGACGAGCACGATCCC
This sequence comes from Actinomycetota bacterium, assembly GCA_035461565.1. Classification (GTDB taxonomy): domain Bacteria; phylum Actinomycetota; class UBA4738; order UBA4738; family HRBIN12; genus CALGFI01. Next base: position 547 of record DATHVC010000101.1, read on the forward strand.
GACGCTGAGAACGATCGCGCCCCGGGTGACGAGCCATCTCGCGCCGCGACGGGTCACCGTCCGCGACTCGTACCAGCTCCCGGCGGCCCAGGAGACGCTCGCGGCGGTCACGACGAACCCGGCTTGGACGATCGACAGGCCCCGAACCTTCGTCAGCATCAAGGTGAGGAACCCGTCCACCGCGAGGAACGCGCAGGACGCGAGGAACGCCGCCGCGGCCGCGGCGGGGGTTCCCGCACGGGCCAGCAACGTCCCGGGCGGCGTGACCCGCCGGAAGCCCGGCAGCGCCACGGCGAGGCCGATCGGCACCAACGCGAGCGTGATCCACCCGATCCGCGTCAGCCCCGCCAGGAACACCCCGGTGCCGACCATCAACAGCAGGCTCCCCACGACCGGCAGCGGCTCCTGATCGGGTTCGACGCCGATCCGCCGCAGGGCCGGAAGGATCAGCAGCACGCCGAACACGATCGCCGGGATCGGCGCGAGGAAGGCCCACCGCCAGCCGATCGTGCCCGCGATCAGGCTCCCCACGGGCGGCCCGAACAACCCCGGCAGGATCCACATGGATGCGAGGAGCGCCATCACGCGCGGGCGCGTTCGGTCCGGGTAGGTCTTCGCCACCGCCGCGAGCGACACCATGTAGACGCCGCCCCCGCCGACGCCCTGCACGAACCGGCCGACGACGACCACGAACATCGTCGGCGCGGCAGCGGCGATCACGAGCCCGGCGACGTAGAGCACCACCGTCACGGCGAGCACCCGACGCGGCCCCAAGCGGTCGGTGATGCGCCCGGCGATGGGGACCGCGCCGATCGAGGCGAGCACGTACGAGGTGAACGTCCACCCGTACAACGCGAGCCCGCCGATGTCGCGTTCGATCGCCGGGAGGATCGTCACGACGATCAGCGCCTCCATGGCGACGAGCGCCTCGAGGATCAGGAGGCCGACGGTCAGCCGGCCCCGGGCGCCGGCGAACACCTCGCGCCAGGGCGCGGGCGCCAGGCTCTCGGGCGTCGGGCTCTCGGGTGCCGGGCGTTCCGGGGTCGGTTCGGTTCGGGCCGTCATCGGCGCTCAGGGTAGTGGCCGCCGCCGGGAGCCCGACTTGTCTACCGCCCGGTAGAGAGGGCATAATCTGCCGCGTGGTAGAGAAGGCCGCCCGGCGGACCTCCATCGTCAAGCGGCTCGCGGGCAAGAACGTGCTGGTCACGGGCGTGACCGGGTTCCTGGGGCAGGCCGTCTTCGCCCGGCTCCTGCTCGATTTCCCCGAGACCAGGATCACGCTCCTGGTACGTCCGCAGCTCGGCTCGAGCGGGCGCCAGCGGGTGGAGTCGCTGTTCGGCCGGCCGACGTTCGGGGCGCTCCGCGACAGGGTCGGGAGCGAGGCCATGCTCACGATCCTCGACGAACGCGTGGACGTCGTGGACGGCGACTTCTCGCAGGAGGGGCTCGAGATGCCGGGCGGGCTCGACGTCGTGATCCACTGCGCCGCGACCGTCTCGTTCGACCCGCCGATCGACGAGGGTTTCCAGACGAACCTGCTGGGCGCGGTCCGCCTCTACGAGACGGTGCTGAAGGCGAACGACGCGCCGCACCTGCTCCACGTCTCGACCGCGTACGTGGCCGGGAACCGCAAGGGCGTGATCCCCGAGGACACCCTCGACCACCGCGTGGACTGGCGGACCGAGGCCGAGCTCGCGCTCCAGGCGCGGAAAGACGTCGAGGCGGCGAGCCGCAAACCCGAGCTGCTCGACTCGTTCCTGCGCAAGGCCCGCGCCGAACACGGAAGGGCCGGCCCGCAGTCGGTGGCCGATGACGCGGAGGACCGCCGCAAGACCTGGGTGACCAAACGCCTCGTCCAGTACGGTCGGGCGCGAGCCCAGACGCTCGGCTGGCCCGACAACTACACCTTCACGAAGGCCATGGGCGAACGCGCGGTGGAGGAGCTCGCCGCCGAACACCACGCGCCGCTCTCGATCGTTCGGCCCTCGATCATCGAGTCGGCCTACGAGCACCCGTTCCCCGGCTGGATCGAGGGCTTCAAGATGGCCGAGCCGATCATCCTGGCGTACGGCCGCGGCACGATCCCCGAGTTCCCCGGCATCCCCGAGGGCATCGTCGACATCATCCCGGCCGACTACGTGGTCAACGCGATGCTCGCGGCCGCGGCGACGCCGCCCGAACCTCGCAGTCCGGCCTACTACCACGTGAGCTCGGGGTCGCGGAACCCGCTCCAGTTCAAGGAGCTGTACGAGCTGGTGAAGGTGTACTTCGAGCGCGATCCGCTCCCGCAGGCCGGCCGCGGCGAGGTCCGGGTCCCGGAGTGGTCCTTCCCCGGCCGCCTCCGCGTCGAGCGCCTGCTCAAGACGGCCGAGCGCGCGGTGGACATCGCCGATTCGGTGGTCAGCCACCTTCCGAAGTCCAAGAAGATGCGAGACCTCGTCCGCCGGGTCGACCGCGACAAGGGGCGGGTCGATTTCATCCGGCGGTATTCGGACCTGTACGGCGCGTACACCGAGGCCGAGGTCATCTACACCGACGACCGGACGCTCGAGCTGTTCGGCTCGCTCACGCCGGGGGACCGCAAGAAGTTCCCCTTCGACTCGGCGGCGATCGACTGGCGCTACTACCTCCAGGACGTGCACTGCCCGGCGGTCACGGCCGGGCTCCGCGCGCTCTCGAGCCAGCGCCTCCAGCCGCAGGTCCGGATCCGCGAACGCGAGCAGCTCGTGCTGGCGCTGTTCGACATGGAGGGCACGATCCTGCCGTCGAACGTCGTCGAGTCCTACGTGTGGTCGCGCATGGGCGACCTGCCGTGGGACCAGTGGCCGGACGAGCTCGTCAGCGTGTTCTCGCGCATCCCGTCGTACCTGATGGCCGACCGGCGCGACCGCGGCGAGTTCCTCCGGACGTTCTTCCGCCGGTACGAGGGCGCCACCGTCGAGGGCGTGGACCGGCTGGTGGACGAGATCGTCTCCGAGTTCATGCTCCAGAAGGTCTCGGCGGCGGCCGTGAGAAGGATCCGCGAACACCGCGCGGCCGGCCACCGCACGATCATGATCACCGCCGCTGCCGAGCCGTTCGTGCGGCCGATCGTCCCCCTGTTCGACGAGGTGGTGGCGGCCAAGCTCGCCGTCGAGGACGGCGTCTACACCGGCTACCTGGCCGAGCCGCCCCTGGTCGGCGAGGCGCGCGGCGCGTGGCTCCGCCGGTACGCGCAGCTCGAGGGCGCCGACCTGAAGTCGAGCTACGCGTACGCGGATTCGCACTCCGACCTGGCGCTGCTCCGGGCGGTCGGCAACCCCGTGGCGGTGTCGCCGGACGCCGCCCTGCTGCGGATGGCGAGGCGCCGGCGCTGGCCGATCGAGGAGTGGGAGATGGCCGGCGGCATGCCGCGGGTCCGCTTCCCCAAGCCGGCGTTGCGATGACGATCCAGGCGCTCGAGCTGTTCCGCTCGGCCCCGCGGTATCTCACGGCGCGCGCCGTGGGCGATCGCGTGCCCGGCCTGCTGTCGGGAGCGCTGGCGCCGATGCGACTGGTCAACAAGCGCGATCCCGAGGTGCCCGGCCCGGGCTGGGGCCGGGTCCGGCCCCTGTTGAGCGGCATCTGCGGCTCGGACCTCGCCACGCTGGCCGGCAAGTCGAGCTTCTACTTCTCGCCGCTGGTCTCGCTCCCGTTCGTGCCCGGCCACGAGGTCGTGGGCGAGCTCATCGACGACGTCGACGACCTGCCGCACGGCACTCGCGTGGTGCTCGAACCCGTGCTCTCGTGCGTGCCCCGCGGGCTCGACCCGTGCCCGAACTGTCAGAGCGGCCTGGTCGGCCGCTGCGACCGCGTCACCAACGGTCACGTCAAGGCCGGCCTCCAGACCGGCTACTGCGCCGACACCGGCGGCGGCTGGAGCCGGATGTTCGTGGCGCACCGCGCCCAGCTCCACCCCGTGCCGGACGAGCTCCCCGACCGGAAGGCCGTGCTAGTCGAGCCGCTCTCGGCCGCCGTGCACACCGCGCTCCGAGCGAACGTCCCGCCCGACGGCAACGTGTTGCTGATCGGGGCCGGCGCGATCGGCGTGCTGACGCTCCTCGCGCTGAAGGAGCTCACGCAAGCGAGGATCACCGTCGCCGCCAAACACGGGAAACAGCGCGAGTGGGCCAGGGCGTTCGGCGCCGACGAGGTGGTCGAGCCGAAGGAGGCCACGAACAGCGTCCGCCGGAGCGCCCACGCCATGAAGCTCCGTCCCGAGCGCGGCGCGCCGTTCCTGCTCGGTGGGGCGGACGTGGCGATCGACTGCGTGGGCTCGCGCTCCTCGCTCGACCTGGCGCTCCGAACGGTGAAGGCCGGCGGCCGCGTGGTGGTCTCGGGCATCCCGGTCACCACCCCCGACCTCACGCCGCTGTGGTTCCGCGAGCTCGAGCTCGTCGGCGCCTACACAGGCGGCGTCGAGAACCTGAACGGCACCAAGCGACACTCGTTCGATCTGGCCATCGAACTCGCCGCGGCGAACCCCATCGAGGGCGTCGTCGGCGCGGCGTATCCGCTCCGGCGCTGGCGCGAGGCGCTCGACCACGCGTTCGGCGCCGGCCGACTCGGGACGCTCCGGGTCGCGTTCGATCTGAAAGCCGACTAGGGGGTTCGGGGGCTCAAGAAGCGAGCGCAGCGAGCGTAGCCCCCGATCAGGAAAGGGAGACAGACACCATGGGACGACCGGGGTTCGTGTTGGAGGTGGACGAGCGGACGCCCCCGCTCCTGGTCCACGAGGGGGAAGGGTTCCGCCTGGTGAAGTTCCCCCTCGGATCGAGGGTGATCTACCCGCCCGACTCGCTTCCGAAGATCCGCCGCGTACGAGAGGCGATCCGGCACGCCCTCGACCACCCGCACGACAGTGAGCCTCTGAGGGAGCTCCTCAAGCCCGGGATGAAGCTCACCATCGCCATCGACGACATCTCGCTCCCGCTGCCGCCGATGCAGAGCCCGGACATCCGCCAGCTCGTGCTCGAGGAGGTCATCGAGCTCGCGGCGAGCAGGGGCGTCGAGGACCTCAAGCTGACCATGGCGAACTCCCTCCACCGGCGGATGACCGCGGACGAGATCAAACACGCCGTCGGCGAACGCGTGTTCCGCTCGTTCTTCCCGAAGGACCTCACCAACTTCGACGCCGAGGACCCGGACAACCTCGTCTTCGTCGGCAAGACCGACCAGGGTGAAGAGGTCGAGATCAGCAAGCGGGCCATGGAGTCCGACCTGCTGATCTACGTGAACATCAACCTCGTGGCCATGGACGGCGGGCACAAGTCGGTTCCGGTAGGCCTCGCCGGCTATCGAAGCGTTCGGCACCACCACAACGTGCACACGATGTTGCACTCGAAGTCCTACATGGACCCGCGCCCGGGAAAGAGCGCCATCCACGACTCGTGCAAACGGATGGGCGACCTGCTGAAGGCCGAGGGCCTGAAGATCTTCACCATCGAGACCACGCTCAACAACGACACGTTCCCCGACCCGTTCGGCTTCATGAACAAACGCGAGTGGGAGTGGTCGCTGATCGAGCAGGCCACGTACCTCGCGGCGAAGAAGGGCAACAACCTGGCGCCCGGGCCGGCCCGGCACCAGGTGTGGATGCGGATCAAGTCGCCCTACGGCGTGACCGGCATCAACGCCGGCGACACCGAGGCCGTGCACGAGCGCACCCTGGCCAGGCTCCACGAGCAGCAGCTGGTCGAGGTGAACGGGCAGAGCGACGTCATGGTGATCGGGCTCCCGTACGTCGGCCCGTACAACGTGAACTCGATCATGAACCCGATCCTGGTGCACTGCCTGGGGCTCGGCTACCTGTTCAACATGTACCGGAACAAGCCGGTGGTCCGGCCGGGCGGGGCGATGATCCTGTTCCACCCGACGCCGAACGAGTTCCACCAGGTCCACCACCCGAGCTACGTGGACTTCTTTGAAGAGGTCCTGGCCGAGACCACCGACCCGAGCACGATCGAGTCGAAATACGAGGAGCGCTACGCCACCGACCCCTGGTACATCCACCTGTACCGGAAGAGCCACGCGTACCACGGCGTGCACCCGTTCTACATGTGGTACTGGGGCGCCCACGCGCTCGACTACCTCGGCGACGTGATCGTCGTCGGGGGCGACCCGAGGACGTGCGAGCGGCTGGGCTACCGGGCGGCGTCGAGCTTCCGCGACGCGCTCGAGATGGCCGGCGAGACCGTGGGGCGCTCGCCCTCGATCAGCTACCTGCACGTGCCCCCGCTGGCGATCGCGGACGTGAGGTGAGTCGGGTGGCGTCCAAGCGTTCGTTCGTCGACGAGGTCCGGGACGTCGCCAGGGGATGGCGATGGGGCCGCCGCACGATGATCCCGCGGAGCGCCGAGGCCTCCACGCCGCCCCCGAAGACCTGGCAGTTCCCCACGGACTGGGCCCGAACCGAGGCGGGCGGGGTGGCCCGGGACGCGATCCTCGACGCCGGGATCCGGACGATCATCTGGAACGAGACCACGCCGGAGGTGTTCGGGCTCGACAACCTCGAGGGCCTTCGTGGTCCCGCCATGTTCATCTCGAACCACTCGAGCCACCTCGACGCCTCGATCATCATGATCACGCTGCCGAGGGAC
>DATHVC010000102.1:0-2601 GCA_035461565.1 Actinomycetota bacterium
CCTGGAACACCAGGACGATGAGGCCGTACGCCGCGCCCACCGACAACAGGTTCATGACGATGGCCTTGGCCGGCACGACCAACGAGCGGAACACGATCGTCAGCAGCACGAACGACAGCCCAAGGACGAACAGGAAGATGAGCGGGGTGTACCGGTCGGAGATGTCGAAGAAGTCGGCGATGAACGCGGGCTCGCCTGTGACCAGCACCTCGGCGTCCACACCCTCGAACACGGTCGGGATGTAGTCCGTCCGCAGGCGCTCCATCGCCAACGTCGCGGCCTCACTCGACCCGTCCGCGGCCGCGGCGCCGGTGAGGTTGATCGTCATCAGGCCGAGCGACCCGTCCGGACTCGGCACGATAGGAGCGTCGGCCGGCGGCTGCCCCAGATCCGGGTCGGCCGCGAGCGCGGACTGGAGCTCACCGATCCCGGCCTGGACGGCCGGGTCGGAGACGTCGCCATTCACGACGATCTGCACCTGGACCTGGCCGAACTCGGGGAACTGCGAGAACAACACGTCCGCGGCCTGTTTGGTCTCGATGTCCGAGGGCAGGGTCGAGACGCCGGACATCCCGGTCTTGATGCCCATGCCGTCGTCCTCGGGGTGCGGCTGGACGAAGTACGGGAGGGCGAACACGAGCAGCAGCCCGGCGGCGGCGATCAGGCTGACCACCGGCCGGCGCATCACGCCCGTCGTGACCCGGTCCCAGAACCCGCCCCGCCGCTCGCCGGCCTCGGCCTCCCGTTTGCGCCTGAACACGCGCAGGGAGTTCACGCGGTCGCCGAGCAGCGACAGGACCGCGGGCAGGAGCGTCATCGACGCTGCCACCGACACGAACACCACGATGATGGCACCGCCGGCCAAACCACGGAAGATCGTGGTGGGGACGAACAACATCCCGGTCAGCGCCAGCATCACCATGAGGCCGCTGAAGAAGATGGCCCGGTTGGCGGTCGCGCCAGATGCGCGGATCGCGTCGAGCTTCTCCCGGCCCCGGGCACGCTCCTCCCGGAATCGCGACACGATGAACAGCGAGTAGTCGATCCCCACGGCCAGACCCATCATCGAGATCATCTGCGGAACGAAGAACGACCAGCTCCACCAGTTGCCGATCAAGCCGACGACGCCGAGCGCCACGGAGATGGCGAAGATCGCCAGGATGATCGGGACGAGCCCGGCGACGATCGCGCCGAAGACGACGACCAGGACGACCAGCGCGGTGATGAGCCCGATCGACTCGCCCACCCGAAGGTCCTCCTCGGAGATCGTCTTGAAGTCCTCGTTGGCCGAGGCGGTGCCGAACAGCAGCGTGCGGAACCCGTCTGACTCGCCGCCGTTGTCGACGACGACCTGACGCAGCTCCTCGACGTGCTGGTCGGCGTCGTTGGCCGTACCCGGGATCTGGATCTGGATCAGGGCGGTGTGCCCGTCTTCGGACACCGGCGCCGTCCCCTCCAGCGGCGACCCGACCTCGGACACGACGTCCGAGCCGAGCGCGCGGAGACCTTCGGTGATGCCGGCCACGACGGCCTGGAACTCGGGATCGTCGAAGGTCCGCGACTCCGAGTGCACGATGAACGACTGCGGAGTCTGCTCGGGGAGCTGGAATCGCTCGCCGATGAGCTCGTCGGCCCGAACGGACTCCGGCTCGTTCGTGAAGTTGAAGTCCGTGGTCAGAGCGTCGCCCAGCATCGTGGCCGACAGCACGCCGCCCGTGACCAGGACCACGAACCACACAGCCACCACCCGCCACGGGTGCCGGCCGCTCGCCTTGGCGATCGTTTCGGTGTTCAATCTCATCCGCGTCCCCCTCACGTCGTAGCGGGTGTGCTTACGTTGTATGCTTACGGCGTACGAGTATAGGCATACGATGTAAGGCGTCAACCCCAATTTCTTGGACCACCACCGAAAGAGACCGTGAACGGGAGACGAACGTGACACCCTCGGCCCGAAAGATGCTCGACGATCAGGCCACGTCCCGCCGGGACCCGCTGACCCGCGACCGGGTGATCGAGGCCGCCCTCCAGATCATGCACCGGGAGGGCCTCGAGGGCGTGACGATGCGCCGGATCGGCCGGGAGCTCGGCGTCGAGGCCATGTCCCTCTACAGCCACGTGCGGGACAAGGAGGACATCCTCGACGGCGTCACCGAAGCGATCATGTCCCAGTTCCTGTTCCCGCCCGAAAGCGGCGACTGGACGAAGGACGTCCGCACGATGGCCGCCGAGTGGCGGCGCCTCCTGTCGCTGCACCCAGGCGTGATCCAGCTCCTGGCCGAACGGCACAAGCCGCTCGAAGGCATCGCCGTCTACCGGCCGATGGACGCAGCCCTGGGAGTGCTCCGGGACGCCGGCCTGACGGCGCGCGAGGCGGCGCAGGCGTTCAACGCCCTGGGCGGCTACATCATGGGCTTCGTGATGATGGAGCTCGGGCTGATGCCCGGCCACGGCAAGGCCGGCCACGCCGACGCCCACGAGGAGATGGGCCGAGCGATGGGCGAGGTCGGGCTCACCCACCTGGTCGAATGTTTCAAGTACTTCATCGAGTGCGACACCGACGAGCAGTTCGAGTTTGGGCTGGACCTGATGATCGGCGGGATC
>DATHVC010000103.1:0-6677 GCA_035461565.1 Actinomycetota bacterium
CCCTCGGAACCGTGCTGGCACGACTGCACCGGGGCCGACGACGTTTCGAGATCGAGATGTGGGCGTACGCGGAGGAGACGGACCTCCTCGTCAAGGAGGCGCAACGATGACGAACGGGCAGGATTCGATCACGTGCTCGGATGCGGTGGGGCAGCTCTGGGACTACCTCGATCACGCGATCTCGGACAAAGACCACGAGAAGGTGCAGAACCACCTCTCGTTCTGTCGCTCCTGCTGCGGTGAGCTGGAGTTCGCCAAGGAGCTCCGCCGGCTGCTGGGGTCGGCCGACGTGGACGACATCCCGCGGGACGTGAAGGCCCGCCTGGAGCGCTTCGTACAGGAGTTGTAGGAGGGCAGCGTGGCGAAGGACCTCATGTTCCAGGACGATATCAAGGACGCCGTCCGGCGGGCGTATTCCTCCATCGGGACCGGCGGCGGCGAAGCGGTCGCCGGTCGCTTCTACCACGACGAGGAGCTCGCCGAGATCCCGGCCGGCGCGATCGAATGGTCGCTGTCGGTCGGGAACCCCGTGCGGTACGCAATGCTCCGGCCAGGAGAGACCGTTCTGGACGTAGGGTCGGGCGGGGGCATCGACACGATCCTCGCCGCCAGGCGCGTGGGCCCGGGGGGACGCGCCATCGGTCTCGACATCCTCGAGGAGATGGGGGAACGAGGTCGCCGCCACGCGGTGGAGGCCGGCGTGCAGGAGTGGACCGAGTTCGTCCGCGGCGAGATGGAGGACATCCCGCTCCCCGACGACTCGGTGGACGTGGTGATCTCCAACGGCGTCTTGAACCTGTCGGCGCGCAAGAGCCGGGCGCTGGCGGAGATCTTCCGCGTGCTCGAGCCGGGAGGGCGGATCAGCCTGTCCGATCTGACCGTCGAAGGCGAGCTCCCGCCGGAGGTGGCGAACGACCAGGGCGCCTGGGCCGGCTGAGTGTCCGGGGCCCTGGCGGAGCGTGTCTTCGCCGAGAAGCTCGGAAGAGCCGGGTTCACCAACGTGTGGGTGGGCGGCCACCGCCCGTTCGGCATCGAGGACGCGGCGCTGTTCCCGCTGTTCACCGAGGAGGTGATCGAGGTCATGCGTCGCACCATCTCGCCGGAGCGCCACGACCACGTCGCCACCTCGGTGATCGTCAAGGCGGTAAAGCCCGCGGCGTGATCTCATAGGCCGGTGGGCCGGGCCGTCGAGGAGTCGAACCGCCGGATGCTCCGTTCCCGCGACGCCATGGACCGGACCTACGCGGAGCCGCTGGACGTCCCGGCGCTGGCCCGGATCGCCCACGTCTCGGAGGCGCACTTCATCCGGACGTTCCGCGCCACGTTCGGCGAGACGCCCCACCGCTACCTCCAGCGTCGCCGGGTCGAGCGGGCGATGTTCCTCTTGCGGTCCACCGATCGCAGCGTGACCGACATCTGCCTGGACGTCGGGTTCACGAGCCTCGGCACGTTCAGCCGGACCTTCCGGGACATCGTGGGGGAATCCCCCACCGAGCACCGAGCGCGCGGTCCGGTGGGGCCGGCCCCCACCTGTTTCGCCATGGCGTGGTTGCGGCCGAGCAGCCACGTGCAACCGAGCAGTTTCGGAGAAGCGTCGTCCCGCGCCGTCGGCTAACGTCCCGGCACGACACCGCCCCGAAGGGAGAACGACCGTGTTGACCTCGATCTCGATCGCGAACATCTACGTCCTGGACCAAGACGAGGCGCTCGACTTCTACGTCGGCAAGCTCGGTCTCGAGGTCCGCGAGGACCGGGACTTCGGCTTCATGCGATGGTTGACGGTGATGGTGCCCGGAGATCCGGGACACGCCATCCTGCTCGAGAAGCCCGGCCCACCCTCGATGGACGAGGGGTCGGCCGAGCGCCTCCGGGAGCTCGTCACGAAGGGCGCCGCCGGCTGGGTGGGCTTCTACACGGACGACTGCCGGAAGACGTACGAGGACCTCAAGGCCAACGGGGTCGAGTTCACCCAGGAGCCCGTCGAGCAGGACTACGGCACCGACTGCGCGCTGCGCGACCCGTTCGGCAACCAGATCCGGATCGTGGAGCCGCCCGCCGCCGGGTAGGCACCCGTCTTCGGCCACCGTGACTTTGGGGAGGCGGCGGAAGCGCTCGTGACCGCGGCCGACCTACCGGAGCCCGTTTCCAGGTTCGTTCGAACGTCGGCGACCGCCGGCCTGCCGAACCCGCGCACCGTCCGGATCGACGAGCGTGGCCGTTCCGTCGCCGGCCGCTGCCGTGGCTGCCCATGAAGGTGCGGATCCATGTCTCTCCTGGTTCGGATCGCGTCCAGGATCTCCTCGTGGGCGTGGGGCCGATCACGGTCATGCCGCTCCACCCGGTCATGATCGAGACGATGCTCCTGCCGGGCACGTGGTCGCGGAGCCCGGACCTCCGGTGGCAGCCGGGCGCCGCAGGGCTGAGCGTCACCCCGGTGGAGCGAGCGTGAAGCAGTCGCGCCGTGGCGACCGCCAGCGCGACCTGTCTGGCACGAGAAGTCGCGGGGCCCCGATTGACACTCCCCCCGGAGGTGCCTACTGTCGGCCGCCCGTTGCCCAGGAGGTCATCATGAACGCCCCCGCCGTCCGCGTCGCTGCCGTCGCCGCCCTCCTGCTCGTCCTGCTCCTTCCGGCGTCGATGGCGACCGCCACGTTCCCGGGGGGCAACGGCGAGATCGCGTTCGGCCGGAAGGACGACGTCTGGAGCGTGCCGTCGAGCGGCGGCTCGCCCACCCGGTTGACGACGACGAAACGGGCTCGAGAGATGATGCCCGACTGGAGCGCCGACGGCTCGAAGATCGTCTACGCCCGGTGCGGGCGTACCGAGTTCTCCAACTGCGATCTGTGGGTGATGAACGGCGACGGGTCCGGACAGACCCGGCTCACCTTCACGCCGGACGCGCAGGAGACCTGGCCCACCTGGTCGCCGGACGGCTCGAAGATCGCCTACACCTCGAACGCCGAGGACCCGCTCCAGGACATCTGGGTCATGAACGCGGACGGGTCCGCACAGACGCGGCTCACCCCGACCGGAGGGTTCGACGCCTTCCCGGAGTGGTCGCCCGACGGTTCGAAGATCGCGTTCACCAGCGACCGAAAGGCGTTCGACGACATCTGGGTCATGGACCCCGACGGCTCGAATCCGGTCCGGCTCACTCGAGGCGGCGCCAAGATCGACGAGCGCCCGGACTGGTCGCCGGACGGCTCCGCCATCACGTTCTCGCGGAACGGGAACATCTGGGTGATGGACGCGGACGGCTCGAACCCGTCCCGGGTCACGTCGAACAAACGATTCGAGTTCGCGCCGACGTTCTCGCCCGACGGATCGAAGATCGCGTTCAACCGGCAGGCGAAGAACGGTCGCATCGGCGTGTGGGTGGTGAACGACGACGGTTCCGGGCGGACGCAGCTGACGACCGGGACGCTGGACTTCTTCCCGGACTGGCGACCGGTCTAAGCTCAGGGTCTGACAGCATCGGCGGATGCCCGCCCGGACGCTTTCGCTCCGCGAGCTGAACCGCGCCCTGCTCGCCCGGCACCAGCTGCTCGAACGGCGCCGCACCCGACCGCTCGACGCCGTGGAACGGCTGGTCGGACTCCAGGCCCAGGAGCCGCGGGACCCCTACGTCGCGTTGTGGACCCGCCTGGACGGGTTCCGGCCGGAGGTGTTGTCGACGGCGCTCGAGAAGCGCCGCGCCGTTCGGCTGACCCTGTTCCGCGGGACGCTTCACCTGGTCAGCGCTCGGGACGCGTACGCGCTCCGCCCGCTCGTCCAGCCGGTCGTCGAACGGACGTACCGTGGGCAGGCCCCGTTCCGCCGGGCCGTGGAGGGTCTCGACCTGGGCGAGCTCGTGGCGTTCTTCCGCCGGCTGCTGGAGGAGCGGCCGCACACCCGGGCCGAGCTCGTCCGTGCCGCCGCCGAGCGATGGCCCGACCGGGACGCGAACTCGCTCGGCTACGCGATGTACCTGGCGCCGACGGTGCAGGTCACTCCCCGGGGGTTGTGGGGGCGGACCGGGCGGTCCACGTTCACGACGATCGACGCGTGGCTTGGCACGCCGGCACAGCCGGCGGCGCCGATCGAGGAGCTCGCCCTGCGCTACCTGGCCCGGTTCGGTCCGGCCACGGCGGCCGACATGCGAGCGTGGTGCGGGATCGGGGAGCTCCCTCCCATCTTCGAGCGCCTGCGGCCGACGCTCCGCACGTTCCGGGACGAGCGCGGTCGCGAGCTGTTCGACGTCCCCCGCGCCCCGCTCCCGGACGCCGACGTCCCCGCTCCGGTGCGGTTCCTCCCGGAATACGACAACGTCGCGATCGGCCACCAGGACCGGAGCCGGATCGTCGGAACAGGGACGTGGTTGTGGACCGAGGTCGGCTGGGGGACCGTGCTCGTGGACGGGTTCACCTCCGCGCGGTGGAAGCTCGAGCGGGGGAAGGAGTCGGCCACCCTTCGGATCGAACCGTTCCGCCCCTTCCGGCGCGCCGAGCGGACCGACGTGGCACGGGAGGGCGAACGGCTCGCCGCCTTCCTGGCGAGCGACGCTCGTTCGCGCACGATCCGGCTCGCCCCGAGCCGGTGAGCACAGCGAGACCGGGCCGAGGACGAGCCAGGCAGGACCGCCCGGCCCTCCAGGATGGGGTCGTCCGACCTCCGGCCGGTCGAACCGTCACCTCGATGCTGACGCGACGACCATGAGCGACGTCGAACCCCGGCTCGAGACCGACCGGCCCCCCGACGGGCGAGCGCGCGCCTGGGCGCTCCGTGGCGCGGTCGCGGCCGCGGCCGTCGGCGCCCTGGTGGGGAGCGTCCTCGCCGCCCGGGCGGTGTTCCCGGGATCGGGCGGGCATGGTCATCACGCCGTCACGCCCGGCGGCACCACGCTCGGCGAGCCCACCGACGTCCCCGAGGCCGACCGGACGATCCGGATCCTGGCCTCCGACGAGCTTCGCTACTCCCCGGCAACCGTGCGGATCGACCTCGGCGAGGTCGTCGCCTTCGAGGTCACGAACGACGGCGCCGTGCCGCACGAGTTCTTCCTGGCGGACGAGGTCCACCAGGAGGCGCACGAGACCGAGATGGCCCACGGGGGTCAACACGTGATGCCCGACTCGCCCCACGCCGTCTCGCTCGCGCCGGGCGAGACCAAGACGATCGCGTGGCGGTTCACGCAGGCGGGCACGACCGAGTTCGCCTGCCACGTCCCGGGGCACTACGCCGGCGGCATGATCGGCTCGATCGTCGTGTCCTGACCCGGCCGCTACTGTTCGGGCGTGCGACAGATCAGCGTCGAGGAGCGACGTGTCCGGCTGGCGCGCCGGCACGCGCTGGCCGTGCGGACGGCCCGGGTCGAGGAGGCCGCCGCCGCCGTGGTCGGGCTGCACTCGAGCGATCCCGCCACGGTGTTCCTCTCGGCGTGGGCCCGCGTCGACGGGTTCGCGCCCGCCGACCTCGAGGACGCCCTGTACGAACGGCGGTCGCTGGTGCGGATGATCGGCATGCGCCGGACGTTGTTCGTCGTCCCGCGGGACCTGGCGGCCGTGATGGACGAGGCGTGTGCCACGGCGCTGGCGCCGGGCGAGTTGACGCGCTTGGTCCGGATGCTCGAGGACCAGGGGATCGCCCGGCCGGGGAAGGGGCGAGCCTGGGTGAACCGGGTGGCGAAGGCGACCCTCGACGCCCTCGAGGCCCGAGGGGATTCGACGGCGCGAGAGCTGACCGGAGACGTCCCGGAGCTCGCGGCCCAGCTCCGCTTCGGCGAGGGCAAGACGTGGGGTGGGACCATGGGCGTCTCCACGCGCATCCTGTTCCTCCTCGCGACGCAGGGACGCATCGTCCGGGGCCGGCCGGTCGGGACGTGGATGTCCGGGCAATACCGATGGGCGACGACCGAACGCTGGCTGGGCGAGCCGCTGGCGAAGATCGATCACGAGACGGCGTGTGCCGAGCTGCTTCGACGGTACCTGCGGGCGTTCGGACCGGCCACGGCGGCGGACGTTCGCTGGTGGACCGGGTGGACGGTCGGCCTGACGACCAAGACCCTTCGCGACCTCGACGTGGTGGACGTCGAGCTCGACGGGGCGACGGGGTTCGTGCTCCCCGACGACCACGGGGCGCCTGCGGATCCCGAACCCTGGGTGGCGCTGCTGCCGGGGCTCGACCCTACCGTGATGGGGTGGAAGGAGCGCCACTGGTACCTGGGCGACCACGGCGCGGAGCTGTTCGACCGCAACGGCAACGCGGGTCCCACGGTATGGGCGAACGGCCGCGTCGTCGGCGGCTGGACGCAGGCGCCGGACGGCTCGATCGAGGTCGCGCTGCTCGAGCGCGTCGATGCCGCCAGCCGCCGTCGGATCGATGCCGAGCGCAAACGACTGCCCGAGTGGCTCGGCGACCTCCGGATCCAAAGCCGGTTCCGGACGCCGTTCGAGAAACGTCTGGCGGGCTCGTAGCCGGACCATCGCCGGTATCGTGACCGAATGGATACCTGGGACACGGTGCGATCGCGCCGGAACGTGCGGGAGTACGACGACCGGCCGCTCCCCGACGCCGATCTCGAGCGGATCCTCGAGGCCGGGCGGCGGTCCCCCTCGTCGATGAACCAGCAGGGGTGGGACCTCGTGGTGCTGACCGAACGAAAGCGCCTCGAAGAGCTGGCCGGCGTGTGGCGGTTCGCCGGC
>DATHVC010000104.1:0-5801 GCA_035461565.1 Actinomycetota bacterium
CCGGCTCACGCCTCGAGGATCACGTCGATCCGGACCGCGTGAAGCTTCGAGCCGTCTTCGGCGCTCGACTCGTAGACCTCGATCACGCCGGGTTGGGTTTCGTCCACCTCGAAACGAACCGCCTCCGAATACGTTCCACGGCAGCCGGTTCCGCACGTGGCCGTGGTGAACGTCCGCACGATCTCGTTGCCCTCGGCGTCGTAGATGCTGATCGACACGGTGGCCTCGAACACATTGGCTGATCCCGCGATCGTGACGGGGCTGGACACGCGCTGGCCGATCGTGAGGCTCTCGACCACGATCGGTGGGAGCAGGTCCTCGAACGTCTTCCGGGTCATCGGCGGATCGACGATCACGCCTTCGCCCGAGAACACCTCGACCGGCTCCCCGTCCAGCTCCAGCGACACCCGATCCACCGTCGGGAACTGGGTCAACGTGTAGACGAGCTGAGCCAGGCGCATCGTCACGCTCAGTGACCCGCCGCCGGACTCGAACTCGCTCGACAGATCGACCGTCGCCGTCCCATCGGAGATCGACAGATCGAGGAGCTCGGACCCCGCGGGCACGGCGGACGAGACTCCCGCGGCGCGTTCGAGCTGGTCGGGGCCGGCCAGCAGGGCCATCAACGAGGCTCGGCCCACGGCCGGGTTGGCGGGTCCGGTCCGGTGCGTCGGGAACAGCCAGCCGTCGCCGGACGCGAACCAGACCTCGTAGGTCATCGTCTCGCCGTCGATGGACGTCGGAGTGGGGGACGGCTCCCCGGGCTCGTCGGGGCCGGGGCTCGGCGTGGAGGTCGGGCTCGTCGTCGGGTCGGTGGTGGGGACCGGCCCGAGCCCGCCGGGGCCGGACTCCGCGCAGGCGCCCGCGAGCAGGCCGAGCGCGGTGATGAGGACGAACAGACGTTTCATGGCTCTCCTCCTCGGTCGAGGGTTCGAGCCTGATCGTCGCCGCCCCGGGCAACGGGGCCGTCACCGGCGGGTAACGGTTCGGCAACAGGGACCCGCAACGTGAACCGCGTGCCGGCGCCCGGCTCGCTCCACACCTCGACGTTGCCACCGAGCAGTCGAGCCTGGTCCCGCGCGATCGACAGCCCCAGACCGCTCCCGGACCCCGATCGGGATGGGTCCCCTTTGTAGAAACGTTCGAACACGTGGGGGAGTCGCTCCGGGGGGATGCCGGGACCGTCGTCGGCGACCTCGACGATCGCGTCGCCGTTCGCGAGCGCCAGCCGCACGGTCACGATCGGGCCGCCGTGGTCGACGGCGTTCGCGACCAGGTTGGCCACGATACGTTCGAGCCGCCGAGGGTCCGAGCGCACTTCGACGGCGGCGGGTTCGACTCGAACGTGCTCCGACCAGCCCCGCGATCGCACCGTGGCCTCGATGAGCGCGCCCAGATCCACCGGTCGCGACTCCACGCTCTCGCGCCCGGCGTCCAGGCGCGAGATCTCCAGCAGGTCCTCGACCAGCCGCCGCAGGCGTTCGACGTCGGCCACCAGCAGCTCGACCGGCCTCCGGGCGTCGGCCGGCATCCGGTCCAGGTGCTCCTTCAGCATCGCGGCCTCGCCGACCAGCGCGGTGAGCGGCGTGCGGAGCTCGTGCGCCACGTCGGACGTGAACCGACGCTCGCGGGCCTCGGCCGCCTGGAGCTCGGTGATCTTGCCCTCGAGGGCCGCGGCCATCTCGTTGAACGAGGCCGCCCACGCCCCGAACTCGTCCCGCGTCTCCTCGAGCCGAGTCGAGAGCAACCCGCCGGCCAGCGCCCGCGACGCGCGAGCGGCCTCGGCCACCGGCGCCAGCGTCCGGCCGGCCACGACCCGTCCGACGAGCAGCGCCGCGACCACGACGAGGAGCCAGCCCAGCACGAGGACGACGGCGAGCTCGCCGAGATCGCTCCGCAGGCCCTGCTCCGGAAACAGGAAGTACAGCTCCACCTCCGAGCCGGCCGGACGGCCGCCGACGACCAGGTACGGCTCGCCGTGCACGTCGAGCCGTTGGTACCCGAGCTGACCCCGCCCCACGAGCTCGCGGAGGCCGGATGGGATCGGCGGGTCGAGGTTCGGGGCCGACGCCACCTCGAGGTCGCCGACGAGGGCTTTCGTCGCGATCCGGCGCTGGCGCTGGACGTTGTCGACGAACTGCTGGACGTCGGCATCCGTCGACAGCTCCCGAGCCTGCCGGAGGTTGAACTCGGCCTCGTCGCGGGCCCGGTCGAGCGAGTCGCGCAGCCGAGCCTCCCGGACGAGCAGGAACGACCCGAGCGCGAGAACTCCCGCGGAGAGCCCGGCCACGAGCACGAAGGCCACGGTGAGCCGACGCCGGAACCGCGTCGGCAGGGCCACCGGCCGGTGCACGGTCAGGCCTTCTCGAGGCGGTAGCCGACGCCTCGGACGGTGGTGAGCACGGCCGGGTGGGAGGGGTCGTCCTCGATCTTCGCCCGCAGCCGTTGTACCGCTACGTCTACGAGCCGTGAGTCTCCGAGGTAGTCGTAGTCCCACACGGACGACAGCAGGAGCTCTCGGGTGAACACCTGTCCTGGGCGGCGCGCCAGCTCGGCGAGCAGCCGGAACTCCGTCGGGGTCAGGGCGAGCTCCTCGCCGCGCCGGCGCGCAACGAACGCGCGTTCGTCGATCTCGAGCTCCCCCACCCGCAGCGGCGCGTCGGGTTCGGCGGTCGAGGCTCGGCGGAGCACGGCGCGGGCTCGCGCCACGAGCACGGGCAGGTCGAAGGGCTTGGTGACGTAGTCGTCGGCTCCCAGCTCGAGCCCGGCCACGACGTCCGTGGCGTCGGACCGTGCTGTCATCATCACGATCGGCACGGTGCTGGTTCGCCGGATCTCCCGGCACACCTCGAACCCGTCGACCGTGGGGAGCATCACGTCCAGCACGACGAGGTCGAACCCGTTCGCGCGGAAGCGAGCGAGGGCGTCGCGGCCGTCGGAAGCGGATTCCACGCGGAAGCCCGCCCGTTCGAGCCCGATCGTGGTGCTCTCGCGGATCGAGGGATCGTCTTCGACCAGCAGGACGCGTTCGTTCACGCCGGCAGCGTAGACGCGGCCGAATCCGGTTGGGGTGACCGAGGGGACTCGAACCCCCAGCCTCCAGGACCACAACCTGGCGCTCTGACCACTTGAGCTACGGCCACCACGTGCGCTCTCAGGGTAGCAACGCCGCGACCGGGGGCGAGGCCGTCCGGAGCCCGGCTTGTGCCGGGCGGCCCGCCGTCTGCTGCGGCTCGTGGTGGTGCGCCGAGGTGACCACGCACGGTAGGAACCGGGCCTTGCGGGGACCTTGCGAAGCCGGCCGTTGACGACCCGCCGCTGGCCCGGCAGACTTGAACGACCGTTCAAACGAGGTGACGACACCGATGGCTATCGCCGCGATCGAGCTCGACCTGGAGCGGATCGACCACCTGATCTCGGAAGAGGAAGCGCGGCTGGCGCCCAAACATCGGGCGTCGATCGACTACCGCGCCGTGGCCGAGCGCACCGTGGCCGGCGGGGTCGCTTCGTCCTGGCAGGACTCGGCGCCCCACGCCATCTACATCCAGCGGGGACAGGGCAATCGGATCTGGGACGTCGACGGCAACGAGTACCTCGATTACCACCTCGGCTACGGCGCGATGGTGGCCGGCCACGCGCATCCGGCGATCGTCGAGGCCATCGAGCGCCAGGCTCGGCGGGGCACCCATTTCGCCCAGCCCACGAAGGACCTCGACGCGGTGGGGGAGAACCTCGTGGACCGGTTCGGGCTGCCCCTGTGGCGGTTCTGCAACTCCGGCACGGAGGCCACCCTCGAGGCGGTCCGGCTGATGCGCGCGGTGACCGGCCGGGACATGCTCCTGAAGATCGAGGGCTCGTACCACGGCCATCACGACTCGTTGATGTTCTCGGTGATCCCGGATCCCGGGCTCATCGGGCCCCGCGATCACCCGGTCACCGTTCCCCAGGCGATGGGCATCCCCGAGGCGTTCGCGTCGCTGGTTCGCGTGGTCCCGTTCAACGACCTGCCGGCGGTCGAACGCGCCCTGGACGAGCTCGACGGGCAGGTCGCCGGCATGATCGTCGAGCCCGCCATGATGAACTGCGGGGTGATCCTCCCGGAGCCGGGGTACCTCCAGGGCCTGAAGGACCTCCTGCACCGACGGGGCGTGCTGCTCGCGTTCGACGAGGTGAAGACGGGCGCGGCGATCGCCTACGGGGGCGCGGTCGAGGCGTTCGGCGTGACGCCCGACGTGATCTGCCTGGCCAAGGCGATCGGAGGCGGGGTGCCCTGCGGCGCCATCGGCTCCACCGAGGAGCTGTTCGGACCGGTGATCCGGGGCGAATACGACATGGCGGGGACGTTCAACGGCAACCCGCTGACCATGGCCGCCACGAAGGCGTGCCTGACCGAGGTCCTGACCAGGGATGCCTACCAGCGCCTGAACGCCGTGCATCGCACGCTCGCCGACGGCTGCGGCGCGGCGATCGAGGAGTTCCGGCTGCCGGCGTACGTGACCGGGCTCGGCGCGAAGGGATCCGTGATCTACTCGGTCACACCGGTCCGCGAATACCGCGACGCGATCGGGATCGACGAACGGATCACGTACCTGGCGTGGCTGTTCCAGCAGAACCGCGGCGTGTTCAAGTCGCCCTGGTCCAAGCAGGAGACCTGGACGACCTCCGTGGCACACTCGGAAGACGACGCCCGCCGCTACGTGGAGAACTTCGCCGAGTTCGCCGCCGCGATCGCCGCCTGATCGTCAGGCCGAGCGGCGCTGGTGGTGGTGCACGCCTTCGGCGAACTCCTCGATGGCCTTGTCGCAGAACGAGTCGAGGTCGGCGGGCTTCCGGCTCGTGACCATGCCGGTGTCCACCACCACCTCCTCGTCCACCCAGCGGCCACCCGCGTTGCGGATGTCGGTTTGCAGGCTTGGATACGAGGTGAGGGTCCGGTCCCGGACCACGTCGGCCTCGACCAGCAGCCACGGCGCATGACAGATCGCCGCGACCGGCTTGCCGGCGTCGAAGAACGACCGGACGAAACGCACGGCCTCCGGGCTCATCCTCGTCATGTCGGGATTCGCCACGCCGCCGGGCAGCACCAGGCCGTCGTAGTCGTCGGCCGTGACCTCCTCGACGGTCTTGTCCACGGGCATCGTGTCGCCCTTGTCCAGGTGCCGGAACATCTGGATCTCGCCGCCGTCGAGCGAGACGAGCTCGAGCTGCGCCCCCGCCGCCGACAGCCGGTCCCATGGCACGGTGACCTCGATCTGCTCGGTTCCTTCGGGCGCCGCGAACACCGCGATGGTCTTGCCCTTCAGCTCTCCGGGCATAGCGATCCCTCCTCGGTCTCTTCGGCTCCCTTCACCCCTTCCCCCGATCCGGACGGGCGTAACGCCTTCGCGCGGCGCGTACACTGAACGGCCACTCAAACGCGGCGAGGGACCTGACATGACCATCACCGACCACGTGCAGATCGACCTCGAGCTGGTGGACCGGCTCACCGAACGCGAGACCGCCGCGCTCGACGAACGCCACCACGCGTCGCTCGCCTACCGAGAGCGAGCGAAGACCCGGCTCCCGGGCGGCGTGAGCTCGTCGTGGCAGATGTGGCCGCCGCACCCTATCTACGTGACCCGCGGCGAGGGTTCCCGGATCTGGGACCTCGACGGGAACGAATACGTCGACTACCACAACGGCTACGGCGTGATGGTCATGGGCCACGCACACCCGAAGGTCGTGGAGGCCGTGCAGCGCCGGGTCGCGCTCGGCACCCACTTCGCTCAGCCCACCGAAGACGCGCTCGTGTGTGCGGACAA
>DATHVC010000105.1:0-3183 GCA_035461565.1 Actinomycetota bacterium
GATCCCCTCGGTGAACTCGGAGAGCTCAAGGATGGTCCGGGCCCCCAACGCGTCGTCGAGCGGGCGCAGCGCCGGCGGGCCGGGCCAGCCCGTGGCCTCGGCCAACGTGACCGCCTCCTCGAACGCCTGCCGCGCCCGGTCGGCCGTGCGGCGCGCCTGCGCGGTCACGACCCAGGCCCCGGGCGGCAGCAGCTCGGCGGGCGTCGGGAGCTCGTCGAACAGCAGCGGGGCCAGCGACTCCATCCCCTCGAACGTCAACCCGTCCGCGATCCGCTGGAGCCCGTCCGCGATCCGGTCCTGGTGTTCGGGCGCCAGCCCGGCCGCGCGGCGGCGAATCTGCTCGTCCAGGACCAGCTCGCGCACCGGCGGCACCTCGACCATCCGAACCGCACCCGACGACAGCTGCGTCGCGGGGGCGAACTCCCGGAGGGACTCGATCTCGTCCCCCCAGTACTCGAGACGCGCCGGGCGCCTCGCCGTGCCGGGGAAGATGTCGACCACGCCACCGCGCACGGCGAACTCGCCCCGGTGTTCGACCACGTCGGACCGCCGGTAGCCGAGGGCGACCAGCCGGTCGGCGAGCTCGTCGGGCGCGAGCTCGACACCGGCGACCAGCTGGATGGGCGGGACGCTGCCGAGCGTCGGGATCAGGCCCTGCATCGCCGCGAGCCCCGTCGTGACGAGCACGAACGCACCGTCGGCCTGGCGCAGCCGATGGGCGGCGTCGGCGCGGTGCGCGGCGACCTCCGGGGACGGGCTGATGCCCTCGTACGGGAGGGCCTCCCACGGCGCGAGGTACGCCGTGCGTTCGGTTCCCAGCCAGGTCTCGGCGCCGCGGAGGAGGTGTTCGGCCTCCTGGCGGCCGGCCGCCACCGCCAGCACCGGCGACTCCAGGGCCCTCGCCAGAGCCGAGATCACGAAGTCCTCGCCGGCGTCGGCTCGTGCCACGACCGGCCGGGCGCGTTCGGTCAGCAGGCGCTCGAACGCATGCGAGCCGATCATCTGGTCGAGCAGCCGGTCCGGCACCCCTTCACTCCTTGGAGCAACACGAAGAGCCCGCGTCGCGGCGCGACGGGGCATCGGAGTACAGGGTACCGGCGGACAGGGAGGAGCGGTGTCGGTCAGCCGCCCCGGCGGGCAGGTGCCGGGACGGCCGCGGACCTCAGGGAGTTTGCCCTACCACTTCCACCCGGCGGCGACCGCCATGACCACGGCGCCCATCCACACGAGGGTTTCGACGACCTTGCGGAGCTTCACGTGCACCTCCTCGGCCGGGAAGTATCGCCGTCTCGACCGGCATCGCACATCCCGCGTCCGCCCGAGATTCTTCTCGCCCGTAGGACGCCATACCGACCGGCCGTCCCAGGACACGGGGGCGACACCAGCCTAGGCCGAGCGACGGATGGCAAAGGACATCCGGGGGACGGCGGGCCCTCTTCAGGCACGCGGGCCGGACCGGTTGAACCGATCCTGCGTCGCGGAGAGCCCTTCGCGGACGAGCGACAGCGCGGCCTCGGCGCCGTCCTCGACGAGCAGCTCGACGTCGGCGGCTTCCCGTTTCCCAAAGTCCTCGAGCACCCAGTCCACCGGGTCCTTCCGTCCGGCGGGCCGTCCGATGCCGAGGCGCACCCGGTAGAACTCGGGCGAACGGAGCGCCGACGCCAGCGACCGAACGCCGTTGTGGCCGGCGGGCGACCCGCCGAACTTGACGCGAAGCGCGCCGAACGCGAGGTCGAGCTCGTCGTGGACCGCGATGACGTGGTCGAGCTCGACGTGGTGCTTCCGGACCAACGAGGCGAACGCCGGCCCGGTCTCGTTCATGAACGTGTGCGCCTTGGCCAGGAGGACGCGTTCGCCGGACTCCTTCAGCTCGCACACGTCCGCGGGGACGAAGCGGGCCTTCTTGAAGCGTTCGCCGGCGCGTTCGGCGACGAGATCCACGACGCGATACCCGAGGTTGTGCCGGGTGTTCGCGTAGCGCGGGCCCGGGTTGCCCAGCCCGGCCACGAGCCAGGTCATCGCGGCGGGCCGTTACCCTTCGGACGACTCGGCGGCGCCCTCGGCCTCCTCGGCGATGGCGCCCTCGGCCTCTTCGGCCTCGCCCTCGGCGGCCTCGGCCTCGGCGGCGGCCGCCTCCTCCTCCTCGAGCTCGATGCGCGCCTGCGGCTGCTGGACGGCGACCACCGACTCGTCCGGACCGGTGAGGATCGTGGCGCCGTCGGAGACCATCAGGTCGGCGACCTTCAGCGACTGGCCGATCTCCTCGAGGGTGGAGACGTCGGCGTCGATGGCGTCCGGGATGTTGGTGGGAAGGCACTCCACCTCGACCTCCCACAGATGGTGCTCGAGCACGCCGCCGAGCTTGACGCCGGGCGACTCGCCGACGAGGCGGATCGGCACCGAGATCGTGACCCTCTGGTCGCGCGAGACCGCGATGAAGTCCACGTGGAGGAACCGGCCCTTGATGTGGTCGCGCTGGACCTCGCGGGGCATCGCCAGGTGGTTCTGGCCGTCCACGTCGAGGTCGATCAGCACGTTCGTGCCGGCGCCCGTGTGGAAGACGTGGATCAGGTCGCGCCCGTCCACCGACAGGGCGACGGGATCGACCCCCTTGCCGTAGAGAACGCCGGGCACGCGGCCGGCCGCCCGCAGCTTGCGGGCGACGCCTTTGCCGGCGTCTTCTCGCTTGTTGGCGACGAGCTTCTGTTCGGCCATCTGGGGATCTCCTCCGGCCGGGCATGGTACCAACACGCTGCGGCAACGGGCCTGCCGCGAGCCGGACCGCGAGGGAATCGGGCACTCGCGCGTCTTCTGTGCATGAGAGGCGAGCGGTGACCGGTATGGTGAGCGCGACCGTGACCGAGGAGGCCCGAGCGCGGGCGAGCCGGCTCGAGGAGCTGTACGAGCGGCACGCGGCGGACGCGGTCCGGCTCGCTTACCTCGTCACCTCCGACCGGGAACTGGCCCGCGACATCGCCCAGGACGCGTTCGTCAGGGTGGCCGGGCGGTTCCGGCACCTGCGGTTCCCCGACGCCTTCGACGCGTACCTGCGGCGGACCGTGGTGAACCTGTGCCTGTCCCATTTTCGGCACGAAAGGGTGGCGCGGGAGCATCTCGAACGTGAGGCGTCCGCGGCGGCCCCGGTGGTGCCTCAGCCGGACGTCGGCGACCGCGACGAGCTGC
>DATHVC010000106.1:0-3873 GCA_035461565.1 Actinomycetota bacterium
TCGGAGAGACGAACCCGCTGAAGTCGAAGTACGGGGTGAGGTACGTCGACCTGATCTCGATGTTCGGATCGACCGCCAGGGCCCCGGCCTCGTAGCCCGCCTGGAACTGATGGATTCTGGGGATGTCCACGCCGCCGATGAACCCGATCCGCCCAGTCCGGCTCTTCAAGGCCGCCGCCGCTCCGACGAGGAACGAGCCTTCGTTCTCTGCGGCACTCAAATACGAGACATTCGGCTGGTTCGGGGGGCCGGAGTCGTTGACGGCGTAGCGGGTGTCTGGGAACTCGCGGGCGATCGTGTTCACGTCGGCGGCGGCCGACGCCACCACGATCAGGCCGATACCCTCTTCGGAGAGGCGACGGACCTCCTCGGAGAGGGGACGTCTCTCTGGATCCAGGCCGATCTCGGACACGGAGACCTTCACGGCGCGGAGATCGAACTCCTCGACCGCGCTATCGAAGCCCGCGTTGATCACCCCGCCGTAGGTCGAGCCGCCCTCCCACACCAGCGCTACGTCGGGGGGCCGGGCCCGCTCTCGGCCGGCCGCCAGGAACTCTCGCTCCGTCCGGGTGAGCTCCAGCGTGCTTTCGGTGCTCCAGGCCTCGTACTCGGCAAGGTGGTTGCCGGTGAGGAGGTAGTCTGCATTCCGGCCCGAGGCCTCCCACTCTTCCACCGCCACCACGAAGGAGCCATGCCGACGAAGGGCGGCTCGGTGCCGATCCACCCAGCCGACCAGGCGGTCCCATTCCCACAGCAGGGCCTCGTGGGCCGCCTCGACGGTGGCATCCCCGGTCGCGGCGTCACGATCGAAGAAGAGGAGCCGGTGACGACCGAACCGCTCCAGGACCCCTGAGAGGGCCACAGGGTCGAGGTCCAGCCCGGTGAGCTCGGAGACGGGGACCCTTCGGCGGGAGTCGCCGGTCCCCCGCCCGAGCCGCACCAGGCGGAGGAACACCTGCAGGGCCACCCGTTTCTCCTCCTCGTCAAGCTGGCCATACAGCTCCTCGGCACGACGGGTCAGCGCGCCTCGCAGCCCTCCCAGGGCCCGGTATTCGGCGAGGGTGAGGATGGGGCCTGTTCGTTGATCGAACAGCTCGGTGAGCGCGAACTGCAGGAGCGGGAGGGCCCCCGGCTGGTCAGCCGTATCGGCGATCAGCTCGGCCATGAGCGCGGGCTCCAATTCCACACCAACCCCGTCGGCCGGAGCTGCCACGGCCCTCTCGAGCTCCTGAGCAGGCATGGGAAGGACGTTCGTCACGGCCGGGGTGAACACTTCGGCGAACTCCGGGTGCAGAAGCGGCCGATCGTAGAAGTCCGCCCGAAGTGTGAGCACGACTGCGAGCCGCCCACCCGGGTCGGTGACCGCTGCTGCGAGATCGCTCAGGAAACGCCGCCGAGAATCCTCGTCGGTCACGGCGAAGATCTCCTCGAACTGGTCGATCACGATGAGCCGGCGGCCATCCTGGGGCAGGACCTGCAGGGTCGGGCCAGGACGAGGCCCGTCCCCGTCGACCAGCGCCTCCATCCCCGATGGCCGCTCGGCGGCGCTGGCGATAGCCACCTCGAGATCCTCCAGCGGGCGTTGTCCTGGGACCATGGACGCGATCACCCAGCGCTCCGACCCCGGGATCGCCCCAGCCCGAAGTTTGGGGATCAGCCCCGCCGCCGCCACACTCGACTTCCCGGACCCAGAGGGCCCGACCAGGGCGATCAGCCGGGCGCCCTCCCGTAGAGCCCCCAGGAGCCGGTCCACCAACGACTCCCGACCGAAGAAGTCGAGAGCGTCGTCTTCTCGGAAGGGCCGCAGGCCCTTGTAGGGATTGCGACCGAACGCGGAGTTGGCGGTGGCCTCGGTCGGGGACGGCTCGAGCGGGAGATCGTGAAGCAGGATCCGCTCCTGGAGTCGCCGGAGCGCAGGGGAGGGATCCAGGCCGAGCTCCTCGGAAAGGAGTTCCCGAAACATCTGGAAGGTCCGGAGGGCCTCGGCATGCCGACCGGTCCGGTACAGGGACAACATGAGGAGCTCCCGCGGCCGTTCCCGTAACGGGTCCTCCCGGATGGCCGCTTCGACCAGGGGCCAGACCTCCTGGGGGCGTCCCGCCTCGAGCTCGCCCTCGGCCAGGTCCTCGATGGCGGCGAGATGCAGGTTCGCCAGCCGCCGGATGTCGGCCTGGGCAAACTCCTCGTAGGCGAAGTCGGACAAGGCAGGACCGTGCCAGAGGTCGAGGGCCGAGCGGAGCGTGGTCACCCCGGCGGCGGGATCACCTTCCTTGAGGGCCCGAGCTCCCTCGGAGACCAGCCGCTCGAACCGTCGGGCGTCGATCGATTCCGGATCGGCCTTCAGCCGGTACCCGGGCGGGCGAGTCACGATCACCGGACCCCCGGCGAGCGGCTCGATGGCTTTCCTGAGCTCGGAGACGTAGATCTGGATGGAATGGGGGGCGGTGCGGGGTGGCCGGTCCCCCCACAGGAGGCCGATCAGGCGCTCCGTAGGGACGATCTCGTTCGCGTGGAGAAGCAGGATGGCCAGGAGAGCCCGTTGCTTTGGCGGCCCGAGCTCCGCGGTGGTCTCGTTCGACGCGACCTCGAGGGATCCCAGGATCCGATAGTCCACCGGCGGCTCCCCAGGGCTCCCGACGACTCGGCGACCGTAGGTCTCACCCGCCGCCGGGTCAAGCGGCGAGGCGTTCACGGAACCTCCCTGCATCCTGGGTAGACCCTTGCTCGGGGTCCTCTATCTGCGCTCTACGCCGATCACGGCTCCGGCGTCACTCCGCGGCGTTGCCGAAGGTCGCGCGGCCGGCCGGTCGATACGTCTGGATCGTCACGCCGGTCGGCGTCGACCGCGACTCGACCAGCGTCAGGTCGTGCGTCTGGCCGCGCTCCGGGAAGAGCCGAAGCCCGTCGCCGACCACGACGGGGTAGAGGAGCAGGTTGAGCACGTCGACGAGGTCGCGCTCGAGCAGCCAACGGAGCAGGCCGCCGCTGCCATGGACCTGGAGCTCGCGCCCGGGCTTCGCCTTGAGCTCGCGTACCGCCGCCTCGACGTCACCCGCGATGACGTGGGTGTTCTGCCATGTCGGGTCCGTGAGCGTGGTCGAGGGCACGTATTTGGGCAGGACGTTGATGCCGTGGGAGACCGGATCGCCGGCATCGTGGTGCGGCCAGTACGTCTCCCAGATCTCCCAGGTCTTGCGTCCGAGCAGCAACGCGTCCGCGCGCTCGTACACCGAGGTGATGAACCGCCAGGTCTCCTCGTGGGCGTACGGCGCCAGCCATCCGCCGCGATCGAACCCGCCGCGCCGGTCCTCGTCGGGGCCTCCGGGACCTTGGTACACGCCGTCCAAGGTCAGGAAGATCATGGCGGTCAGCTTCATGGTCATCGCTCCCTTCATGTGATCGCAGGTGGAGAGACTGCCGATCGGACGGAAGCTCATCGGCGAGCCGCGAAGAACGCCGGACAGGTCCTGGCAGCGAGCCTGGATGGTCCAGGCATCCGCTCCTGGCCGACGGCGCCAGGGTTCGCCGGGACGCGTTGAGAGGGCAACGGTGGCGCCGGTCAACCCGCAAGAGCGCTCCCGTCGGCACGCGGATCGGTGGCGACCTCGAAGCCATCGTTACCGACGGCGATGAGATGAGCGTGGCCGACGGCTTCGGACCACTCGTCCACGACGGCCACGTCGAACCCCGAGTCCTCGAACGCGTCGAGGAGGCCGCGAGGCACTCGCGCCTCCGCCTCGACGGTCAACGATGCGGCGTCCACGTCCATCCCACCGATCACCCAGCGCGGCGCGTGGAGGGCGTCGAGAACCGGCATCCCGAGCCGGACACCCGGAGGACCGACATCGTGTTGATCTGCGGCTGTGCGCCGCC
>DATHVC010000107.1:0-6713 GCA_035461565.1 Actinomycetota bacterium
GGCAGGCCGAGCTCACGCTGGAGCCGGGACACGACCTCCTCCCGGTACCAGACCTTGAGGCGTGGGACGTAGCGAGGCTCGCTCACAGGTCCTCTCCGCACTTGCGACAGATCCGCACCTTCGTCCCGTCGGCCTCCACCCGGTGGCCGACCCGCGTGGGCTTGCCGCACGCCTTGCAGATCACCTGGACGTTCGAGATGTCGATGAACAGCTCCGTGTCGATGATCCCGCCTTGCTGGAGCTGGGAGCCGCTCGCCGAACGTTTGCCGGTGGTCCGCTGGTGCTTCTTCGCCATGGCGGCGCCCTCCACCAGCACCCGCCCCTCGCGCGGCAACACGCGGATCACGCGGCCGGTATGGCCGCGGCTCTTTCCGCTCGTCACGCGGACCTGGTCGTCCCTCTTGATGTCGACGCCCGGCATCACAGCACCTCCGGCGCGAGCGAGATGATCTTCATGAACCGCTTCTCCCGCAGCTCCCGCGCGACGGGTCCGAAGATCCGGGTCCCGCGTGGGTTGCGCTGCTCGTTGATCAACACGACGGCGTTGTCGTCGAACTTGATGTACGACCCATCGGGGCGCCGCCGCTCTTTCGCCGTACGGACGACGACGGCCCGGACGACCTCCCCCTTCTTCACGCCGGCGCCCGGCAGGGCGTCCTTGACCGAGCCGACGATGACGTCGCCGACCCGCGCGTACCGCTTGTGGCTGCCGCCGAGCACGCGGATGCACAGGACCTCCTTGGCCCCCGTGTTGTCCGCCACTCGGCAACGAGTCTCCTGCTGGATCACCCGCTCCTCACTTCGCCCGTTCGACGATCTCGACTATGCGCCAGCGTTTCGTCCGCGAGAGCGGACGTGTCTCCATCACCCGCACGGTGTCGCCGACGTGCGCCTCATTGCCCTCGTCGTGCGCCGCGAGCTTGTGCGAGCGGGCGATGGTCTTCTTGTACAGGGGGTGCCGGACCTTGCGGTCGACGCGCACCAGCACGGTCTTGTCCATCTTGTCGGACACCACGACCCCGGTCCGGATCTTCCGCCGGCCGCGCTCCGGCGCCACGCGCTCGACGTCGCTCACGAGGCCTCCTCCTCCACCGTCGGCTCCTCGAGCTCGACCTCGAGCTCGCGCTCCCGGAGGATCGTCAGGATGCGCGCCACGTCCCGGCGCACCTCCTTGATCCGCATCGGGTTGTCCAGCTGCCCCGTCGCGAGCTGGAAGCGCAGGTTGAACAGCTCCTCCTTCGAGGACTCCAGCCGCTCCAACAGCTCCTCGTTGCCGAGGTCTCGAAGCTCGCGGACCTTGGTCACTACTCCTCCGCTCCGGCCCTGGCGATGAACTTGGTCTTGATCGGCAGCTTGTGGGCGGCGCGACGCATGGCCTCCCGGGCCAGCGACTCCGGGACCCCGGACAGTTCGAACATGACCCGGCCGGGCTTCACGACGGCCACCCAGCCCTCGGGGTTGCCCTTGCCCGAGCCCATGCGGGTCTCGGCGGGTTTCTTCGTGTAGGGCTTGTCGGGGAAGATGTTGATCCACACCTTCCCGCCTCGGCGGATGTGCCGCGTGATCGCCACCCGGGCGGACTCGATCTGCCGGTTCGTGATCCACGCCGGCTCGAGCGCCACGAGACCGAAGTCGCCGTACTGCACCTCGGTGCCGCCTTTGGCGCGGCCCCGGCGACGGCCCCGATGCACCTTGCGGTGTTTGACCTTCTTCGGCGCAAGCATCACTCACCCTCCCCCTCGGGAACGGGCGGGGAGGCCTCGGCGGCAGGGCCCGTCGGCTCCGCATCGACGGGGGCGTCGGTGCTCGGTGCGGCATCGGGCGTCGATGAGTCGCCGCCGGCTCCCTCCGCCTCGGCCGATACCGTCGCGTCAGGCTGGCTCTCGGCTTCGGATGTGGACTCCTCCGACGGGGTGGGTTCGGGTTCGGAGAGCTCGGCGGCCTCTCGTTCGTCGGTGATCAGGGCGCCGGTCGAGGCGCCGCCGCCGCTGGTGACCTGGGCCAGGGCACGAGCCCGCAGGCGCTCGGTCTCCTGCTCGGCCTGCGGGATCTCGTCGCCGTGATAGACCCACACCTTGACGCCGATCTGTCCGAACGTCGTCTTGGCCTCGGCGGTGCCGAAGTCGATCTTGGCTCGCAGCGTGTGGAGCGGCACCCGGCCTTCGCGGTACCACTCGCGGCGGGACATCTCGGTGCCTCCGAGCCGGCCCCCGCACTGGACCCGGACGCCGATCGCCCCCGACCGCATGGCGGTCTGTACGGCACGGCGCATGGCGCGGCGAAAGCTGACCCGACCGGCGAGCTGCTCGGCGACGCCCTGAGCCAGCAGGGTGGCGTCGGTTTCGGGACGCGCCTCGGACGCCGCGGAGTTCATGTCCTCGACCTTCACGTCCACGCGCTTCTTCGTGACCCGTTCGATGTCCTTGCGGATCCGGTCCACCTCGGCGCCCTTGCGCCCGATCACGATGCCGGGCCGCGCCGTGCGGATGTACACCCAGATCTGGTCGCCCTTGCGCTCGATGTCGATGCTCGAGATGCCGGCGCGGGACAGCCGAGTGCGGATGTGTTTGCGGATCCAGACGTCCTCGTGGAGCTGGGACGCGTAGTCGCGCCCGGCGTACCAGTTGGACTTCCAGGGGTAGATGACCCCCAGCCGGAACCCGTACGGATTGACCTTGTGACCCACTCTCGCTCGTCCCTCTCCGTCTACTCGTTCCCCTCCAGGGACCGCACCACCAGCGTGATGTGCGACGTCCGCTTGAACACCTTCGTCGCGCGGCCGTACGCCCGGGGGCGCCACCGCTTCAACGTCGGGCCTTCGTCCACCCATGCCCGGTCCACGACCAGGTTCTGGGGGGCCACCCCCGGCTGCTGCTCCGCGTTGGCCACCGCCGAGTTCAGCGCCTTCTCGACCGTCTTCGCGGCGCCGAGCGGGCTGAACCGCAGGATCCGGCGGGCGTCGTCGACCTGGCGCCCTCGGATGAGGTCGACCGTCCGCCGCGCCTTCGAGGGCGTGATCCGGACGTATCGAACCGTGGCCTTCGCTTCCATGTTCTCACTTACCTCGCCGTGCTCGACCGCTCGGAACGCGCGTGCGACCGGAAGGTGCGCGTCGGCGCGAACTCGCCGAGCTTGTGCCCGACCATCGACTCCGAGATGTACACCGGGACGTGTTTGCGGCCGTCGTGCACCGCGATGGTGTGGCCCACCATCTCGGGCACGATCGTCGAGCGGCGCGACCACGTCCGGATGACCCGCTTGTCCCCGCGCCGGTTCATCTCGACCACCTTGACCATCAGGTGCTCGTCGACGAACGGCCCCTTCTTGACGCTCCGCGGCATCAGCCACGCCCCTTCCCGCGGCGCCGGACGATGAGCTTGTTCGACGCCTTGTTCTTCTTCCGGGTTCGGCCTTCCTTCTTGCCCCACGGGCTCGTCGGATGGCGGCCGCCCGAGCTCTTGCCTTCGCCGCCGCCGAGCGGGTGGTCGACCGGGTTCATCGCCACGCCTCGTACGGATGGGCGTTTGCCTTTCCAGCGGTTCCGGCCGGCCTTCCCGAGCTGGATCAGCTCGTGTTCCGGGTTGCCGACCTCACCGACCGTTGCCTTGCAGGTTGCGAGCACCATCCGCATCTCGCCCGACGGAAGTCGGAGCGTGGCGTAGCCGCCCTCCTTGGCCATCACCTGGATGCTCGCGCCGGCCGAGCGAGCCATTCGCGCGCCGGCCCCCGGCTGGAGCTCGACGGCGTGCACCGTCGTTCCGACGGGGATGTTCCGCAGCGGGAGCGCGTTGCCGGGGCGGATGTCCGCGCCTTCGCCCGACATGATCCGGTCGCCGACGGCAAGGCCGTTCGGCGCCAGGATGTAGCGCTTCTCGCCGTCCGCGTAGTGCAGCAGGGCGATCCTGGCGGTCCGGTTCGGGTCGTATTCGACGTGTGCCACCTTGGCGGGAACCCCGTCCTTGTTCCTCTTGAAGTCGATCCGGCGGTACCGCCGCTTGTTGCCGCCCCCCTGGTGCCGAGCCGTGATCCGGCCGGACGTGTTTCGCCCCGCGCGGTTGCGCCCCTTGTCGAGCAGCGCCTTCTCGGGTTTGCCCCGGGTGATCTCGTCGAACGAGGACACGCTGGCTCCGCGGCGCCCCGGCGTCGTCGGTTTGTACTTGCGAACGGCCATCGTGTTACTTCCCCGTCTCGAAGATCTCGATGTTGTCGCCCTCGGCGAGCGTCACGATGGCTCGCTTCTCGTCGGGGCGTTTGCCCTTGGTCCACCGGCGGCGCTTGACCTTGCCGCGCCGGTTCAGCGTGCGCACCGAGGTCACCTGGACGTTCCAGATCTGCTGAACGGCCTCTTTGATCTCGGTCTTGTTCGCGCGTTTGTCCACGAGGAACGTGTAGGTGTTCTGCTCGAGCCCCGCGTAGGACTTCTCGCTCACGACCGGGCGGATGATGATGTCCCGAGCGGTCTTCACTCGGCCTCACCTCCCGCCGGCGCCGGAGACGTCCCGTTCGTGCCCTCGAGCACGTCCAGCGCCGCCTGCGTGAGAACCACCTTGTCGGCCGCGACGACCTCGTAGACGCCGAGGCCCTTCGCGTACGCGATGCGGATGCTCGCGATGTTCCGGAAGCTCTTCTCGACCGCCCCGTTGTCGCTCGGCTCGGGCAGGACGAAGAGGATCTTGCCCGAGAGCTCGAGGGCGTCGAGCACCTCCACGGCCTGCTTCGTCCTGGGTTCGGTGAAGTCGAGGCCCTCGAGGACCACGAGTTTGCCGCTGTTCAGCGCCTCGGTCAGCGCCGACCGGAGCGCCCCGCGGCGCATCTTCTTGTTCACCCGCATGTCGTGGTCGCGCGGGCGCGGGCCGTGCACGACCCCGCCGCCCGTCCACTGCGGCGAACGCGTCGACCCCTGCCGGGCCCGCCCGGTGCCTTTCTGACGCCACGGCTTGCGGCCCCCGCCCGAGACCTCCCCGCGCGTCTTCGTCGAATGGGTGCCCCGGCGGAGTGAGGCCATGCCGGCCAGCACCACCTGGTGCATCAGCGGCACGCTGACCCTGGCCTCGAACACCTCGGCCGACAAATCTCGGGATCCGACCTTCTTCCCGGCCGCGGAGAGCACGTCGACCTTCGGCATCATCGACCGCCCTTCGCCGCCGGGGCCTTCACGGCCGATCGGACCATGACCAGGCCGCCGTTGGGACCCGGGACGGCTCCCCGGAGGAGCAGCAGGTTGCGTTCGGGGTCCGCCTGCACCACCTCGAGATTGAGCACCGTGACCCGCTCGTTGCCCATCTGACCGGCCATCGGCATTCCCTTGAACACCCGGGACGGCGTGGCGCAGGCCCCGATGGCGCCGGGCGCGCGGTGTTTGCGTTCGGTCCCGTGGCTCCCGCCCAGGCCGCCGAACCCGTGACGCTTCATCACGCCCGCGAACCCCCGCCCCTTCGAGACTCCGACCACGTCGGCCCGGTCGCCCGGGGCGAACATGTCGACTTTGACCACCTGTCCGGGCGAGTAGCTCTCGGCGTCGTCCGTGCGGAGCTCGACCACGAACCGGCCCGGCTCGGCGCCCGACTTCTCGAAGTGCCCCTTCATCGGCTTGGTCAGGCCGTTGCGGCGGACGTCGCCGAAGGCGAGCTGCACCGCCTTGTAGCCGTCCGCCTCCTCGGTCTTGACCTGCGCGACGACGCACGGACCCGCCTGGATCACGGTGACCGGGATCGCCCGCGTGTCGTCGAAGATCTGGGTCATTCCCAGCTTCGTCCCGAGGATCCCCTTGACCTCTGCCATGGCTACAACTTGATCTCGATGTCCACGCCGGCCGACAGGTTCAGGCGCTGAAGCTCCTGCACCGTCTTCGACGTGGCGTCCACGATGTCGATGAGTCGCTTGTGCGTGAGCATCTGGAAGTGCTCGCGGCTGTCCTTGTACTTGTGGGGCGAGCGGATGACCGTGTAGATCGACCGCTCGGTCGGCAGCGGGACCGGTCCGACCACCTTGGCGCCGGTTCGGGTCACGTGCTCCACGATCTCGCGAGCGGCGACGTCCAGCATCCGATGGTCGTAGGCGCGGAGCTTGATACGGATCCGGGGTCCGGCCACTGCCTGTGTCCCTCGCCTCTCTGCTCGTCCTACTTGATGATCTTGGTGACGCGCCCGGCGCCCACGGTGCGGCCGCCCTCGCGGATGGCGAAGCGCAGGCCCTCCTCCATGGCGATGGGGGCGATCAGGTTGACGGTCATCTCGACGTTGTCGCCGGGCATGACCATCTCCACCCCTTCGGGCAGGTTGGCCGTGCCGGTGACGTCGGTGGTGCGGAAGTAGAACTGGGGGCGGTAGCCGTTGAAGAACGGGGTGTGGCGCCCCCCTTCGTCCTTGGACAACACGTAGACCTGGGCGGCGAAGTCGGTGTGGGGGGTGATGGTGCCCGGCTTTGCCAGCACCTGGCCCCGCTCCACCTCGTCCTTGTCGATGCCGCGAAGCAGCACTCCCACGTTGTCGCCGGCCTGGACCTCGTCCAGGAGCTTGCGGAACATCTCCAGGTCCGTCGCGGTGGTCTTGCGAGTGTCGTGGATGCCGACGATCTCGACCTCCTCCATCTTCTTGAGCACCCCGCGCTCGACCCGGCCGGTGACCACGGTGCCCCGCCCGGTGATGGAGAACACGTCCTCGATGGACATCAGGAAGGGACGGTCCACGTCCCTGGTCGGCTCGGGGATGTAG
>DATHVC010000108.1:0-3837 GCA_035461565.1 Actinomycetota bacterium
TGCGGACGACCTCGCAGGGCGCTTTCGGGAGGCGGCCGAACCAGGCGGGGATGGCGGCGTTGGCGCGCGCGAGGGAGCGGACGGCCGTCTCGAACACCTCGTCCCGCGTGGCGAAGTGGAGGGCAGGGTCCTCGCGCAGGGTCCGGAGCGTTGCCGCCAGGTCATCCGTGTCCAGCAGCCGGGCACCCAGCTCGACGAACTCGCCGTCGATGCGCTCGATCTCGGCGAGGCCGATGGCGTGGATCTCCTCCGGGGGCGTGTCCAGCGAGGTGTGGGCGCGCGCGAGGAGCCGATAGCCATCCTCGCCCCCCGGGACGTGGAGCATGCCCGGACGGTCGTCCGGCCGTGCGTGGGGCGCCAGCTCCTCGGCGAGGAACGAGCGATACCGCTGGTAGGCGGGGCGGATCTCCTCCCCGATGACGCGGTGGAGCTCGTCGCGAATCTCCGGCGCCTGCTCGCCTGGCGTCGCCAGCGGCCAGTCCGCGTCGGGGCGGGCCAGCAGGTCGTCGATCTGCTCGATGACCTTGGCGACCGGCGTGGCGACGCCGGTCCGTCCGTCGCGCAGGCCCGCTCGCAGACGCTCGATGGCCACGTCGAGGGCGGCGGGCATGGCGCGCCAGCGGGCGAGGAGCGCATCGGCTTCGGCGGCGGTGCGAAGGGGCTGGTAGGACGGGATGCCAAGCAGCGCCACCTGGATGCCGTCCATCGGATCGACGCTGAAGGAGCCGAGATCGGCGTCCAGGAAGGCGCGGTCGGTCCGCAGCGCCTCGGCAAGGGCTGCGCGGGTCACCGTGTCGCCACCCTCCGGCAGGGCTGCCAGGCGTTGCGCGAGCTCGTCGAGCTGGCGTGCCCACGCGGCCCGGCCCGCCGGGGAGTCGTCTTCGAGCCGGTCGTCGAATCGCCGGTCACCCAGCGACGTCGCGTGGACCGGATGGCGCTCGAGGAACGCCTCCCAGTAGTCCGCGGCCAGTCGGTCGAGTTCGCTCACCGCGCAATGCTAGCGGCGGGGTCGCCCGGCCGGCGCCTGCTTCAGCGGGGCATCTGGGTCGTGCGCGGGACGGGCCCCTCGGCCTGGTCCTTGTCGGTCTCGGGCTCCTCGCCCTGCGGGATCGCCGCGTCCCCGGCCTCTCCGAGCGTCGCGTCGTCATCGGTGATCGGGTTCGGCAGGTGCTGCGCGTCCTCGACCTGCTCGACGCTGTCCTTCGTGCGTTCGGTCTCCATCGGGTCACCTCCTGCCGGATCACGATGCAAGTGGCGCGCCGGACGATCTATCCTCGTCATCGATGCAGCCGTCGGCTCCACCCCCCGTCCCGGT
Organism: Actinomycetota bacterium; assembly: GCA_035461565.1. GTDB lineage: Bacteria > Actinomycetota > UBA4738 > UBA4738 > HRBIN12 > CALGFI01. The sequence continues at coordinate 1,316 of DATHVC010000108.1, forward strand.
CTCCCGCACCCTGCCTCGCCCGCCCGATCCCAATCGGCTGATCCGCACCTGCGCGAATTGCGGCGCCGAGATGGAGGAGCGCAAGTGCAAGCTCATCTGCCGCGGCTGCGGCTACTTCCTGAGCTGCTCGGACTACTACTGACGGTGGTCCGGCCGCGGCGATGCTGCGACCGGAAACCTGCACGCAAGGTGTGCCAGATTTCGGGTGCGGGTGCATCGACTGGAAATCTGCTCCCGGGGCGACACATTACCCGGCAGATGTGGTCGGACGCGCCGTTCGCCACGCTCCGCCTGGCCGATTCGACTCCTCGGTTCCCGGATCACGTGCCGCTCAGCGAGCAGTTTTCGATTCGTGGGCCTCTCGAGGACTACTGCGTGGTGCCGACGAACTCGATGGTGGCCATCATGCGGTCCAGGACCGCCTTGTTGAGCTCGTAGTCGCCGGCCATGGACGTATCGGTGCGCGCGACGAGGTTCGGACCCTCTTCCGGCGTCGGTCCCAGCCGGATGACGTATTCGTACGAGGTCCCGCTGGTCATGTCGTCCGGGGTCCCCATGACCTCGATCCGAACGGCGCTCTGGAAGCCGACGACCACGTCCTCGCGGCTGATCGACTCGGTGAGGTAGCCGCGGTCACCGGCGAGCCAGAAGATCTCGATCGCGATCTCGTCCGGCCGCTGCGTCTCGTCCACGACCTCGTAGAAGGTGGGGGAGAACCACACGCAGGCGGGGAAGCGCGCGATCTCCGTGTTCGTCCACCAGTCCTCGGGGAACTGGAGATGGTAGCCGTCCTGTGGGTTGGTGCAGTCGTCCCGGTCCAGGAACAGCGAATCGGCCTCGGGATTCGGGAGGACCGTGAATCCGCCTCCACCGCCGAAGCTGGGAGCCGCGGTGGCACTCGCCGGCGCCTCCGAGGGGGAGGCGGTGGCTTCGGGAGCGACCGACGCGGGCTGGCTGGCGACCGGCTCGGTCGTCGGCTCGGGCGACGGGCTCGGGGTGGGGTCGCCGCCGCCGGAGCAGCCGGCGAGCGCAACAGCGAGGCCGATGACGGCAATGGCCGTCGGACTGCGGCGGGAGGATCGGGTCATCGGTCTCCTGTGGCTTCCTGGGCGGTGCGTGCGCGCACAGGGTAGCCGCTGCCCGAGGGCGAGACCGTAGTACGAACGGGCGGTCGAGGGAGCTAGGCCGATGCCTCGAAGCGGAGGGAGCGCATCCGTCGCTCGGTGTCGGCGATGATCACGGCGATGCTCGCCACGGGCGACCGATCGCGCGGTCCGCGCTCGGCGTACAGGCCGCGCAGGAAGACCAGCTTCTCCAGGAACGCCCGTTCCTCGGGGGTGGCGCGACGGTGGTGATCGAAGTGCTGGGCCATGCGGCCATCCTCCGGCGACGAGGGTTGCACGACATCCGACATGGGGAGGATGGTGGCATCGGCCATGTGTCGCGACCTGTCGGCCAGCCGACCCCGGATGCGTCGATTCACCGATTCGGCGCGATCCTCAGGCTGCCGGAACCTCCTGGACGAGCCAGCCGTTGCCGTCCGGGTCGCCGAACGACAGGTAGGTGCCGTACTTCACGCGCTCCGGATGGAGGCCGGGCGTCTGCCCCTCGGGGCCGAAGTGGAACGGCCCCGTCACGTCGACGCCCGAGGCGACGAGCTGCCGATGCGCCTCCTCGATGTCGCTGACCACGAGGTGGATCCCGGAGTACATGCCCGGGTCTGCCGCGACCGGCATCCCGAGCCCGAACGTGACCGAGCACGCGGACCCCGGCGGGGTCACCTGGACGACCCGGAACGACTCACTGGCGTGGTGGTCGACGTCGAGGTGGAACCCCAGCTGATCGACGTAGAACGCCTTTGCGCGGTCGACGTCCGAGACGGGGAGGACGATGTTCTCGAGCTTCCAGTCCATGTTCGGCGATCTCCTGCTGCGATGACTCCGGTGCGAGTGAGCCTCGCGATATGGGACGGGGTCCGCATGGAGAACTCATCGGGCGCGCCCGCGCCCGCCGGGCCGCCGGGTCAGCGGCGGTACGTCGCGGCGGCGGTCAGCCCGTAGACATTGCCGTCCGGCGCCCGGAAGTGGAGCCAGCCATCCGTCCCCTCGATGTGGGGCTCGCCCAGGATCTCGACCCCAGCGGCGCGCAGCTCCTCCAGGGCAGCCGGCAGGTCGTCCACCAGGAACTCGGGCACCGGCCCGGTGGAGAAGTGTCGGTGCTCGTCGTCGCCGGGACCGAACACCTCGAGCTGCGAGGAGTCCGGCATCCGGCTCCAGCCGAAGTCCGGGGCGATCACCTCCATCGGCACGCCGAGCACATCGCGGAAGAAGCCGACCGTCTCGTCGAACGCATCGGTCCGGGTACCCACCCAGACGACGCCGAGGACTCGCATGGAGGTGAGGATGCCACACGCTGCACCGATGAGGATCGGCTGCCGGCCGCGTCCTACCACTGCAACACGCGAAGTCGAACTGCACGAGAGGAGACGGCATGAACTTCAACAGCCTCCTGATCGGGTCGGA
>DATHVC010000109.1:0-9095 GCA_035461565.1 Actinomycetota bacterium
ACGTCTGGGGTGAGGAGCGTGTCGCGAGGGTGATCTTCGGCCCCCGTGAGCAGGTCGATCGCGATGGCCGTCGCCACGCCGCCGACGGGCGGCGGGTTCGTGACGATGGCGCCGACGAGCCCCTCGTCCTTCAGGTTGATGAGCTGCTCGATGAAGCCGTTGTTGTCTGCGCCGACGACCGGCACGTACGGCTCGTTCGCGTTCTGGAACTGCTCGACGACCGGGTAGTCGATCCCCGAGGTCCAGATCCCGTCGACGTTCTGGGTCGTGATGATCTCGAGCGCTTGCTGCGCGCCCGTCGAGGGATCCCACCCCGTGTGGACCTCGCTCACGACCTCGATGTCCGGGTAGTTGGCGATGGCCTCGTCCCAGCCCTGGTCGCGCGCGGTGTCGGCGGGGTGCCCGTCGAAGCCGCGCATGTAGGCCACTCGCCCGGAGCCGCCCAGCTGCTCGAACAGCCACTCGGCGCCGAGTCGCGCGTAGGCCACCTGGTCGTTGGTCACGTTGTACGCGTCTTCGGCCGTCACCGCCTGGTCCACCGAGATGACGATGATCCCCTGTTCGACCGCAGAGGCGATCACGTCGTCGAGCGCCGTCGCATCCGCCGGGTTGACGATGATGGCGTCGACACCCTGGCTGATCAGCCCTTCGATGTCGGCGATCTGCCCGGTGGCGTCCGTGTCGCGGTTCGCCAGGACGACCTCGTCCACGACTTCGCTCACCCGCGCCTGAGCCTTGATCGCGCAGACCATCTGCTCGCGCCACTGGTTCCCGACCAGCGTGTTGCTCACGCCGATGGTGAACGGACCCTCCTCACCTCCGCCGCCATCGCCATCGCCATCGTCGCCGCACGCCGCCGCGATCAGGCCGAGCACGGCGAGGGCGGCGATCCATCGCATACCCCCACGCACCTTCATCCGCCAACTCCTTTCCTCTCCCCGTCCCCTCCGAAAGACCAAGCTTCCGCCGCGGTCCCCCGCTCACCTCCCCCCAGGGCCGGCGTCGGCTGCGAGAGCTCCGTCCACGACCTCGGGCGAGATCAAACGTTCGCCGATCATGATCGCGGCCCCGACGATCCCCGCTCGGTCGCCGAGGACGTTCTTCTCGATCTTGAGCGCCCGCGTCGCGAGCGGCGTCGAGCGCTCGTAGACCGCTTCCCGGATGCCGGCCAGCAGGTGCTGGTCCGCCTGCGCCACGTCGCCGCCGACCACGATGATCGCCGGGTTCAGGAGGTTCACCGCCCCCGAGAGCACGCGCCCGATGAGGCGGCCCGCGTCACGAACCAGCCGGAGGGCGTCGCGGTTGCCGGCCTTCACCAGCTTCACCACGTCTCGCCCGTTCTTCGCGCCGATTCCCATCGCCGTGAGCTGCCGGGCGAGCGCGCGGCCGGACGCGATCGACTCCAGGCAGCCGGGGTTCCCGCACTCGCACAGGATCTCTTCGTATCCGGCCACCCGGACGTGGCCGATGTCGCCGGCCGCTCCCTGCGCGCCGCGGTGGATACGCCCCCCGGCGATGATGCCGCAACCGATCCCGGTGCCGACCTTGATGAACAGCAGGTTCTCCTGATTGCGCCAGTGGGACCAGTGTTCACCCACCGCCATGATGTTCACGTCGTTGTCGACGAGCACCGGCACGTCGAGCCGTTCCCGGAACCATTCGGGGATCGCGAAGTTGTCCCAGCCCGGCATGATGGGCGGGTGGACGGGGCGTCCGGTGGCGAACTCGACGGGCGTCGGGACACCCATCCCGATCCCGCGGACGTGGCGCTCGGACCGGCCCACGTGTTCGAGCAGCTCCCGGAATCGTTCGAGGACCCACTCGAGCACCGGGTCGGGGCCGGCCGCGACGTCAAGGTCCCCGCGCGTCTCCGCCAGTGGCGTCCCGGCGAGGTCCGCGACGGCGATCCGGGAGTGGGTCGCACCGACGTCGGCAACGAGCACGATCCCCGCGCCGCGGTTGAACGCCAGCACCGTCGGTCGGCGGCCACCGGTCGAGGGGGCCTCCCCCGCCTCGACCAGCCACCCCTGCTGGACCAGCGCGTCGACCCGCTGGGAGATCGTGGATCGCGCCAGACCGGTGGCCAGGGCCAGCTCGGCCCTCGTCGTCGCCTCGCCGGCGACGACCCGCCGCAGGAGATCTCCGGGAGAGCCGACCACCGTCCGTCCCTCCGGTCTGGGCATGGCGCGAACTCTAGGGTCCCGAACTTTCGCCTGTCAATGGAGGAAGCTTCTGGCGATTCGAACTAAGCTCCCCCGCTAACTTCGGCCTCTCGCGACTTCTGGCCGGCGGTGGCGCAACGGGTTAAGCACGTGCGCCCCCAACGAGGTCGTTCGAGCCGGCCAGCCGCCGCGCGTATCGCCTGGTGTGCTCGCGGTACGCGGCGTCGAACAGGGCCGCGGCCCGCTCGGGGCCGACGACCGCTGGGCTCGTGATCACCGGAGGGAGCAACCCCCTCGAGGCCAGGGTGGCGGCGGTTCGCACCTTGATCTCGTTGACGATCGCCGCGTAGGCGACGGTCGTTCCCGGCCCGATCGGCGTCTCCACGCCCTCGAGCACGACGAGGGCGTCCCCCACCGGGGTACAGGTGTCAATCACAACGTCGGCGTGGTCGAGCACGCTCGTGCCCGAGGGGTGTTTCGGCCTGCCGGCCCGTACGTGGGCCACCGAGGTGACGGCGATCACGGGCATGGACCGCCGTCGCGCCCCCATCGCGATCTCCACCGGGACGGTCGAGAGTCCTCCGGCGCTGAACACCATCATCGCGTCGGGTGGCCCCAGATCGAAGTTGGCGAGGATCTGCTCCGCCAGGCCTTCCACGCGCTCGATGAACATCGCCTGGCGTTGACCGTTCGCCCCGACCACCTGCGTGTGGAAGGTCATCGACAACTCGGCGATCGGGTGGAACCCCGGATACGAGCCATACCGCGGGAACATCTCTTCGAGCGGGATCCGGGAGTGGCCGGTGCCGAACAGATGGACCAGGCCGTCCGACGCGATCGCCCCGGCGCAGAGATCGGCGGCGGCATCGATCGCCGGGAACTGGGTCGCCTCGAGCCGGTCCAGGATCCCCCGTGCCTCACGGAGCCACCGACCCGACGCGTCCCCCACCCATCCCTCCGCTCGCGGGCCGGCGTCTCGCCCGCCGCCGTTGGACAAATGTCTAGACAACCGCGATGCTAGGTCAAGGCCGCCGGGCCGGTCAAGATAACGGCCATGCCGAGCAGGGAACCCCGGTACGAGCGCATCGCCAGGCACCTGCGGAAGCGGGTGCGCGCTGCGTCGCCCGGCGATCGGCTGCCCTCCGATGCCGAGCTGTGCCACCGCTTCTCGGTCAGCCGCATGACGGCCCGCCAGGCGGTGCAGCAGCTGGTGAACGAGGGGCTCGTCGTCCGGCGTCGGGGCCGGGGGACGTTCGTCGCCGCCACCCCCGTCGCCCGGCTTCTCGGGTCGCCGCTGTCGTTCACCGAGAGCATGCGCCGGCGAGGGCTCCGGGGATCGTCGAGGATGCTTCGTGCAGAGGTCACCTCGCCGGCGCCCGTGGACGCCGAGATGCTTGGGCTCCGTCCCGGAGACCGCGTGGTGGTGCTCGAGCGCCTGCGGCTGGCCGACGACGTTCCGATGGCAATCGAACGCGCCGTGTTGGTCCCCGCGCTGATCGCCGTGCTCCAGGACGATCTGGAGAACGGATCGCTCCATGACGCGATGGAGCGGCTCGGCAGGATCCCGACGCGGGCGCACGCGACGGTAACCGCGCGGCCGGCGACCGCGGCGGAGCGGCGGCTGTTGGAGCTGACCGCGCGCGACGTCCTCGTTTGCGAACGCCGCGTGATCTCGGACCAGCAGGGGGAACCCCTCGAGCATACGGAGACGCGGTATGCGTCCCGGCGCTACCTCTTCGAGGCCGTCCTTCAGCGCGACGAGCGAAACGGATCCCGGTGAACGTCCGACGCCTGCTCGGGCTCGATCTGGGCGGGACCAACATCAAGACGGCGGTCCTCGAGGTGGACGGGCCTTCGTACCGAACGGTGGCCTCGGTAACCGATCCGGCCCGAGCCGAGGAAGGGCCGGAGGTGGTGATCGAGCGGCTGGTCGAGCTCGGCCGGCGGGCCGTGGAACACCACGGGCCGCTCGAGGCGGTTGGCGTCGGCGTGCCCGGCTTGTTCGACCGGGACCACGGGACCATCCGGCTGTTCCCCAACCTGCCCGGGCCATGGCCGGGGCACCCCCTTCGCGAGCCGGTCGCGCAGGGACTGGGCATACCGGCCACCTTGATCAACGACGCGCGCGCATTCACGCTGGCCGAGGGCATCCTTGGAGCCGGACGGGGTCACCGCCTGGTGGCGGGCCTCGTCCTCGGCACCGGCGTCGGCGGAGGCCTGCTCATCGACGGCCGGATCGAGCTCGGCGCCTGGGGGGTGGCCGGAGAGATCGGCCATCAGACGGTCGAGCCGGATGGACCGCGATGTGGGTGCGGCAACCGGGGATGCGTGGAGGCGCTCGCGCAGGCGGACGCGCTGGCCCGGCTGGCCGGCCGGAGCACGGCCGAGCAGGTCTTCGAAGGCGTTCGTGCCGGCGACGAGCGGTGCCGCCATGCCGTGGAGACCATCGCCGGGTACCTCGGGATCGCGCTTGCCAACGTCGTGACCGTCCTCGGTCCACGCCGGATCGTGATCGGTGGCGGGATCGCTGCAGCGGGCGAGCTGGTGGTCGGCCCGATCCGCGAGGCCGTGCGGCGGCGCGTCACCCTCGTGCCCGCCGACGAGATCGAGGTGGTCCCCGCCGCTCTGGGGCCCTTCGCGGGGGCGATCGGGGCGGCGCTGGCGGCGGAGCAGCTCTCGGCACGCGCCCGCCCATGACGGCGGCAACGACCGGGTCCAGCCGCTCAGGCCGCCGTTCGGGCCCGGTAGTCGTCCAGGATGGCGGCGGTCTGCGTCGCTCCAACACGTTCGGCGCCGGCCGCCATCACGTCCAGGAGCGCGTCGAGGGTTCGAACTCCTCCCGCGGCCTTGACGCGAACCCGCGGCGAGACCGCTTCGCGCATCAGGCGGAGGTCCTCGATCGTCGCCCCGCCCGGCGCGAACCCGGTCGAGGTCTTGACGAAGTCGCCTCCGGCGTCCTCCACGATCCGGCAGGCTCTCCGCTTCTGGTCGTCGTCGAGATAGGCGTTCTCGAGGATCACCTTGATCAGAGCCCGACCCTCGGCCGCTCGCACGACGTCGGCGACGTCGTCCCGGACGCGCTCGTCCTCGCCTGATCGCAACCACCCGATGTTCATGACCATGTCGAGCTCGGTCGCGCCGTCGGCCAGGGCGCGCTCGGCCTCGAACACCTTCGTCGCGGTGGCGTGGGACCCGTGAGGAAACCCAACGACCGTCCCAACCGCCACCGAGCCGCCGCGCAGGACCTCCCCCGCCAGGGGAACATCGGCGGGCCGGACACAGGCGGACGCCACGTCGTACCGAGCTGCCAGCTCGCAGCCCTCTGCGATCTCCTGCAGGGTGAGCTCCGGCCGGAGCAATGAGTGGTCGATCGTCTTGGCCAGTCGTTCGTAGGTCACGTCGTGCACGGTCAGGGTCGCCACGGGTCTCATCTTCCCGAACGGCGACGGAGATGTCTAGACATTTTCGCCACCATCGACCCCGGCGGCGGCGTCCGTGACGCTCCATCCACCATCGACCGTCAGCACCTGTCCAGTGATGTATCGCGCCTCGTCGGAGAGAAGGAAGAGCGCGGCATCGGCGATCGCCTCGGGGGGAAGGAGGTCGCCGGCCAGCGGCTGCCTGGCTCTTGCGTACGCGGCGGTGGCCGGATCCCTTGCCGCACGCGCCGACATGGGAGTCGCGATCAATCCGGGCGCCACGGCGTTCACCCGGATCCCGCTCGTCGCGTACATGGCCGCGACGGCGCGGACGAACGATCGGGCCGCCCCCTTCGCCGCCGCGTAGGCGTGGGTGGCGAAGAACTTCGGAGCCGGATGGTCGGCCAACACGCTGGTCACGATCACCAGCGACCCGCCTTCGCCACGCTCCAGCATGGCGCGGACCGCCTCCCTCGCGGAGACGAACATGGGCGTCGCGTTGGCGGCGAACGTCTCCTCCCACCCGCCGAGCGGGATGTCGTGCAGCGGCCCGTCCCCGAACCGGCGCCCGCTCCCGCCGGCCACGGCGAACAGGCCGTCGATGCGGCCGAACCGCGCACGACATCGCTCCATCGCGGCCACCGTGGCGGCTTCGTCGCGAAGGTCGGCCGGCACCCAGTCGGCGGCTCCGCCGGCGGCGGCAACCTCCCCGGCCAGGGTGCGAGACTCCTCCGCATCCCGGGAGACGACGAACACGGCGGCGCCTTCGGCCGCGAACCGGGTGGCCCCCGCCGACGAGATCCCGCCGGCTCCGGTGACCACCACCACCCGATCCGCCAAGCGACCGGTCACGACAAGATCCCGCCCCCGGCCAGGATGCGTTGGCGAACCTCGGAGACGTCCACGGCGACCACGTCGGATGAGTGGGACGCCGCAGCCGCGACGGCGTGGCCCGCCGCCTCCCCCGTCGCGAAGGCCTGCGCCGAGTTCCGAACCGAAGCCTGGGCGTCGTGGGTCGCGGAGAGGCACCGGCCCACCACCAGCAGGTGGCCGACCGTCTCGGGGATCAGGCAGCCGTACGGGATGCCGTACACGCCGCCTCCCCCGACCGGGATCCACCGCGTGTCCGTTCCAGGGGTGTGGTCCTCCACGGGCGCCGCGCACACGGCGATGGAGTCGTCGGGCACGACGCCGCCGACGATGTCGTCCACCTCAAGGACGGCGCGCCCCCGGATCCGTCGCGTCTCGCGGACGCCGATCTGCTGACCGAGCCCCGAGACGTACGCGTTGTTACAGCCGGGCACCCGGTCGCGGAAGAACCGGAGGTACTCGAAGGCCTGGCGGCGTCCCTCCATCTCGGCGGCGGCCAGGGCTCGCGGGTCCGTCGCGTCCACGTTGGGCACCCGGACCCAGTTCACCTGCACCACGCCCGGGTGCGGGGTCCGGTGGATCGAGCCGTCGTGGCGCGGCAACCGGTAGGCCCCGGAGCGGTCGGCCTCGGCCACCAGGCGGGTGCGCTCCTCGTGCGGAATGGCGAGGCAGCGCTCGACGTCCACGCCGGCCATGAAGAAGATCGTCGTCAGGCTCTGAACCGGGCCCTCGACGGCGGCGACGGTCACCGGCGCGCCGGCTTGAGCTGCGACCACGGCGTCACCGGTGGCGTCGATCAGGTAGCGGCCGCGCCCGCTCCACGTGCCCGAGGCACGATGAGCCACCTCGAGCGTCCAGCTATTCCCCTCCGCGCGCGCTGAAGTAACGATCACGTGGAACAGGACCTCGGCGCCGGCCCCCGTGACCATGCGGTCGAGCAGGACCTTGAGCCGTTCGATGTCGTAGGTGATCCCCGGGCCGGCGCCGTATGTGTTCGGCCGCTCGAACGCGTGACCGGCCTCGAGCAGCGACCGCATGATCTCGAAGCCCACACCTCCGACCACCTGCCGGGGCCGTTCGCCCGGCGTCCAGAACCCATAGGAGGTGTCCACGGCGGCGGCGGTCCGGCTCCCGCCGAGGAACCCATGCCCCTCCAGCAGGACCGTGGACAGCCCGGCGCGCGCTGCCGCCACGGCCGCCCCCACGCCGCCTGGTCCGCCGCCCGCAACCACCACGTCGGCCTCGAACAACGCGGGCGGCATCAGGCGGTCGGCTCGGTCATGGTGGGCGGCGCACCTCCGAGCGGACCACTGTACCGGCGGGGCGCTCGACCAGGCGCGGGGCCCCTGCTCAGACGGAGCGACTCAGCCTGAGGGACGACGGCGGTCCCGCCGGCCCAGTCTCGACACGACGACCAGAGCCAGGCCGGCCAGCGCCGCGGCCGAACCCGCCAGGAACGTCCCGCCGCGGCCCACGCCTGCGGCCACGAACCCCAGCGTGGCCGGGCCGACCCCGAACGCCAGGTCGAGGAAGGCGCTCGTGGTTCCCATCACGGCGCCCCGCTCGTTCGGCCCAACGCCGTCCAGGGCCAGCGCGAACAGCGCCGGCGTGAACAACGCGACCCCCAATCCGAGCAGGACGGTCCCGGCGACCAGCCCCGTGGGCGTCCTCCACACGCCGATGACGGCGAGCCCGGTGGCGGTCAGCGTGAGGGCGATCCGCGTGGCCCGCGCCGGACCGAGGCGGTCCGGGATCCTGGCGCCGACGCTGCGAACGAGCACGACGATGCCGGCGAACAGGCCGAGCACGAGGCTCGCCCCGCCCATGCGCAGGTCGAGGGCGTAGAGCGGCACGAACGTGAGGAACCCCGCCATCCCCCACAACGCGGCGAGCAGCACCACGCCCGGAAGCAGGCCGGCCGGGTGCACCAGCCGGGCGCCGGCCGGCGGCGCCGTCTCCTCTTCGCTGGGCCTCATGGCGGGCAGGCGCAGGCTGAGCGCCACGGCCCCCGCGGCCAGGGCGATGGCGAGCCACCAGGCGCTCGCGTACCCGAATCGATCGATTACCGCTTCCCCAAGGAACGGCCCGGCCCCGATCCCGATGTACAGGGCGAGCGAGGCGAAGCTCATGGCCTCCCCCCGGCGTTCGGGGGGGGCGAGGTCCATGTTCGCGCTCAGGGCACCGACGAAGAAGAAGGCCTCCCCCACGCCGGTCAGCAGCCGCATGGCCGCGAGCATCACGATCGAGCTCGCGACCAGGTAGCCGGCCACCGACACGGCGAACATCGAGGCGCCGGCCACCATCAGGAGCCGGCGGCCCCGCCGGTCGGCCATCCGCCCGGCCAGCGGGCGGAGGAAGAAGGCCGAGATGCTGAACGCCCCCATTACCAGCCCCACGGCGACGTTCCCCCCGCCGAGCGGCCCTTCCACGTACCGTGGCAGGGCCGGCAGGAGCACGCCGTCGGCGGTGAAATAGGCGAGCTCCGCGGCCGCCACCGTCAGGAACAACGGCGTGAGCAGCGTCGGCCGGGCCGCGGCCGTGCGAACCCTCGTTCCTCGGCGAGCCATCAGCGCCTGGACCATCTCGGGCCTCCTTGTTCGGAACGACGCGATCGTCCGCCGAGCCAACGAGCCGGAGCATCGGT